>DAOUDZ010000073.1:0-18258 GCA_034430575.1 Dehalococcoidales bacterium
TGACCCCCCGGGATGCTGCCGTGGACATGAGAAAGGATACGGTGCTTACTCTTGAGGAGATGGGTATCGGCGTAGAGTATTCCCACCACGAGGTGGCCCCCAGCCAGCACGAGATAGACATGAGGTACACCGATGCCATGACCATGGCCGATAATGTTATGACCTACCGGCTGGTGGTAAAAGAAGTGGCGTTTAAACACGGTGTTTACGCAACTTTCATGCCCAAGCCGGTTTTCGGCATCAACGGCAGCGGCATGCACGTGCACCAGTCGCTGTTCAAAGGCGATAGTAACGCATTTTTCGATGCAAAAGACCCCTATCACCTGTCTAAAGAAGCCAAGAGCTATATCGCCGGCCTGTTGAAATACGCTCCTGAAATTACCGCCGTCTGCAACCAGTGGGTCAACTCCTACAAGCGCCTGGTGCCCGGCTACGAAGCACCGGTCTATCTCTCCTGGGCACGGCGTAACCGTTCCGACCTTGTCCGCGTGCCGGAGTACCGGCCGGGCCGCGAGAAGGCCACCCGGCTAGAGTTCCGCTCCCCGGACCCGGCCTGCAATCCCTACCTTGCCTTCAGCGTGATGCTGGCCGCCGGCCTGGAAGGCATCGAGAAGGGCTACGAACCCCCAGCGCCTGTGGAAGAAAATGTCTACGAGATGTCCGAGGAGGAGCGCGAGCGAAGGGGTATCGGCACTCTGCCGGCCAGCTTACTGGAAGCGATACTGCTGGCGGAAAATAGCGAGTTGGTGCGAAAGGCACTCGGCGAACATGTCTTCGAGGCTTTCATCCAGAACAAGAAGATTGAGTGGAACGAATATCGGAGTCAGGTAACCGAATACGAGCTTAATAAATACCTGCCGATATTGTAAGTTGAGGCTGAGCCGTCATGACAAAGTGGCTTGATACCCGCCGTCTCCGCATCGGCATGGCACAGATAAATGCCACGGTGGGTGATTTCGCCGGGAACCGGCGGAAAATACTGAAAGCGATTGAAGAAGCCAGGTCTTCGGGTGTGGACCTTTTGACTTTTCCGGAACTGGCCATCTGCGGCTACCCACCCGAAGACCTCCTTTTCAAACCGCAGTTTATCGCGGAAAACCTGCAATCTCTCCAGAAGGTTGTCGAGGCTTCTTCGGGCATAACGCTCGTCGCAGGTTTCATTGACGCCAACCAGGATATCTATAACGCCGCCGCCGTAATTCACGATGGAAAACTGGCCGGCGTATATCACAAGATATTCCTGCCCAATTACGGCGTCTTCGATGAGAACCGCTACTTCCGGGCGGGAAGCGAGTGCCCCATTTACACCATCTCGGGAATCAACATCGGCATCAACATCTGTGAGGATATCTGGTACGAGTCCGGGCCGGCGACCACACAGGCTTCCTCCGGCGCCGAGGTCATCATTAATATCAGCGCCTCCCCTTACCACTTCGGCAAGGCCGACGTCCGCGAAAGAATGGTAGAGACGCGCGCGGCGGACAATGTGGCTATTATTGCCTTTAACAACCTTGTGGGCGGGCAGGACGAGCTTGTCTTCGACGGCAACAGCCTCATTGTCGATGAAAAGGGGCAGCTAATCGCCAGGGGCAGGCAGTTCGAGGAAGACCTGGTAATTGCCGACCTCGATGTCGAAAATGTATTCCGGACCCGCCTTCACGACCCCCGCTGGCGGCAGGGACTCCTGCGTTACGAAGAGGAAGGATGGCACCCGAGTGATAAAATAACGGTATCCGAAGCTCCGTTCGGCACGGATAAACCATCCCTTGCTCCCAGGCATGTCGAGGTCACCGGCCTCCCGGGAGAAGTCTATCAGGCCCTAGTGCTGGGCACAAAGGACTATATCCTGAAAAACGGCTTCAAAAAGGTATTAATCGGCCTCTCCGGAGGACTAGACTCCAGCCTGGTAGCCGCCATAGCCGTCGACGCTCTGGGCAAGTCAAACGTAGTCGGGGTGGCCATGCCCTCCCGGTATTCCTCCAGCGGCAGCCTTTCGGACGCCGAGCTTCTGGCTAAAAACCTGGGCACCAAACTGCTCACTATCCCCATCGAAAATATATATAAAGCGTACCTGGATACGCTGGCCGAAGCCTTCCGGGGGACGAAGTCCGGCGTAGCGGAGGAGAATATACAGGCCCGCATACGGGGCAATATCCTGATGGCGATATCGAACAAGTTCGGCTGGCTGGTGCTGACCACCGGCAATAAAAGCGAGATGGCCACCGGTTATACCACGTTGTACGGGGACATGGCCGGCGGTTTCGCCGTTATCAAAGACGTGCCCAAGACATTGGCCTACGAACTGGCCAGGTACCGCAACACGCTGGCCGGCACCGACCTAATACCGTCTACGGTTATAAATAAACCGCCATCGGCCGAGCTAAGGCCCGACCAGGCGGATACCGACTCCCTGCCCCCATACGAGGTACTCGACCCCATATTGACCGCCTATGTCGAAGAAGATAAAAGCATCAAGCAGATTATGACCACTGGCATCGACGAGAAGATAATCAGGCGGGCGGCCCGGCTGGTGGATACCAGCGAGTACAAGCGGCGGCAGGCGCCGCCGGGCGTAAAAATAACCCCCAGGGCCTTCGGCAGGGACAGGAGGCTCCCCATCACCAACCGGTTTAAAAGGGACTGACAAGTGGTAAACAGGCTTTTCCCAATATTTGTCATTTCCTTCCCGCCGTTATTTTGCTATTAGCCAATGCGTGGTATAATAGCCTCAAACCCTTACAGAAAGTCAGGCAGCTTCAAATGGACCAGCCTGTCGGTGCCGATGCCGAAAATAAGTTAATAGCCATCCTTAAAGTTTTGAGCGAGTCCTCGGAACCCCTCGGCTCAATCACCATCGCCCGCTTCCTCGAGCACGACGGGGTCTTCCTTAGCGAGAGGGCGGTACGATATCACCTGAAAATAACCGACGAACGCGGCTTCACCCAGCCCGGCGGCCGGGACGGCAGGACGATTACGCCCCTGGGCAGGCAGGAGGTCAAGGAAGCACTGGCACCGCGGCAGCTCGGCCTCGTGCGCGATAAGCTAGAGATGCTGGCCTACCAGACCACCTTCGACCCCGAAAAACGCACCGGACAGCTGGCGATAAATACCTCGATTATAGACAGAGACAGGTTCAAGAAGGCGCTTTCGGCGATGAAAGATGTCTTCAAGGCCGGAATCTGCGTCAGCGAGTTGGTGGCCACAGCGGGCGCCGGGGAGAAACTCGGTTCCGTGGTCATCCCCGATGGTAAAATCGGCTTTGCCACCATCTGCGGGGCTTCAATAAACGGCGTCCTCCTTAAGGCCGGGGTGCCCACAGAGTTCAGGTTCGGCGGCGTGCTGGAAATCAGAGATTCCAGGCCGAGACGATTCGTGGCGATAACCGAATACGCCGGCACTTCTACAGACCCCTCCGAGCAATTTATCCAGGCGAAAATGACCAGCGTGGGGCCGGCTTCCCAGACGGGAAGCGGTAAAATCCTGGGAGCGTTCCGCACCATACCGGCGCCGGCCAGAGAAGTAGTCGAGGAGAAGGCAGCCAGACTCAAGGAAGTCGGCATCGGCGGGATTTATGCCCTAGGTAATACCAGCGATTCGCTCTGCCAGATTTCGGTCGCTCTTAACCGGGTCGGCGTCGTACAGCTTGGCGGACTTAATCCCGTTGCGGCGGCCGTCGAGGCCGGAGTGGAAATCGAAAATATCGCCGAGAGCGGCCTCATTAATTTCGAGCTGCTGCACAGCTTCCGGGAACTCTAGCAGACAAGCGGCATTACCAGGGTTCACGGAAGGAGATATAACCGCGCCGAGATGCGAAATAACAGAAATTCGTAACACGGAGGATGGAAATGTCTAACGGCAAATATGATAAGTACTTCCTGAAATACGAACCCCCGCCGGGCCCCCCGTTTATCATGGGGCCTATTCTCCAGCGCATGGACAGCAACACCATTAACGGGAGCAACTTCTATTTCATCCACTGGGTGCTCCCCCATGAAGAACCACGCATGAAAATAGGACACCCGCCGCACATACACAGCGAAGCCGAACTCCTGATACACATCGGCACCAACCCGGACGACCCCGACGACCTGGGGGCGGAGGTCGAGTTATATGTGGGGCCGGAACTGGAACGTCATGTCATCACCAAGACCACCGTGGTTTTTCTCCCCCCCAACCTCATACACGGCCCCTGGAATCCCCTGAAGACGGTCAGGCCCTGGATATTCATCGAAATCAACCAGGGATTCAAGCACACGGAAAAATTCTTCCCCCAGCTGCTGACCAGGGAACAAAGGGTCGAACTGGACTGGTCTTTCTGGCACGACGACGGCATGAGCGAGGGATACAGCAACATGGTAAAGCCGCAACAAAAAGGGGGTTAGAGTCAATGGCCGGAACGAAATACGGGAAATATCTCACCACGGAAGTCGTTAAAGACGACCCCGAAGGCAAAACTTCACGCGTGACGAGCACCAGGCACCTCCAGGATTTCGGTGGGGGGCACCTGTCCACCGACTGTATTTATATCACGCACCCCCACCTGATGATAAGCCAGCCGCACAAGCACGAGTTCGCCCAGTATTTGAGCTTCTTCTCGGCGAACCCTGACGACGCTAAAGATTTCGACGCGGAAATCGAAATTTCCCTAGGGGAGGAGCAGGAAAAACACATCGTCAAATCGCCGACATCCGTATACGTCCCGGCCGGGCTTTACCACGGGCCGCTGAACTTCTTAAAAATCAATAAACCCGTCCTTTTCCTGGATATAGTGGCGACGGGTAAATATTCAAGGGTGGGCAATACGCCGGACTAGGCATTTAAAATAAAAGTACAGAGATTTGAGAGGGGGCTATCGCCCCCTCTCGCTGCGCACTCCCCTTTTGAAAAGGGGGAGAGTTTTGAATTGACTCCTAATATCTCAAATAGGTAGGCACAACGTTCTTATACTTCTTGACCAGCTGCGCCCAGTTAGCCGGTAACTCCACTTTCTTGGTTATCAGCGGGTCGATTCCCTGTAAGAAACCCATCCATGAGCCGAAGCCGCCGAAAACGAAGACCTGAACGGGTTCGGGATTGTGGGGATTCGGATAGAATATCTTAGAACCAGACCCCGGACCAGTAACGTTGCCCCGGTCAAAGGGCTTATCAGCTTTTAATCCCAGCCTGGCAAAGTAATCTTCGTGGACGACGGCATTCTCAACGATATAGTCCTTGACCGCATGCTTGCTCCAGCCGCCGCTCGCGAGCGCCCCGGCGTTGGTGGGGGTCAGCAGCACCGCTAAAGACCCCATCCTTGCTGGAGTCAAACTGCCAACTACCGTTGCTAGAATTCCCTTATCATCCGTCCCGAAGGGCATCATCTGCTGGAAGGACTGCGGAAACATCAAAGTGATGGTGCTGTCCTCCTTCTTAAAACCGCGGTCGACATGTAAGGGCTCCCAAGGACTGTTTTCCTCGTTCTCCGCGACGACCCAGGTATACTTGCCGGGATTGCCGAGCACGCCCATGTCCTCGATTTGCTTGCGAATGCCCCGGACGTTCTTGGTAATCAGGCCCAGGGCGCGGCCGATGGCGGCATTGGCGATATCTCCCGGGTTTGTAGCGCCGTAGGTAGAGCGAATGTTGACATCTTTGGCTACCGGCCCGTTGATAAGCCAGAAAGGCGAAAAGGAGCCGGTGCTGGCGGCCATCATACCGCAGACGGGATTATCGGCCAGGGCGTGAACGCCGGCGATGAGCACGGGCATATGGGTCGGCAGGCAGCCGGCCATGACGGCATTGATGGCGATTCTCTCCACCGTGGCCTTGCCCAGGCGCGGCTCCAGTTTCTCTACCAGTTGGTCAGCGGGGAGGTCCGTGCCGGTGAGCATCTCCGCCACCGCTTCCTCGGTAGGCGGTATGACGGGCAGGCCGTCCGTCCAGCCTCTCTGGTAAAAGAAGCGGTTGACCTCTTCCAGGTTGCCCTTGAAAACGATTCGCGGCGGGTTTTCCAGTTCGCGTCGTTTGGGCGATTTTTCATCGGCGGTCAGGGGCTTGGTCAGGGCGGCGACCATATCGTCGAACACCGCCGTGATAGCTTTTTCTATGGTCTCGACGACGGTGGACTCGGAGACAATAGCCTCCGGCACAATCCTGACAACGGGCATGCCCTTGCTTGATGCCGCCGACATGGCGTCGTTGGCGAAGTGCTCGAAGGTGAAGGTGGCCGTGGGCTTACCTTTCCCCTCAATATAAATAGCGTCGTACACAAGGTACTTGGTGCATGCCCCTCAATCGCCAACGGAGGCGATAACCGCATCCACCCCCTTTATCCAGTCGTTAAACTCCCCTTCCCTGTCCTTCTCCAGCGAGGATACCGAGAAGGTTCGAGCGTGGAAACGGCTTGTCTCGACTTTCTTGAACCGCTCCTTCAAGAGCCTTTCGGTGGCGTCCAGGATAAGGGGCGCGGCGCGCTTATTGTTACAGAGCAGACCGATTTTCTTTCCTTCAAGGTCATCCAGCCGGGGGGAAAGGCCTTGCAACGGTACCGGGTCGGCCTCCGCCCAGGGACTGATTACCTCATAAGAAGCGCCTGCTTTTTCCGCAGTCATAATATATACCTCCTTGCTTATCTATACGCACATTCAGGTTTTTCTAATAAAAGACTACCAGGACCTATCCATTTTCCCCGCTTTAAAATCCTTGCGTCTCTTAACGAAATTGTTCCAGTGCTCCTTGCCCCCGGGAGCGATAGGATAGGCGTCCAGGTTGGTGCCGGTAATCATCCTCGCTCTATCCGAAGCCAGAAAGAGGACGGCATTGGTGGAATCCTGCGGGGTAGTGACGTCTCCCAGGAGCGAACCCTCTTTCATCTTCTGGACGATATCGGGCGGCGGCACGTGCTCTCCGCCCACGATTATGGCCGGGCAGATTGAATTTACGGTAATTTTATAGGGCCCGACCTCGAAGGCGAGGTGGCGGGTGAAACCCATCACCCCGGCTTTCGCCGCGGTATAGCCGGCGCAGCCGTTGACGGTCATGGCCTTGCCCGCCGGGGAGGCGATATTAATGATGCGGCCTCCACCGCGTTTCTTCATAATAGGAATGACCGCTTTAGAGCATAAGAAGGGCCCGTCCAGGTTGACGCCGATGGTGCGGCGCCACTCCTCCGCCGTCATATCCTCCACCAGAATAGGCAAACCGAACCCGGCGTTATTGACCAAGATATCGATTCCTCCCAGCTCTTTGACCACCTTGTCCATCATAGCGTTGACTTCAGCCTCGTTGGAGACATCGGCCTGGACGGCTACCGAGCGGCGACCTAACGCTGTCACTTCGGCGGCGGTTGCCTCCGCTTTTTCGAGGTTGATATCATTTACCGCCACGTCAGCGCCTTCGGCGGCGAAGGCGAGGGAAAAGGCTTTACCCTGTCCGCTGCCGCTGCCACCCGCTCCGGTTACCAGAACGATTTTTCCTTCAAATTCCATATCCAGTCCTCCATATAAATTCAGTTGCCATCTATAGCTGAAGACCGAAGTTGAAGACCGACCCTATAGCGAGGATAACACATTTTCAAATATACTATGCTTTTGTCATTCCCACCCCGTATCGGCGTACGGGGTAAACTCCGGCGGGAATCCGGACTTTCCCGTCCCTTTCTGGATTCCCAATCAAGTTGGGAATGACATGTTGACGGATATTATTTTCCATTTTACCCGTACTGGTTAGTACCTGACGCAGGTAGACACTACGTTCTTATATGGAGAATTTTCACAGGACTGCGCAGAGTTTAACACCATTTCTACACTCTGTCAATTATTACGGTAGTCATATTTACGCTTTTAAAAAAACCCAAATAAAACCCTTTTTAGTAACGTTTGACATACTAATTAATTCGTGCTAAACTCTCCCCAAAATTGCTTTTTCGTTCAGTCGTACTTTAAAGGTCAATCACTGATAACTGAACAAAATGATACGGGCGGCTCTTAGGCTTTCCACAAGCGCCCGGCTCAAAATGGTAAATTGATAACTTAATATAATCTCACGAAATCTTTAGTTATCAGGCAAAGAATCGGCAGATTAACCAGGTAATTTATGTGACTGCGGCGTGCTTGTTCCGGTAAAATCAGCGCTTATCTGGAGGGGGAACAAAAATGACAGCCTATATTATCCGTCGATTGATAATCGGTGTTATTGTCCTCCTGATGGTCACTATGGTGGTATTTTTGTTCGTGCGTCTCCTGCCCGGAGACCCCCTGTTGGTCTACATGGCCAGTTTCGATATCCAGAGGGTAACGAGCATCAGTCAGGAGAACTATCAAAATCTGCTGCACCAGTGGGGACTGGACAGGCCGATTCCCGTACAGTATATCGACTGGTTGGGCCATATTTTCCGGGGTGACCTGGGGAAGTCTATTAAACTCCAGGAAGATATAGGCGTTCTTATCGCCGAGCGCATGCCTCGGACTGCCTATATAGGGTTGATTTCCTTCGTCCTCGGCACCGTGGGCGGCATTGCCGCAGGAATCGTGTGCGCTTTGAGGCGTGGCTCGTGGATGGATAACACCATTACCACCATAGCGAATATAGGAATGACGGTGCCTGTTTTCTGGCTGGGTATACTCTTGATGTATTTATTTGCGTATAAGCTGGGCTGGCTGCCGACGAGCGGCTGGACCAATCCTTTCGATGATTTCTGGATGAGCTGTAAACAGCTGATAATGCCAATAGGCTCGGTAATGTTAGGGGGTATAGCCGGTATGGCCCGCCTGGTACGTTCGTGCATGCTGGAGGTCATGAGGGCGGACTACGTTCGAACTGCCTGGGCCAAGGGCTTACAGGAGAGGGTTATCGTCGTAAGGCATCAACTCAAGAACGCCATGATTCCCGTGGTTACCGCTCTGGGCGGGGCCCTGGGCGCCATCCTGGGAGGTTCGGTATTTATCGAGACAGTATTTGCTATCCCGGGCATGGGATTACTGATGACCAACGCAATTTTCGACCAAGACTATCAGGTGGTACAGGCAGGCGTCCTGTTATTCGGCGGTATTATTATCTTCTCTAACCTGATAGTCGATATCGCCTGGGGCTGGCTTGACCCGCGGATTAGACTTGCTTAAGGAGGGATGGGATGTCAGATGATGTAAAGAACGGAGCGCCGCATGTTGACGCCATTGGGGAAGCAACCGCGCCGCCTAAAGCAAATGAATTCAAACGCATCGTCAGAGTCTTCTTCGGGCGCAAGCTCTATGTTATCGGGTTCGTAATCGTCGTAATCCTGATACTTACCGCCATCTTTGCCCCCCTCATAGCCACTCACGACCCCTATTCATGCGACTTAGCTCATAAACTGGAACAGCCCAACAAGGCTCACTGGCTGGGCACCGATTCCACCGGGAGAGATACGTACAGTCGCATTATATACGGGTCACAAATTTCTCTGCTTATCGGTTTTTCCGCGGTTTTTGGTTCAGCCGTAGTGGGTATGCTTATGGGGCTGGCGGCGGCCTATTTCGGCGGCTGGGTATTCGCCCTAATCATGAGGTTTACCGATGCGCTTATGGCCCTGCCCGGTATTATTCTGGTACTGCTTATCGCCGGCCTAGCGGGCGGCGGTATTACCGTGGTCATTTTCGCACTGGGGTTCGGCGGTATAGCCGGGCAATGCCGCATGATGTGCGGGCTGGCGCTTAGCGTCAAACAGAACGATTACGTCCTGGCAGGGCGCGCCATGGGCATGAGCAGCTGGCGCATGATGCTCACGCAGATTTTCCCAAACGCTTTTCCCCCTATCATGGTGGGAATAACCATGGGAATAGGAGCAGTTGTCCTGGGAGAAGCCGGGTTGAGCTTCCTGGGCATAGGCGTCATGCCTCCCGTACCTTCCTGGGGCGGTATGGTAAACAGCGGGCAGAGGTATCTCCTGAAGAACCCGTTACTTTCGCTGGCCCCCGGAGTGGCCATAATGCTGCTGGTGTTCGGCTTTAACATGGTGGGAGACGGTATCCGGGACGCAGTCGACCCGAAGTTAAGGGGCGTAATTTAAATAATAAGGGGTTATTAAAACAGAGGAAGGTAGTATGTCAGTCGTACTGGATGTAGAGAACCTTAAAACCCACTTTCACACGGAATACGGCCTGGTTAAAGCCGTCGACGGTATCTCTTTCAATATCGACCAGGGAGAAATCATCGGACTGGTGGGAGAAAGCGGCTGCGGAAAATCCGTGAGCATACTTTCAGTTATGCAGTTGATACAGACACCCGGGGAAATAGTAGATGGAAAAGTCATGTTCGAAGGGAATGACCTACTTCAACATGAGGCAAACGGCCCGGAAATGAGAGCTATCCGGGGCCGAAAGATGACTATGATATTCCAGGAACCGATGACCTCGCTGAATCCGGTGCTAACCATTTGCCGCCAGATGACCGAGATACTGGAGCTGCATCTGGATATGGACAGGCATTCGGCCAGAGAAAGGGCCATAGAGCTGTTGAGAATGGTAGGCGTCCCCGATGCCGCCAGCCGTGTGGACGATTACCCTCACCAGTTCAGCGGCGGCATGCGCCAGAGAGTGATGATTGCCATGGCCATATCCTGCAATCCGATGATTATCTTTGCGGATGAGCCCACAACCGCCGTGGATGTAACCACCCAAGCCCAGTTGCTGGAGCTTATGAAAGACCTGGTCACACGCCTGAACACCTCGCTGGTTATCGTGACCCACAACCTGGGAGTGGTCGCCCGTTACGCCCAGAGGATTTACGTCATGTATGCCGGCCGCATCGTGGAATCCGGGCTGGCCGAAGATATCTTTGATAACCCGCAACATCCCTATACAGTCGGCCTTTTGAACAGCGTTCCCAGGCTGGGTGAGAAGCGCGGCGGCAGAAAACTGGTGCCGATATACGGTTTACCGCCCAACCTTATCGATATGCCGCCAACCTGCGCCTTCCTCCCCAGATGCACCTATAAAACCGAAAAATGTGGGAAGGAACCCTGGCCGGCTCTCCGACAGGTGGGTGATAACCATTATATATCTTGTTATGTTGATATACGAGGGAAGCAATGAAATCACCAAGTAATGAACAAATGGTAGAGGTAAAGAACCTGAAAATGTATTTCCCCATTACCAGGGGCCTGTTAAGGCGCAAAGTTGCTGATGTCAAGGCTATTGACGACATCAGTTTTGAGATAAAAAAACACGAGACTCTCGGTCTGGTGGGAGAAAGCGGCTGCGGTAAGACTACTACCGGTCGCTGCATACTGCGCCTGTACCAGCCTACTTCCGGGAATATCATATTCGAGGGCAGGGACATTTCCAGAGAGCGGGAAGGTAAATTAAAACCGCTCCGGGCTAACATGGGCGCTATCTTCCAGGACCCCTTCGGCTCACTTAATCCGCGGCAGACTGCCGGCAGTATCGTGGGCGACCCGCTGAAGGTTCATAACATGGCCACCAAGACCGATCTCGACGATAGAGTGGCGGAGCTTTTTAAGCTGGTAGGACTCGACCCCGCCATGAGAGACCGCGTTCCCCACGAGTTCAGCGGCGGTCAGAGGCAGCGTATCGGAGTGGCACGCGCCCTGGCGTGCCGTCCGTCCCTGGTTATTTGCGATGAGCCGATTTCGGCTCTTGACGTTTCGATTCAGGCCCAGATAATCAACCTGCTTGAGGAACTGCAGGAAAAAATGGGGCTTACCTACCTCTTTATTGCCCATGACCTAGCTGTCGTGCAGCATATCAGCGACCGCGTGGCCGTGATGTATCTGGGCCGTATCGTTGAGTTAACTACCTCGGAAGAACTGTATGAAAATCCCCTCCACCCCTACACCAAGGCCCTGCTTTCAGCGATACCGATACCCGATCCCAAAACAGAAAAGACACGCACGCGTATTGTCTTAAAGGGCGAGGTGCCGAGTCCCGTCCACCCGCCTTCAGGGTGCCACTTCCACCCCCGCTGCAACCTGGCTACGGAAGAATGCAGCAAGATAAGACCAACCCTCCACGACGTCGGGGGCGGACACATGGTAGCCTGCACACGCATTTGATATATTCACTCCCTTTTATAACCGGCGGTATACTCCGGCATTTTCACCGGAGAGTTTTGCTGAAAAACCCGTAATACAGGAGGTAATAAAATAGTACGGGTCGTGGTTTTCACCACGACCCGTACTTTTGCCTTTAAACTTCAGGCTACTTTGCCGTTTTGGCTGAAAGCCTATTCCTCCAACCAGGCAAAGGTAAAGGCGAACGTACCAAACCCATACTGACCGACGTTATGCCCTTTAACCCTGGGGTTGACGGCGGTAAAGAAAGTGAGGTCGTACAGGTTGCAGCACTGGGCGTAGTCATCGATCATCTTCTTGGATATCTCCCGATACATCGCCATACGCTTTTCGGCATCGGTCTCCCCGGCTGCCTGTTTAGCCAGTTCCAGTAAATCCGAAGGCTGCCACATACCCACCCAGGTTGTATTGTTATTAAGGGGGCCGTTTACCAGCACGTTACCCGGGTCGGAACCGGTGGCTTCCGGGCTGGCGCCGAAGGCAAATCCTTCCCAGCCGGGCGGTGTGGCAATCTGGAAGCTTAGCTGGGCCATGCTGACGCGGTCGAACTCAAGCTCTACATTGATATTTTTCTTAAGCATGTCCTGTATAGCGATAGGCGCATCCAGATCCATAAATTCAACCATTATAAACTTGGTCTTGAAACCATCGGGGTAGCCGGCTTCGGTGAGTAGCTCCTTGGCTTTGGCTATGTCAAACGGGTATCCGACTACATCGGGATTCCAAGCCGCGGACTCCCGCAAGAAGACCTGGTCGCAGGGGCGGCTGTAGCCGTAGCCCAGGCCATCAGCGAGCGCCTGCTTATCAATAGCATAGTCTATGGCACGCCGTACCCGAATATCGGCCAGGGGAGAATCCGGAGTGTTGCTATCCGGGTAAAGACCGACAATCCAGCCTTTGGTCGAGGTCATCTCGAAACCGGACGCTTTGATATCCTCCACATCCTGTGCGGCGACACCGGTCATATCCGTCTCTCCCGATTTGAAAGCGAGGAGCTGCGTGGTGGAATCAGGTATAAAGATAAAGTCGACACCATCAAGGTAAGGCTTCCCCCGCCAGTAGTCATCGAACCGGTCATATTTGATATACATGTCGCGGTCGTAATCTACCAGCTTGTAGGGGCCGGTGCCAATCGGGTGGGAACGCAGCCATTCCGGGGTCTCGTTTTGAAGAGCCGTGGGCGAGAACATCATGCAGCTGAAGAAGTAAGTGAGACTGTTCATCATCGTCCAGTCCCAACCGTCCAGATTAAATTTGACCGTGTACTCATCGAGCACATCGCAGCTTTTTATCATCTTCAGGTTCATCCAGGCGGGTGTCGTTATCTGGATGTCTATATTGACTTTCACCGCGTCGGCATTGAAGGGGGTCCCGTCATGGAATATTACCCCCCCCTGAAGATAAAAGGTAATGGACGTTCCGTCTTCAGAGATGTCCCAGTCTTTAGCCAACCACGGCAGGAAATTACCGCCCGCATCCCTGGTAATCAGTCCTTCGAGGGCGGGGTAGGCGTAACCGGCATCGGAGGGGTTACTGATTTCGTTGGGGTTGCCCATGTTGCCAATATTGCCGGACCCGACTAATCTCAAGCGTCCGCCGTAAATACCACCTTCCGGTTTCTCCGGTACACCCTGCGGGCCTACGGCAGGGGCGGGGGCAGGTTCCGGTTGAACTTCAGGTTCAGGTGCGGCTTCCGGTTCAGGGGTTGGAGACGGAGCAGGCGCTGGTTCCGGGGCTGGCTCGGCACAGCTCATAAGAAAGAGCCCGGACACTAAAATAATTGCTAAAGCGACAAATAAAAATCTCTTCACTTTTTTCTCCTGACCTCCTTAAGTAATATATTTTTCACAATAGAATGAACCTCCTTATCCTGATATATGCCACCTCCTTCTACCGAACAACTCTTTAAAATACTCTGGATTCAGTACCGGTAATTATTTGTAATTATTTTCCAACACCTCCTGCATGCGGCTAAGCTGTTCAGTGGTACACATAACTGATTAGATGCAAAATATTACACCCTGACTCTGTTTGTTGTCAAGTCATATTACTCTACACCCCCTCCGCCTGACAGTCACTTCTCGCAGCTTCTCATGAAGCTTAACAAACAGGGTAAAAGATATTGTTATCCACCGGTAACGGGTATAAGCAATGCGATACGGTCGCCGGGATGCAGCTGAAAGTCCATGCCGTCATAGAAAAAATCACCGTTGATATTGAACTTGTAATTTTCCTGCAGCCGGTCCCGACCGGTACGAATGACCGGCCCTTCCAGCGCCGGTATTTTTTCTTTAAGTGCGGCGGTGACTTCCGCCATACCCGCGCCATCGTTGAGTTCTACCTCCACTTCGCGCAGAGTGGTTATTTCATAGGACAGCCCGTACATATATATGACGCATTTAAACATATTCTTATTTCAAGCCCTATCGTCCTGGTCCCATCGCGGGCATTTTGTCCGGGGGCCATAACTCTTCCGCGATATCGTCCAAGCCCATCTCCAGCAGTTTGTTACAACTGGGAACGGTAGTAATCCGATCCCAATCCAGGCTACCGAGGCGCCACCATCCTTCCTCCTCGACATCCGAGGTGATACCGGCGAGCGGGCCGTCCTTCAATGGAGGCTGCCCGACTATCCTGCCATGCAGGTAGTGTTTTAAAGGATTAAGGCCTTCCCGGAGGTTGAAGAGGTGCCGCATATTGCCAATCCTCTCGCCGTCCTTGAGTAGTTCCTCCGTAGAAGCGTCCCATCCGGTTACGGCGTTTACCACTTTCTGAACGAAGGGGCCATGAGCCGAAGGCCACATGAAAATAATCATACAGGTACCCAGGGCATTGTTGAGGTGGCACATGAAGCTGGGATAGCCGAAAGCCTGGGTATGGCGGCCGGGGGTGGAATTGAGCCAGTACATGGCGGCGGACGGCGAACCGGCGAAATCGTGACCGGCGACCCGTGGGTCGTGCATGCCTACTTCCTGCCCGCCGACATGGACGGCGTATTTCTCCGCGCCGCCGCCGATTTTCTCCGCGGCTACTTTAACGCCGTCGGCGAGAACATCGCCAAAGCCTTCACGCTTTACCATCTTCTCCACCATATCCACCAGGGCCCGGTGATTGCCCCAGTTGAGTTCAATCCCGTCCGTATCCTTTTTGGTGATAATACCGTTTTCATAGCATTCCATGGCAAAGGCGATGATGGTGCCGGCCGAGATGGTATCCATCCCGTAGGCATTGCAGAAGTGGCTGGCCATATTTATCGATTCTACATTGGTATTGCCGCAGTTCGCCCCGAAAGCGCCAAGCGTCTCATATTCCAGGCGGTGATTACCGGCCGGGTACTTATATTCGCCGGTTCCCGCTTTGAGGACGCCTTTGCAGGCGGCGGGGCATCCCCAGCAGCCGACTCTCCTGTCCAGGTTGGCAATGACCTTATCTTTATTGAGACCGGAGACATCCGGGACATCAATAGTACCAACACCGCCCCAGTTTTTGACCGGGGTATCGCCGCTGTGGGCCGAGGCATCGGCGTGGCCACCGGTACCATATTCATGAAAGTGCTTTATGAACTGCTTCAGGTCTGCCGTGTGCTCTTTTCTTAGCTTATTGGCAAGTTCCGGATCGGCGATGGGTACTTTCTTATTTCCCCGGGCGACAATCGCCTTTATCTTCTTGGCTCCCATGACAGCCCCCAACCCCGAGCGCCCGGCGGCATCTCCTTTATCGGTAATAATGCCGGCAACCAGGGATAGCTTTTCCCCGGACGGGCCGATGCAGATAACCCTGGACGCGCTGCCATGTTCGGCCCGGAGTGAATCTTCGGTATAATAGGTATCCTTTCCCCAGAGATGAGAGGCGTCTCTTAACTCTGCTTTACCGTCGTCGAGAAATAGATAAACCGGCTTTTCCGAGATACCGGTAAAAAACACGCCATCATAGCCGGCAAACTTGAGAGCAGGCCCGAAGTGACCTCCCGAATTAGCGTCTCCCCAGCCGCCGGTGAGCGGCGACTTCCCCACCGCCGCATAGCGGGCGCCTCCGATGGCGGGACTGCCGGTAAGCGGGCCGGTAAGTATGCCAAAGATATTCTCCGGACCGAGGGCATCCACGCCTGCCTTCTGGCGGTCGTAAAGAATCCTCGAACCGACGCCATAACCCCCGATATACTTCCTGTAGAAACTCTCATCAGGTGTTTCTTCCTTCATCTTCCCGGTGGAAAGGTCCATGAACAGGAGCTTTCCCATGTATCCTCCGGTCATTTTCGCTCCTTTCAATACGTATATAGCTTTTCCATAATTTCCCGCATTTTACCACCGCACCATTTTCAGGTCAATGATAAACCAGCTTCATCCATGGGGAGATAGAAAAGACAGGAAAGTCTTTGGTGAAAACAGGCTTATATAATTTATAAAAACGTCGTTGTGCCGGTCTGGGACGTGTCATAGCCGCCTGCTTTATCGACTATCTCTTTGAATTCCCGGCTGACAACCGTAGCGAGTAAGGGAGCCAGGAGCTTGCCCCGGTAACCGGCAACGGGTATTACCAGGTCGTATCTCTCCCGGAACAACGGCAGGAAATCAATATCACAGCTGCGGGCGGCTGCCTCGATACCCAGCGCCGCATCCGCCTCCCCCCGCGAAATACTCAAGCCGACGGCCAGGTGCGTTTCCATCTCCCGCTCGTATCCCCTGATTTCCCGCGGGCTGATGCCGAGCTGGCGCAGATGAATATCCAGGAGAACCCTGGTGCCGGAACCCTCTTGCCGATTAACGAAGGTTATCTCGGGTCGCTTCAAGTCGGATATCCCCGAGATATTTTTAGGATTGCCGCGAGCGAACATCAGGCCCTGAATACGGTACACCAGATGTACTATGGCCATCTCGCGTCCCGGCAGTATCCGCTTGATATAGGGATAATTGTACTCGCCGGTTTCCTCATCCAGCAGGTGAATGCCGGCGAGGTGAGCCCTATCCTCCTGGAGAGCGATTAATCCCCCTAGACTGCCGGCATGAACGATATCAAAATTGGTATTTTCATTACTCTGCTTGACAAGGTCGGCCAGGATGGTCAAAGCCAGGTCATGGCTGCCGACGATGCGTATGGTATCCGGTTTGATGCTTGTTTTAGAGTTGGTTTCCGGCTTTTCCGGCACACCCTGTCTTTCTTCGCGCCAGCGGGCCAGGTGCAGATAAAAGGCCGCCTCAAGGTCTTCCGGGCTGTATCCCAGGCTAAGGACCTTTACTATATCGTCGCTGACAATCTCCGAGAGGCGTTTCTGGCGGGCTATGGTAATCGAGGGGTCGTCCATGCTGGCGACGACCACGGTGCCGCCGCGCCGCCGTGCCGATATCACCTTCTCCCGCTCCAGCTCAAGGTAGGCCCTGAAAACGGTATTCTGGTTTACATTGAGGTCATGTGCCAGTTCCCTTACCGTGGGCAGGTGGTCCCCCGGTTTAAGCTGCTCCGTGGCGATAAATTGCCTGACCTGCTTGGCTATCTGTTGATATAAAGGGGTGGCGGAATGCTGGTCCAGGCGGAAATCCAGATTATTCATGCTTTATTGTAGCACAAATGTAACTTATCCGAGAATTGATGTCAAGGCGACCGACATGTTATAGAAACAGCCTAATCCGCTAAATCCGGTGAGCTCAAGGTCCGGTACATCTTGTAGTAGAGGCCCTTTTTTGCCAGCAACTCTTTGTGAGAGCCTTCTTCCACAATCCGCCCGTGTTCGAGCACGATGATACGGTCGGCGCCGGTTACCGTGGAAAGCCGGTGAGCGATGGTAAGGCAGGTACGCCCTTTTGTCAGCTTGCGCAGTGCTCTCTGCATGATACGCTCGGTATGCGTGTCCACGTTTGAGGTGGCTTCATCCAGTATCAGGATACGCGGGTCGGCCAGTATGGCCCGGGCCAGGCAGATGAGCTGGCGCTGCCCGGCGCTTAAGCTTACGCCCCGCTGCCCCACCTGGGTATCATAGTTCTTATCCAGTCGGCTGATGAAAGTATGAGCGCCGACTGTCCTGGCCACCTCGATAACCTCCGCGCGAGTGGCATCCAATTTTCCGTACTTGATATTTTCCTCGATGGTGCCGGAAAAGAGAATCGGGTCCTGAGGCACGATACCAATCTGCTGCCTTAATGATTGCTGGGTAACGGAACGAACGTCGTAACCATCCACGGTTACCTCGCCCTTTTCCACTTCGTAGAAACGGGCGG
>DAOUDZ010000074.1:0-8968 GCA_034430575.1 Dehalococcoidales bacterium
TGCTGGCATGAGGAAATCCTGGTAGGGTTCATAGGGGCGAAAGGTCTTGCTCATAGGCGTCTCCCTTACATAGACTCGCCCCAATTATAACCCGTTATGCCTGACTGAAGCTATTACTCGGACAGACTCCTAGGTGTGGTTGTATTTACCCAGAAGATGGTTGATGCTCTAAATAATAGTTCGAGTGGTAAATGCGTCAACGATTTGCAGACTGCCGAGTTGCGGCTTGCCGCCTTACTTCATGACTGTGGTCATTGTCTGTTCAGCCACGCATCAGAAATTGTGTACGATGATTGGGATCCGACTGGAGAGATAAAGAACCTAAGAAATAAACATTCGGAATTGCTTGGGGAAGCTGCTGCCCACGAAATTCTTGCCTATTACATAGTAAAAAGTAAGCGTTTCCGTGAACTGTGGGAAGATATAATTAGTAATTACACTGCAATACGAGTGAAGCCAGCAAGTATACTAAAAAGGGTCAAACTAGAACGTGTAGCGAAGATGATTTTAGGAGTGAAGGCCGCACCGCATTATCCGATATGGATAAGCAAAATAATAAATGGACCGTTTGATGCTGACAAGCTTGATTATATGGGAAGAGATGGATATTTCAGCGGGCTGATGACGCCAATTGATACAGATAGACTTTTCGTATCACTATCTATATTTAATACAAATGATGTTGAGTCATTCATTTGCGTTGATATTGGTGGTGCCACCGTCTTGGAGCAGATCTTGTTTAATAAAATGCTTTTGTTTTCATCAGTTTATAACCATCACAAAGTAAGAGGGTCATTCCTTATGATAGCCTCATTACTACAGGATTTACGCGATCAGCGATGGACAGTAAATGGCATCCACCTGAAGTCTGCTATAGACTTTCTTCGCTTGGATGAATATTGCGTCTTAAATTCTAGGCAGGTTAATAAAGAGTTGACAGCACGGGTTAAAAAACTTCGCGAGCGTATTTTACTGAAGCGCGCTCTTGTTATTCCACCGCAGGCTCTTAGAGGCCTTGTTTCTCAACAAATGTTTTTTGAGTTGGAACAGCAAAAAAGCAAGAAGGATGCTATGGAGCTAGAGCTTGCTAAGAAAGCTGGCTGTGATACAATCTTCGTCGACTTTCCTCCGAGACCTCACGTCGAGAGAATTGGCGAACATAGCATGGTGAAGTTAAGTGAGGATAGGGCGGTTCCACTGTCCAGACTGTATCCAGCATCCGGTTGGATAAGAGGTTACTCACAATATAGGCGACGCGATTACGTGCTTGCCTCCCCAGGCTATGAGCACAAGGTTGCAGACCTTGCTTTCAAGTTATTCGCTAATAAGGGTATTAAGTTGAAGAAGAGACTTTGCTTAGAGCTTGCAAAGCACCCTGCGGCAATGGCCCCATAAAGAAAAGACTCTCCATTATGCCATAAATGTGTTGTTTTCGCCCATGACTCTTCTCTTGGCGTTTCAGGGATTCCCCGCAAGGGCTGGTCATTCCCCGATTTTATAGGCTATAATACGAATCATACGCGCGCGGAGGTATTCCCGTTGACTGACGAACCGGTAATCAGTGAAGAACTGCAGAACATGCTTAACGTGGACTTCGGCCCCGATGTCTACGATATTGAAAAGGGCATGGTTATAAAATTCGCCGAGGCCGTTGACGACCCCAATCCCGCCTGGCAGGAGGCGGCCCCACCCACCTTCCCCGCCGCCCTCGTGCCCACCAAACTCCTGCACCGACTCTTTAACGCTCAAACACCTCTTAAACGACTCCTCAACGGCGCCAGCGAGCTAGAATACTTGCAGCCCATCAAAGTCGGCGACATTATTTCCGTAACCGGTCGGCTCACCCGGTTGCGGCAGGTGGAGGGCAAGGAAGGCCCCAGCCTCTTCATGTTTACCGAGGTTGCCTATACCAACCAGCGGGACGAGGTGGCGGTGAAGGGCAAGAACACTTATATCAAGTACTAGCGGGAGAAAAATGACCGAACAGGTTTATTACGAAGATATCGAGGCGGGCAGCGAGATTCCGGTGCTGGTAAAATACCCCACTACCATGCAACTGGTAAAATATGCCGGTGCCTCCGGGGATTATTATCAAATCCACTACGATAAGGATTTCGCCTTGGCCAACGGCCTGCCCGGCGTTATCGTCCACGGCTGGTTGGCGCTTTCCTTCCTGGGACAGATGATTACCGACTGGCTCGGGGAGGGGGGCACGCTGGTGAAGCTGAACGGAAGCTACCGCGGCATGAATCCCGTCCACGAGGACATCATCTGTAACGGCAAGGTCACCAAAAAGTACGTCGAGGACGGCAAGAACTGCGCCCGGGTGGAAATCTGGGCAGAGAACCCGCAGGGCGAAAAAACGGTGACGGGTTCGGCGGTGGTTACTTTGCCCTCGCGGGAATAGTCTGTGCCAGTATTAAGGGGTGACGCTCTTCCGGTGCCTCTTCAGGGTCTTTATAACCTGCCCCGATAGCCCCGATATCCAGAATCGAAAACCCGGCCTCCATGAGAAGCCTCTCGTATTCCTCAAGTCCGTAGTTGCTCCAGTACATAGTCACGCCGTAGTAGTCCTCCGTGTAGGCGGGCTCATCGTTGTAGCTCAATGTTGCCAGGAGGAATCCCCCCGGTTTGAGCCAGCCGTGTATGCGCCGTAGCAGTTCCGGGTGCTCCTCGCGCGGCAGGTTGAAAATAGAGTAGAACGCGGTGGCGGCTACGAAGTGCGACGGCGGGAAATCCACCGACATGATGTCGCCGTGGATGAAAGTGGCGTCGGGAACGTTGACCCGGGAGCGTTTAATCATGCCTTCAGATATATCCACCCCCGTGACGGTGAAGCGCCGGGCCAGGGTCTGCGCCACCGGGATACCAGCCCCGCAGCCGATATCGAGTACGACTGCCCTGTCGTTCAGCCGGCTTGTCAGGATGTCCAGCGCCGGTGGTGCTTCTTCCTGACGCATCTTCTCGTAGTCGGCAGCCAGGCGGTCGTACGACTGCAGCACCAGAGCTTTGTAGTCCACATTCGGGTCGCTGGCGGGTTTCATGTCGTTCTACCTCTTTTCTAAATACAGTAAATATTATACCACGGGTTCAAGAGCACTTGACATTCACCGCGCCGCGATATAATACTTTAATTCTGCGATGAAAAAGTACGAACTCATAGAACATACCTCGGATATAGGCCTGTTGGCTTACGGCAAGACTCTGGCGGAAGCTTTTGCTAATGCTGCCGGCGGCATGTTCTCCATCATCGCTGAGCTTGATAATGTTAAAGAGGCCGAGTCGCGCCGTGTTGAGATAAGCGCCGATGACGTTGAGGGACTGCTGTTCGAGTGGCTGAACAGTCTCCTCTATTACTTCGACGTTGAAACGCTGTTATTTAGTGGGTTCGAAATAATGGAGTTCGGGGACAACCGTATGGTGGCGGAATGCCGCGGCGAAAAATGTGACCCCTCGCGCCACCGCCTGAAAACGGGGGTAAAGTCGGCCACTTATCACATGCTAGAAGTGGACCGTCAACAAAACCGGGTGCGCGTTATCTTCGATATCTAGGAGGTGCGGTTATGCCGAAGTGGGAAGGTAAACTGGAAAAAGTCGACGAGTTCCGCTGGCGCATACCGAAAAGCTACAAAAAGGGCATGCGTGTCGATGGCCTCATCTATGCCGACGAGGGTATGGTCCGCCAGATTATCGACGACCAGGCCCCGGAGCAGGTGGCCAACGTGGCCTTTCTGCCCGGTATCGTGGGAAGCTCCCTGGCCATGCCGGATATCCACTGGGGCTACGGCTTCGCCATCGGCGGCGTGGCGGCGATGAGGGTCAGCGACGGCGTTATTTCTCCGGGCGGGGTGGGATTCGATATCAACTGCGGCGTCCGCATCATGCGTACCAATCTGACCCGGGAAGAAGTCGCTCCCGGTATAAAAGAGCTTATCGATGCCCTTTTCTACGCCGTGCCTTCGGGACTTGGCTCTAAAGGCAAGATAAAGCTTAGTTCCAGAGAAATTGACGAGGTCCTGGTGAGGGGGTCACGCTGGGCGGTGGAGAAAGGGTACGGCCGACCCGAGGACCTGGAGACTACGGAAGAAAGGGGCGAGATGAAAGGCGCCGACCCCCAGCGCGTCAGCCAGAGGGCCAAGGAGCGCGGTATTCCTCAACTGGGCACCCTCGGTTCCGGCAACCATTTCGTGGAGGTCGCCGTCGTCGATGAGATTTACGAGCCGGACATCGCCCGGGCTATGGGGATGGACCGGGTGGGGCAGGTGATGCTATATGTCCACTGCGGGTCGCGCGGACTGGGCCATCAGGTCGCCGACGATTATATCAAGGAGATGGTCCGGGCCATGCAGAAATACGGCATTGAGGTGCCTGACCGCCAGCTGGCCTGCGCGCCGGTAGATTCGCCCGAGGGAAAGAGCTATCTCGCCGCGATGCGCTGCGCCGCCAACTACGCCTGGGCCAACCGCCAGTGTATTACCTACGGGGTGCGTGAAGCGTTCTGCCGGGTGATGGGGATGAAAGAAAGCGAGGCGGGATTGCAGCTCATCTATGATGTCACCCATAACATCGCCAAGATAGAGGACCACGAGGTCGATGGTAAAAAAGAAAAGCTCTGCGTCCACCGCAAGGGTGCCACCCGGGCTTTCCCTCCCGGCCACCCCGATATACCGCAGAAATACGCGAATATCGGGCAACCCATCCTCATCCCGGGGGACATGGGGCGTGCTTCTTATGTGCTGGCGGGCACGGAGCAGGCCATGAAGGAGACATTCGGCTCCACCTGCCACGGCGCCGGACGTATGCAGAGCCGTTCCGCGATGAAGAAGCAGTTCAGCGGTCGTGAAGTCTTAAGCGCCCTGGAAGCCCGCGGCATTACCGTGCGGGCGGGCAGTATGTCCGGCCTCGCCGAGGAAGCCCCGGAAGCCTATAAAGATGTAGAATCAGTGGTAAACGTAGCCCATGGCGCCGGTATCTCTAAAAAAGTCGCCCGCACCAGACCCATCGCGGTGGTCAAGGGGTAGGCACGCGGCATTCCGGAGGTGGGGCTGGAAACCGTGACACCTTATCGCAAATGAGGAATTGCGCAAATTCGCATCATTTATTCCGTATGATTTTATCCGGGTCCTTAACGTATTTCGATGCCATCGTACAGTGCACGAACAAGATGGGCTTATCCACCCTTATAAAGTTTAACGGGCAGTGTATCATCCCCGCGGGAACATAGACGCTGGTGGCATGGGTGATTTTGTGTATTTCCTGCTCTTCCCCCAGTCCAATCTCGATATCTGCATCCAGGTCGTCCATGTCGTTCGGGTCGAGCGCCATGAAATACAGGTACATATCAAAGTCGTGTGAATGCGGGGCGTCCTCCATGAGGGCGGGTTCCGTGATACGCAGGAACATAATCGTAAAATCGGACTTATAATCGGTTTCCCCCGTGTATATAAACTCGGGGCCAAATCCCCCTGTTGCCACGGGATGCCTTACCACGTATTTGCCGTATTTTGATTCAGCCATCTGTAAAGTCCTCCTCTTTTGAATTATATTATTATGAAAACAGTATTTTTTCTACCTCTTTAAGCTTATTGAGTCCCTTGACCTCTTGCGGAAACATCGGCAGTTCCACAATCTTCAGGCGAGAGTATTTTTCACGGATATGTTCCAGGTATTGTTTCTGCTGCCGGACTTTTATTCGTAAAAATTCGGATTCCTCGGACCTGACCACGTTGTTGATAACGATTTGCTTTACTATAAGCCCGTATTTGTTCATCTCCCGGAAAGTCCCCTCCAGCTGCTCCACCGCTAGAGCCTCCGGTATGGTTACCATGGTAAAATTCACCTTGTCTTTGAGGAATTCCATGTTGACGGCGGAGAGTTCCTCCCAGCGTTTCAGGATGTCCAGCACCGGCTCGCGGCTCTTCCTCCCGAGCTTTAATTTTGAATAAATTCGCGGCGCCATCCTCAAGTGGTTGCCCAGCAGGGCGGGAGTTCCCAGCAGGCCGAGTGTCTGCCCCAGCGGCGCCGTGTCCCAGACGATGTTTTCGTAAATGCCTTTCGCTACCATTTCCCTTATGTAGTCTACCATGAACTCTTCACCCAGCCCCGGCAGCACCGAGGTCATGAACTCCACGAAAGACTCATAGTCGATATCCACGAAAGCCGAGAAGACCTCGTACACCTCTCGGCCGAATTTCCTGTCCCACATCTCCCTGATTTCGTCCTCGCCGATTTCGCTGATATAGAGATTTGGCAGTACCTGGGCTGGCTTTTTCTTATCGGTTACCTCGAAGATGTGCGATAGCGACGGCGTGGCATCGGTGGAGATTGTCAGCGTCGACCCTGCTGCGGTGTAAAAAAGCGCCGTGGCGGCGGAGCAGGTCGTCTTGCCCACCCCTCCCTTGCCGGTGAACATGGTGATGCTGGTCACGGTACTATTGAACAACAACTGGGCAGGCGGGTGCAACCTGTTTTATAGTTATATCAATATATACGGATGTGATACTATTAAATTAAATGAAGTAGCGTGTAATTTATCCGGAGGTAGATAATGAAAGGTAATCGAGTCTTTATATTCGCCGCCGTCTTTTTCCTGGCGGCTTCCGCGCTTTTCTACTATATCCACTACCTGATATTCCATGACCCGCACCATATCTTCATCTACCTGCTCGGCGACTTCGCTTTTCTCCCGCTCGAGGTGTTTATCGTCGTTATCGTGATTGAGCGCATCCTTACCCGCCGGGAAAAGCAGGCCATGCTTTACAAGCTCAATATGGTCATCGGGGCTTTTTTCAGCGAAATCGGCAACCGCCTCCTGGCCAACCTGATAGAGTATTTCGATAACCGGGAGGAAATTTCCCGCCACCTGAATATTAGGAAAGACTGGACGGCTAAGGAATTCAAACAGGCCGGCGATTTTGCTTATAGCCTGAAGGCCGATGTCGATATTAAAAGGCTCGACCTGGAAGAACTGAAGAAGTACCTCTCCAGTAAAAGGACTTACCTGCTGACGCTGCTGGAAAATCCCAACCTCCTGGAGCACGACCGCTTTACCGATTTGCTCTGGGCGACCACCCATCTCGACGAGGAGCTGGAAGCCCGGTCGTCTTTGAAGAATCTGCCGCAGGAAGACCTGGAGCACCTTTCCGTCGATATCGAGCGGATGTACGACCACCTTACCAGCGAGTGGCTGGACTACGTCCAGCACCTGAAGGCCGCCTATCCGTTCCTCTTCTCCCTGGTCTTGAGGACGCACCCCTTCCAGGAGAAACCTTCGGCGGTGATTGCGTAGGGGGAAAATGTACCGGCTGATTGACACGCATGCTCACCTGGACGAAATAGAAGACATAGAGCC
Organism: Dehalococcoidales bacterium; assembly: GCA_034430575.1. Taxonomy (GTDB): domain Bacteria; phylum Chloroflexota; class Dehalococcoidia; order Dehalococcoidales; family RBG-16-60-22; genus JAFGPF01. The sequence continues at coordinate 7,352 of DAOUDZ010000074.1, forward strand.
GGTTCTGGCCGCCGCTAAGGAGGCCGGCCTGGCGGCGATAGTGGCCGTCGGCTCCGAGATAGCTTCGAATGCGAAAGTGCTGGAGCTGGCCAATCTTTACAAAGGCTTCGTTTACCCGGCGCTGGGCTGGCACCCCTGGTTCATCAGGGAGGCGGATATTGCCGCCAACCTGGAATTCATCGAGGCTAATGTCGATGAAGCGGTGGGTATCGGCGAGGTGGGTCTAGACTATCATAAACGGGTAAGGGCGGGGGCTGATAAAGCCCTGCAGAAACAGGTGCTGGGGGAAATGTTAAAGATAGCCGGGGCTCATGATAAACCGGCGCTGATTCATTCGCGCTACGCCTGGCGGGACGCACTGGACGCGGTATTGGAAGCCGGACTCGAAAAAGTAGTATTCCACTGGTACACGGGGACTTCCAGCGTGCGGCGGGACATCATCAGTTCCGGCTACTATATCTCGGTAACCCCCGCCGTGGAGTATCATGAAGAGCACCGGCGCGCGGTGAAAGAAGTACCCCTGGAGAGGATGCTCCTGGAGACGGATAGCCCGGTGGTGTATCAGCGGGGCAGCCCCGGCGAATTTACGTCCAGCCCGGCGGATGTGCTCCGGTCTTTGCGCGGCGCGGCGGCCTTGAAGGGCGTCAGCGAAGAGAGGATTGCGGAAGTTACCACGGAGAACGCGGTCAGGCTTTTCGGGATAGCTTGATCAGGCAATTATACGCTCTCCTTTGGAGAAACATCCGTCCAGTTACCGCCCCTTTTCTGCCTCCTGTATACCAGGTAAATAAACACGTATGTCACAATAAAGGCCAGGATATCCGAAGCCGGTAGCGAATACCAGACCCCGTACATGCCGAATAGATGGGAGAAAAGATACAGTAACGGCACAAACAGGATAAACTGGCGCACCAGAGACAGAACCAGGGCCATCGTCCCCTTGGAAAGCCCCTGAAACGCGGTAATAAACATGATATTAGGGCCGATAAACAGCATCGTGGCCAGCATGATACGCATTGAGGGTATGGTTATCTCCAGCAGTTCCGCGTTTTTGCTGAAGATACCGATAATCTGGGGGGCAAAAATTTCTATCAATATTGTGGCGGCCACGAGGAACACCACGATACCGACTGAGGCCAGTTTTACCGCCTTCCATAAACGTTTGAAGTATCGCGCGCCGAAATTGAAGCCGACGATGGGGAGCAGCCCGTTGGAGACACCGATAATCGGCATAAAGGCAAGGTCGGAGATGCGGATGACGATGCCGACGGCGGCGATTGCCACCGACCCGTAGGCAGATACCACGTTATTGAACAGGACGAAGGCCAGGCTCTCGGTAACTTCCAGTATTGTTGACGGGGCACCGACGCGGTAAATATCACGCAGGATGGGCATATTGGGGAGGAGGTGGCTTACCCGTATCCGGAAGGCCGTTTTGTGGGCCAGGAAGTAATAGAGGGCGAGCACCGCCCCTATCGACTGAGCGATAATGGTCGCCAGTGCCGCGCCGCGAATACCCATTTCCGGGAAAGGACCGAGGCCGATAATCAACACCGGGTCCAGGATAATATTTATAACGCTCGCGGTAATCATGATAATCATCGGCTTTACGGCGTC
>DAOUDZ010000075.1:0-2503 GCA_034430575.1 Dehalococcoidales bacterium
GCGCGACGACGCCATCGGCGAGGTACGCCGCGAGTTTGCCGATTTAACGGTGCTGGCGGCGGGTAAGGTTATCGAAAAGTCTCTGGACAAGGAAGAGCACCGCGAGCTTATCGACAAGGTGCTGGAAGAAAGTTCAACCAGGAAAGAAGAATAGTCGGGAAATCAGGATAACATCATGCCGAAAAAAGCCTATGGACGGCGCTACGCTCGGGCGGTATTCGAGATAGCGCTGGAGAAAAAAGAACTGGAGCGGTGGCAGACCGACCTGCAAAAAATAGTCGGCGCCATCGCCGACGATACGTTCCTGGCGGCTATGGACAGCCCTAAAATCAAGATTGATAAGAAGACGGAGCTCCTGAAAAAACGCCTCGGGGACATTAATCCCCTGGCTCTGAACCTGGTGCTGATGCTCATAACCAGGGGCGGCGTCGGCATGATTGGGGAAATTGCAGATGAGTACCAGCGTCTGCTGGACGCTTATCACGGGATACAGTCGGCGGACGTAATCACCGCCGTTCCCCTTGATGATAAGGACAAAGATAAGCTGGCAGAGAATCTGGGAAATCTATTGGGCACGAAGGTAGTGCTCAAATCTGAAGTCGACCCGGAAATTCTCGGCGGAATTATCGCCAGGGTCGGCGGCAAGTTGCTGGACGGCAGCACCCGCAGCAAGCTGGCGGCTCTAAAGAGAGAGCTGGTCGGCATGGAAAGGAAGCGGTAATCAGGATGGCCGTCACAGCGGCCCGGCAAAGGAGGTAGCTCGCATGACAACGAGAGGCGAAGATATTGTATCTATATTAAAACAGCAAATCGAGCAGTTCGGTACGGCCGTAACCATGGTGGATGTCGGCACGGTGATAGAGGTCGGTGACGGTATTGCCAGAATTCACGGGCTGGCCTCGGCCAAGTACAACGAGCTGCTTCAATTTCCCAATGATGTCATCGGCATCGCCCTGAACCTTGAAGAGGACAGCGTTTCCGCCGTCGTCCTGGGTGACTATACCCGGATTAAGGAAGGCGACGAGGTAAAGTGCACCGGGCGCATCGCCGAGGTCCCCGTGGGCGACGCTATGATTGGACGTGTCGTCGACCCGCTGGGAAGGCCCGTGGACGGCAAGGGCGCTGTCAAGACGGATAAGATGAGGCCCATCGAGCGGGTGGCCCCCAACGTGGTGCTGCGCGCCTCGGTGGACACGCCGGTGCAGACCGGCATCAAGTCCGTGGACAGCATGTTCCCCATCGGCCGCGGCCAGCGTGAGCTTATCATCGGCGACCGTTCCACCGGCAAGACCGCCATCGCCCTCGATGCCATCGTCAACCAGAAAGGCGGCGACTTAACTTGTATCTACGTGGCCATCGGCCAGAAGGTTTCCCAGGTGGCGCGGGTGGTGGCGATACTCTCCCAGTACGGCGCCATGGAGCATACCATCGTCGTTGCGGCCAGCGCCTCCGACTCCGTGGCTTTGCAGTACCTGGCCCCCTATTCCGGCTGCGCCATGGGCGAGGAGTTCATGGAGCAGGGCAAGGACGTGCTGATTATTTATGACGACCTTTCCAAGCATGCCTGGGCTTACCGGCAGCTTTCGCTATTGCTGCGCCGGCCTCCGGGCCGCGAGGCGTACCCGGGCGATGTCTTTTACCTGCACAGTCGACTCCTCGAACGCGCCGCTAAATATAATAAAGAACACGGCGGCGGCTCGCTGACGGCCCTGCCCATCATCGAAACGCTGGCCGGCGACGTGTCCGCCTATATCCCCACCAACGTCATTTCCATCACCGACGGGCAACTCTATCTTGAGTCCGACCTGTTTAACGCCGGCATCAAGCCCGCCCTGAACGTGGGTATCTCGGTATCCCGAGTCGGCAGTAAGGCCCAGACCCCGGCTATGAAACAGGTGGCCGGCCGGCTTAAACTGGATATGGGACAGTACCGCGAGGTAGCGGCCTTCGCCCAGTTCGGCACCGCCGAGCTGGATAAGGCCACCCGGGCACAGCTGGAACGCGGCGAGCGTATCCAGGAGGTCTTAAAGCAGGCCCAGTTCGTGCCGGTGCCCCTGGAAAAGCAGGTCATGATTCTCTATGCCGTGATCAACGGATATATGGATGATATTCCGCTGGATAAGGTAGCCGCTTTCGAGACGGACTTCCATAGCTTCATGGAGACCAGCTACGCCGATTTCGGGAAGACCGTCAGTGAAACGAAAGAACTCAATGAGCAAAGCGAAGCGACTATTAAAAAAGCAATCGAAGAGTTCAAGCAGGGGTTTGCCGCAAAATAAGAGAATGTCATTCTGGCGAAGGCCAGAATCTAGGCCACCGCTCCTCCACTGGATTCCCGCCTTCGCGGGAATGATAATGAGGGGGATATTCACGGGCTAAGCCGTGGATGAAGCGAGGGTGGCAGGGTGGGAATAGATAAGAAACGAGGGGGATACATGGGGGAGAGTTGTAAGATAATAATATGATGAGGTTAGAAGTTGCCTGATATTCGTAAAGTAAAACG
>DAOUDZ010000076.1:0-11752 GCA_034430575.1 Dehalococcoidales bacterium
CCGTCTGATGGTTACCACCGCTGGCAGGACAGGCGGCGTGGCTGGTGAAAACCTGGTTAAAGGTAATTCCATTCCCTATGAAGGCACCCTCATGACCTTTGTCATCGAAATCTTCGGTAATCAGATAGGTGCTACGGGTTTTACCGAGAGACTTGCCCGGGAGAAGGGTTTGGATGTCGTCTCCGCTACGCTTAGTAGTCCTACCTCACGACCCCATTTAGGAAATAAGATTTTACACCACAAGCTTATTGCTGATCGCCGGACCGGGACGTTAATCGGCGCACAGGTTATCTCGGAAGAAATAATAAGGGGTACCCTCAATGAGTTATCTCTGGCTATAGCTGAGAAAGTGCCGCTGCACAGGCTGGCCTTGCTCGAAACACCTTATTCGCCCGCCGTTGGAAGAGACCCGATAGAGGATGGGATAAGGAAGCTGATACGTAAACTCGACTGATGGTACTTCTTTACTCAGTAATATGGGAAAAGGAACTCAAGAGGGAGGAAGGGGGGGACAACCAAAGATGACTAGGGAAGAAATCTTAACCATGAAACCGGGAAGGGAACTGAATATAGCAGTGGCTGAAGTTGTGATGAAGCACAAAGTTGTAGTAGATGAGATTTTTGGGGACATGGAAAGGCCTATAGACGGGGATGATAATAGTGTCTGGGATACTCTGCCGCTCTATTCCGAAGACATGTCGACTGCTCAATTGGTGGTTGAGAGGATGATTAGATTAGGGCACAGCGATGCGGTATCTTGGGAGCACTACGGAAATGGAATCTATACGCAGTCTGAAGCAATTTGCAAACGAGCATTATTGGTTGTGCGAGGAATATGGGATGAACAAGGAGACATAGGCCTGACAACAAATGAAGGGGAAAAACGTGAAGAATCACTGAATAAAATAATTGAAATTGAACTTCGCATGTTTGAACAGGTTAGGACCAGCGAGCCATCACTGTGCAAAGACCGGCCGGAAACCTTTAGAGCAATGCGAGGAATGACCCATTCGGTTTTATCCACAGAAACTTTGCAATCTTACCTTGAAGACTTGCAACGGGCCAAGGCCGAGGGCAGGAATCTTCTATCGGAAAAGTATGCCCGCATGGACAACAGAATTCCTCCACTTAAAGTTAACCCGCTCATTAACGATATTGTTGAACTTGAGAGTGGGTGGATGAGGGAACTATCACAAAAATATCCTCGGAGTTTTAGGGGTGGGGCTGGCAGCTTCGAACTTTACCTTTCCAATGAACTGGAGACTTACTCTGATGATACTTTACAGCTATATTTCGCTGATGTTTCCAGAGCAGAGAAAGAAGGGAGAAATTTAGCCGAGGAGCGATACACCAAACTATCTCAGCAAATAGGTTATAGTTCTATTGATGAGATGGAGAGGAAAAGGGAGGAGGAAATTATGTAAACTGCTTCAAGTGATGGAAGAAGTACGAGGACTATCCCAGAAAATGGATGAAATGCAGCTGCTCCAAGAAGTGAGGGAATGTGCAGAGGGAAAGCTCGGACAGGAGAGAATGGTGCGGCTGAATAAACCCAGCAGGATGAGGAGGTGAATATGGAGAAGCATGCTTCATTTAAAGATACCGCGATTGTTGCCTGCGGCACACTTAACATGGAGTTAAAACATCTTAAGAATAGCGGCCTTCTGGACGCCAGGAAGATTCTTTATACCAAGCCTGGCCGCCATGAGGTGCCTCTTGAGCTTGAGACCCAGCTTATCAGGCAGATAGGAACAGCCAAGACATACGCCCCGAACATCATTGTGGTCTATGGCGGCAAGTTCTGCTATATAAATACTGATGACCTGTATCGTAAGATTGACACTATAATACAGGAGCAGCTAGAACCAGGAGTAAGGATTTCCAGAATAAAAGCTACTCATTGCATGGATATGCTGGCAAGCGAAGAGGACAGAGAGCGGATAAGCCAGGGTAGAGATGTATACTGGCTTACACCGGGATGGATGAAGTACCGGCATTACGTTTTCCAGGGCTGGGATAAAGGTCTGGCAAACGAGAATTTCCCCAAGCATACCGGCGGGGCCATTATGCTAGATGCCATAGGCTTCTTCGATGAAATGATGCAGAATAAGCCGGAAGAAATCCTCGAGTTCTCCGACTGGATGGGTATTCCCATGGAACCCTACCCGGTAACGCTTGACCATTTACTGGGGCTGCTCTCGGATGAGGTTGAATCAGTTAGGGGGGAGGGTAAGTAAACAGTGATGGCTAACTTCAACGAGATAGAGGAGGCAAGAAAACTGCTGGGGCTTGGTGAGGCGGCGACACTGAAGGAGATACAAACAGCTTACAGAACACTCTCCCACCGTCACCATCCCGATAAGCGCGGGGGAAGTGATGACACCGAAGGCGAAACCATGAAAAGATTGAACTGGGCATACAAGCTTCTCACGGACTACTGCAATGAGTATAAATATAGCTTCAAGGAGGAAGATATAGCTCGAACTTACCCCCATGAAGAATATTTAAGGACTTTCAAAGAAAAGTGGTATGACAGTATCTAGTAAAAAAGGCGATATAAAATTACCTACAGGCAACTAATATGGGTCATTAAAAGGTTAAATTTTATAAGGGCACTTGATGAATTTATTCCATAAAAAGTAAGGCAGATTCTGCAATGGAAATTATACAGGCAATCAGGGAAAGAAGAAGCATCAGACAATACAGTCGAGAGCCCATCTCCGAAGATCAACTGAACCAGATACACGAAGCCGGGAGATGGGCACCGTCAAGGGGTAACAGCCAGCCCTGGAAGTTCATAGTGCTCAACGATGATCAGGTAAGGTAGGAATTAGCTGAGGCAATTCCTACCGGCAAGTTTCTTGCTCAAGCACCACAAGGTATTGCAGTCGTGGTCGACCCACAAGCCTCAAAACATCCAGAGCAGGAAGGAGCGGCCGCAACACAGAACATGTTGCTGGCAGCATGAAAGGTTTGGCGCCCACTATTGACATCCGACCCCAAGTATGCCAAGCATCATGCAACCGGACACCTTTCAATTCGGAGTGTTAAGCCTGCTTACCTAATATAATATCAGTCCGTGTTCCAGTCCGGCGGGCCGGGCGTGGTCTGCTTTTCATAAATAGGATTATAGAGGAGAGTCCCGAACATCTTGAGTGTTTCGTGGCGCTTTTGATACGGGGGCTCATCCGGGCAGGCACGCAATAACGCTTCGTTGCGGGCGATGATACCATCCCGGAATTCCGGATGAGTGATGATAAAGAGATCGTTGCGCTTGATAGCCCGTAAGACGCGCTCACCGGTTTCCACGGGATCCATGAACACGCTGACGTCCCAGGGCGGCCGCCACGGCTTGCCATCCTTCGACGGTGGGGGTGGAGGCGGCATCCTGGGTTCGCCCTCGTTTTTCAGGTGGCCCGGGCGGTTGGCGAAGGTCGATTTGCCGAGATTGGTAGTCGTCGGCCCGGGAACCAGCACGGAAGCTCCGATATTCTTATCCTGGAGTTCGGTAGCGATACATTCCATCATCCCCGCCACGGCGTACTTGGTCGTGCAGTAAATAGAGGCGCCTCCCACCGCGGTTAAGCCGCCGGTCGATGACGTGGCGACCACGTGACCACCCTCGCCGTGTTTGAGGATACGCGGTAAGATGATAACGAGACCGTTAGCGACACCTGTGATATTGACACCGATGCTGAAGTCCCAGTCTTTGAACGTCATGTTCTGTACCGGGCCGCCGGAGGCTACGCCGGCGTTATTGACCAGCACGTGTATCTTCCCGAAGACGGCTTCCGCCTCATCGGCAGCTTTGGCATAGGCGATGCGGTCGGTGACATCCAGTTTGATGGGGTGGACAGGCTGCCCGGCTTTTTTAAAATAATCCATCGCTTCATCAAGGGCGCCCTGCCGTGAATCGGCGATAACCACTTTCATACCGTATTTGGCACAGGCCTTGGCAATCCCGAGTCCTATGCCGCTCGCGCCGCCAGTGATAAAGGCTACTTTCCCTTCAATGTTTTCCATATTCTTTTTACTCCCATTAACCACGCATCATTTATATTAGTCGAGTTTAGTGGGAAATCCCACAGGAACCCTCGCTGCAGGCTACCTCCACCGGCATCCGGAGTGGTTGTTCGTCCTTGCGGATTCCTGCTTTGGGTATCCAAGGATTGATAGGCGCCGTCCTGTTGTACATGAAATCGGAAATAACCCACATCGGGTTCGTTTCCCCGCCGACGACGATGAAGTTGACCATTTCCGGACGCATGAAGCGGGACTCCATCTTCTCAACGAGCCATTTGCTTAGCTCCATGGGATCGTCGTAGCCTTCTTCACGCTTGAGGCTCTTGGCAACGAGCGGGTCGATAACGAAAGTGAAAGAGCCGCCGAAGGGGCTGAGCCCTTTCATCGTATTCAGCATCCGTTGGGCCGGCCCGATGCCCATGGTGAGAACGTTCCAGCCCCGGAACAGGCTTACTGAGCTTTCCCCGACCTTGGCACCCTTGCGTACGTTGAACGGCTTCCAGACACTGTTTTCCTCGTTCTCCGCGCAGCACATGTTGTTGTAGTTGGCGGTGTGGCCGGTACTGGCGGTAAACGTCGTGCCGAGCCTGGCGTCGCCGAAGTTGATGCTCATCAGCGTCCATGTTCGGCCAATGACGGCATTGGCGTAGTTGAACGGACTCAATGCGGCGCCGCCATAGTTCATACCGATTTCATCACGGATTGGTCCGTTGACCATCATCATGCTTCCCCATGAAGTCGTCGAACTGGGCATGGAAGGCTGCCCCGTGGCGGCGACAGCCAGAATGACCGGCAGGTGCTCCGGCTTGGCCCCGGCCATGACGGCATTTACCGCAACTCTCTCCACGGTGTACTGGAGCCGTTCCTCGTGAGTAGTGACAGACATCATGCCGATAATTTCCTGCGGGTCGCGGTCGGTGCCGGTGAGCATTTCCTCGACCCGCTCTTCGGTCGGCAGGACGATAGGCAGGCCGTCCGTCCAACCGCTTTCCAGAAACAGGCGGTGGAGGTCGGCCTCGGTGGCCGGTTCGAGCAGACGTGGCCGTTCGGGGCGCTTGAGTATCTGGGGATGTTTCTCCACTTCCGTCAGCGGCTGGGTGAGGGCGAAGAGCATTTCTTCCATGAGAGGAGCGCCGGAAACCGGGTCGTTACCTTCTACATACCCGTGCAGGGTCTCGCGGGGGACCCAGCCGACCGGATAGGGGGGAAAGGTATAGCGGAGGTTCATGCCGTGACTCTGTCCGTCGCGCTGGACGTAGTCCGCGAAACGGGCGGTGACGATGGGCGCAGTCGGGATGCTGTAATCGTTCTCCAAGGCACGGGAGAATTCGGCGATACTCGCCGAACAACCGTCTCAGCCGCCAACGCCGATGATGGCGGCGTCACCATTTTCCCTGATTTCTTTCCAGAGTTCCGGTTCATCGGAGAACATGCTGGTCTGCTTATTACGCAACTCGGTCTTTATCTCCGGGCGGTTTTTAGTGAACCACTCCTGGAGTTCTTCCATGAACTCCTTGCCGCCGGCAAAACCGGTGTTGACGAGGTAGACGGTCTTGCCCTCCAAGGAATCGAGGCGCGGGGCCATCATAAGTCCTTCCAGGGCATCAATTGAAATTTTGGGCTGTATATCGGGATTGAGGATATCGCCGCCGAAAATGTCGCCGGCCTCCGTGCGCCGCCCGAAGATACCGCTGGGTTGGCCTCTGGGGTCCAGTACCATCATTGATTCTTCTTTTTTACTCATATTCTCCTCACCAAGCAGCCGATTATTCATCAGCCTTTAATATAATATAAGCAGCTCTCCGGGGCACATTATAAAGGGAGACCCGGCCTTTCCCCTGGAGAAAAGACCGGGAAAATCATTTTTAGATTCAACGTCCTGTATTGCTATACCCGTCGATTATTTCATCGGAGGCGTTGGCGGGCGGTTCTCCATCCTCATCCGGACGCCGTCCTCGCCGAAGAAGCTGCCGCCCCACCCCTCCGCCATCGTCCCCGCGCCGAGCATAATTGCCATCTCGATGAAGGGTTTGCGGACTTTATGCCAGTTCAGCGGGCCGTGCACCACGCCCTTGGGCACCCACATGCCGTAACTTTTGTTGAACTGGAGTAAATCGTCCCCCATGCCGAATTCCATATCCCCGCCTAGGTCTTCCGGGTCGTTTGGATCCCCGCCGATGTGCAGGACGATTTCATCATAGTTATCATGCACCATCTTGGGGATGCCGGGTTTAACTATATCCCATATCCACCCGAATTCGATATAGTAGTTTGCCACGTTAATCTGTGTTTTGCTCATATAGGTCATCGTCGGGGTCTGGCGGCCGGCGGTGAAGTTAGCCCCGGCCTCGCGCATAGGACTGCGGATAACGTACTGCTCGTAGTCGAAATCTTTCGCCTTCTTCGGGGCGGTGGTTTTAGCCTGGCTTATACCGCTCTGGCCCCACCCTTTCATGGGGTCGCCGGTGCCGAGCATCATCGCCATCTCGATATGCGGAAAATCGAACTTCTTCCAGGTCAGTGGACCGTGCGGAACGCCGGCCGGGATAAAGATGCCGGTGGTGGTATTAAAGGTTATCGGCTGCCCGCCGATATAGAACTCTATCTCGCCGCCCAGCACCTGGGGTCGCTTATAGTCGCCGCCCCAGTGGATAACGATTTCATCGTAATCATGGACGTGCTCGTGGATATGCGGGTTGGGGTCCGGGATATCGTAAATCCAACCGAGTTCAATATAGTACGGGGCGCCCGCCTGCTTTTCGCTCATGAAAGTCATGGTGGGACTCTGCCGGTTTTTAATGCCGGGGCCGGCCTCATAAATGGGCTTTCTTACTGCGTATTTTTCGTAGACCGATTCTGCCATTTTTATTGCTTCCTTTCCTCTATTTTATCTTAAATTTAACGTCTTTTCTTAATCCTGGATTAATGGCAATATTATATCATATGTGATACAATTTCAACAATAAATCAGAGAATCCATCCAGCATTTTCCATTATGATAGTCAGGCATCAATAATCTATAATATTAAGGGAAAATGCGCATTTTCCATGGAAAAGGCGAGTTGAATAATAGCTATAACGAACACGGCCGGAACAACGATATCGATTTTAACCTGTGGCGAATACTTGACCATACCCGTTTTGTGATAGCCCGCTCCCGCAAGAAAGAGCTAGCTAAATACGGCCTTACCTCGGAACAGGCCCATATTCTGGATATACTGCATCACAGCGGCGGCACGGTAACCATACAGGCAATAGTAGCTATAACGATGCGCCAGCACCATTCCATATCCACGCTGGTAGACCGGATGGCAAAACAAGGACTTGTAAAAAAACTTAAGAGCGCGTCCGACGCCCGCCAGTATGACGTAATTATAACGGAAAAGGGACAGACGTTATTTAGCAGAACCACCAGAAACGCTATTACGGATATATTCTCCGCTCTTTCCGGGCGTGAAAAAAAAGAGCTGGATACAGGACTGAAGAAATTGCGTGCCAAAGCATATAAGCTACTCGGCAAGAAATATCAACCGAACGTACTATCGGAGTGATTTTTTATAATTTCTAGTCTGATTTCGCAGTTACATTGGAGCAATCTAGATAAAAAGCCGGAGGAAGATACATATGCGTCAATATCTTGAGAACGGTAAAACAGGCAAGCAGCTGCGCCTGGAACGCGAAAAAAGAATAACGGACGCCATTCAGTTGAGGATACCGGACAGGGTACCTATTATCTGCGCCATGGGTTATTTCCCCGCTAAATACACCGGTATACCCTGTTCCGCCGCCTACTATGATTATGATGCCTGGTATGATGCGTATCAGAAAACCCTGCGGGTATTTCAGCCGGATATGATTTACCAGCAGCCGTTTACATCCGGGAAGGCGCTGGAAATACTCAATCCAAGGCAGATGAGATGGCCGGGATACGGGGTCGAACCCTACCAGGGGCATCAGGCTGTAGAAATCGATAATATGAAGGGGGATGAATTCGACCAGTACATGGACGACCCGTCCGACTACATGCTGCGGGTGTTCATGTCCCGCACCAGCGAGAACATGGAAGGTCTTTCGCTGCTGCCGAAATTATCAGACCTGGGCGCCGGCCCGATGGGCATACAATTCCTGGCACTGGCTTTTTCCGAACCGAAGCTGGTAAAAACCGTCCGCACCCTCGAGAAGGCCGGCCGTGAAATGAGAAAGTGGCGCTCCAAGATGGCGAAATTCGACAAAATGATACTCGACATGGGCTTTCCGCAGTATTTCCAGGGCGCCGCCATGCCGCCTTACGACGTAGTGTCACATTCCATGCGGGGGATGAGCGGTACCATGTTCGACATGTTCCGCCAGCCCGATAAGCTCATTGAACTCTGTGAATATATCCTGAAAGAGACGTTTGGAAGACCGCTGCCCCCACCCAACGAGTACGGTAACATCAGGATGTTTATGACCAATACACGGGGTTCGGATGACTTTCTTTCCAGGAAACAGTTCGATACTTTCTACTGGCCCACGTTCAAAAAGGTTGTGATGGGGCTTATCGAGCGGGGAGCGACACCCTGCATCTTTTTCGAAGGCAACTTCACATCCCGACTGGAATATCTGCTCGATTTCCCTAAAGGGAAAATACTGGCGCGTTTCGATACCACGGATATTTTCAAGGCCAAAGAAATCCTGAAAGACCACGTTTGCATCGAGGGGAACGTTCCTTCTTCACTGCTGCAGTTGGGGACGGTCCAGGATGTAAAAGACCACTGCAAGAAACTCATTGATGTCATCGGGAAGGACGGCGGTTATATACTATCGCCGCGGAGTTCCACCGACGAAGTTAATCCAGAAAACATGAAGGCCATGATTGAATTTACCAAGGAATACGGCGTTTACCGGTAAGAGACATCACTGCATATATTACTACCCTAATACGTACCGTACTCCACGGCGGCCTCCATGTAAACGCGGAAGTTATCCGGATTCTTCGTTTCCGTAGCCGGGCAGCCTCCGGAGAGAGTGTAACCGCCACCGGGGGCACAGGCCTCAATAAGCCTGCGGCAGTATTCTTTAACTTCTTTCGGCGTGCCGGTAACCATTAACGAGGCGGGTACGTTGCCGGAGATAGCGCACGTATCGCCTATCATTTTCTTGGCCCTGGCCATATCGGTCTTATCGAACATCCAGGTTACCCAGCCCTTGGGGAAGTCCCCGATGTATTCCAGCCTCTGATTATAGGCCCCCTCGGCGAAGAGAGAAACCATGATGCCCTCGTCGATTAAAGCATCCATAACCTTCTTCAGGCTGGGCCAGTAAAATTTCTCGAACTGCTTGCGGGACATAAAAGTATCGTCGCCCTTGTGCAGGGGAAAGCCCACGGTAAAACCGCCGGAGGCGTTAACCCTGGATATTTGATTTTCGATAATCTGCTCCGTAATCATATCGATACATTCGAGCAGCTTCTCCGGCTGGCGAAACATATCGACGGCAGCTCCGGACGTCCCTCTTAGAAAGTCGCCGATGACGTCGAAGGGGGCGACCTCCAGTCCTCCCCTGCCCGCGGGGAACCCGGCCGCCATCATCTCCATGTTGAAGAGCATAATCTCTTTCTGCCACCTCTCCATTTCCTCCCCCGCGTCAATCAAGGCCTGGAACGCGGCGCGCATCTCCGGACGTGAAAAGGGGTAGACCATTATCATGGTCATGCCCATCATCGAATTAAGGCTGGGGAAATTTTTAAGCTCTTCGGCGGCGAGCACCGTGCGCGGCACCAGCGTCCTGAAAGAGAAATCGGATGGGTCTTTCATCAGAGCATCGTATTCATCGGCCCTCATGTACGCCTCTTCCACGAACTGATAGGTACTGACATCGTCGCCAAGTCCATAGCCCGGCCACTTATAGGGTTTATACCTGATTGTCTCCAGCATTTTCCCGGACCATACAAAGCCCGGCCCCATAAAGCTATCCATGTACTCACTGAAATCATACATAAACTTTGCCCAGGATTCACGGAGGGCTTTGTAATCATACATTACTTTTTTAAGGTTCAGTCCGGCATAATAAGCAGGGTAGTTGCCGGTGGGCAGCGATACGGGGACACGGTCGGGTTCCTGGCACATCCTGACCTTCAACATCCTGTCTGCCCTCTCTTTATAGAGCTTTTCCGCTTTAGCGTCACGGAATTTAATATCCGGCGGAGCAAGATAATCCTTCAGCCTCTCCTGGCGCTTCTCCTCGCGAGTTAACTCTGACCACTGTTTCTCCACACCGATATCTCCTTTGACAGTTGCTGAATCGTTTTCCAGTATACCATAGAGGCAAATATAGACCAATCCGTCAATATCACCCTTATTCAGCCAGCAGCTTACGCGCCTTCTTGAGCCAGTCCATGATAGGAATTTTAAAGCCGCAGGCCCTGACGCAGGAGCCACATTCATCGCAGCTATCGATGTTATGTCGTTCGATGCGGTAAAGAGAGCGTGCCGTCTCGATATCATCATACATCACGGCGTCGTTATAGATTTCAAAAATACGCGGCACGTCGATACCCAGAGGGCACGGCATACAGCCGCGACAGGCCGTGCAGGGGATGGCCTTCAATTTACGGTAAGCATCCCTGACCCGGCTGATAAAAATTTCCTCCCCCACGGTAAAGCAATCCGACTCGGCGGTGTCAGCCAGAGCCACGTTCGCCGCCACCTGTTCCAGGCTGCTCATATCGACGACCGCGGCTGCAATTTCCGGGTGGTTCCAGACCCAGCGTAATCCCCACTCGGGCGGCGGGCGATTTTGCGGGGCGTCTGCCCATACGGCGGCTACCGTATCCGGCGGCTCCCTGACTAGTCGCCCTCCCTTGAGAGGTTCGGTAACCACCACCGCCAGTTCCTTGCCGGCGGCGTATCTGATTCCGCCGACACCCGGGTGGTGGTCTATATCCATGTAGCTGTATTGAACCTGACAGAGCGCCCAGTTATCGTAAGCGTCCAGTATCTCCCGGAGCGTCTGGTAATAATCGTGGAAGGCGAAACCGATATTTTCGACTCGCCCGCCGGCCAGGGATTTCTCCGCCAGATTTATCGCACCCATCTCCCGCAACCGGGGCCAGGTATTGCGGTCAAGTCCCCCGAAAAGGAAAAAGTCCAGGCGGTCGGTCTGGAGCCATTCGAGCCAGTTATCCAGATAAGGCTGAATGCCTTTAGAGGCATCGACTAAATACGTGGGAAGACCGGCGGCTATTTTCACTTTCTGCCGGTAGCCTTCCCCGAGCGCCCTACCGAGCAGGCGAACCAGGCGTTCGTGTTTTGCCGGGTCATAAGGATAACCTATATCCAAATAGTTAACACCACTATCGATGGCGTAACGGAGCATCTTAAAGATTTCGGCTTCGTCTATATTTGCGGGGTCGCCGGCGAGCGACGGCAGACGCATAACCCCGAAGCCCAGTACGGACACTTCCCAGTCCAGCTTGCCAAATTTACGATACCTGATGTCCTTATTCCTCCTTAATAATTATCTTATCAATACCAGCGAGGGCTCGCGACCGGTTCAGCGGTCACTTGCCCTCGCCAATAATACCTATTTTTCAGAAATAGAGACGATTAAGCTTCCACCCAGGGAGAAGCGTGCTCGCCGCTTAGACAAACCACGATAAACCCGTAAGGCTTATCACACCACCTGGTAATAAGGGGGAGGTGGGGGAAAGCCGCGGGACAGATGGCAATGGTCGGCGTATTGAAAATGT
>DAOUDZ010000077.1:0-18938 GCA_034430575.1 Dehalococcoidales bacterium
AGGGCATAGTCAACAACGAGGAATATCAATTCCGCATGAAATCTGGCGAAATACGCACCTGGCTGTTCTCGGCGGAAATCATCAATATCGGCAACGAACCGTGCATACTCTCCGTCACAACGGATATCACCGAACGTAAGAAGGCGGAAGAAGTGCTGCGCTTCTCCGATGCCGCCTTCAAATCAATCCACGAAGGCGTTATCGCCATGGACACGGATTACGTTATCACCAGCTGGAACGATATAAGCGAACAGATTTACGGAATCAAAGCGTCCGAGGCTATCGGTAAAAAAATGCTTGAAGTTATCGAGATAGTAGAGACCCATCCCGGTGAAAACAACAAGAGAATCAAGGCCCTTGAAAACAATGGGTATTTCCAGGAAGAAGAACTGCACCGCACCAGGTACGGCGAAGTATGGGTCGATATGAGCATACAGGCGATAGAGGACAAGGGCAAACGCTACGGCTGGGTGGCGCTGGTTTCAGCAATAACCCAGCGCAAGCTTACCGAGGAAGCTCTAAAACGGAGCGAGGAAAAATACCGCGAGCTCATCAGCAGCTCAATCGACGGCATAGTATCTACCGATGTAAATATGAGGATTATCATCTGGAACCGGGGAGCTGAAAAAATATTCGGCTACACGGAAAAAGAGATGCTGGGCCAGCCAATTATGAAGATAATCCCTGAAAAAGACCGTAAAAAGATGGCCAAGGAGTTCGGTCATATCAACAAGACCGGTAAAGGAAAGCTTCCCAGAAATGTAATAGAAGTGGTAGGCGAGAAAAAAAACGGTAATAAAATACCTGCTGAACTCTCTATTTCCGTAAGAAAATCCGAAGACACTTACATCATCACCGGCATAATAAGAGACATCACGGAACGTAAAGAGGCGGAAGAAAAGCTGCGGGAAAGCGAGGAGCGCTACCGCGACCTTTTCGAAAATGCCAGCGACCTTATCCAGAACTGTGACGCAAAAGGCCGATTTATCTACGTTAACAGGGCGTGGCGGGATGCACTTGGATATAGTGAGGAAGGAGTCGCCAATCTAAATTTTTGGGATATTATACATCCCGACCATCTCGCTCACTGTAAGGAGACCCTCCTGAAAGTTATGTCAGGTGAAGCAGTCAAAAATGTTGAGACGGTATTTGTCGCTAAAGACGGCAGATTGATACAGGTCGAAGGAAACGTTAATTCTATTTTTAAGGAAGGAAAAGTAGTAGCCGCCCGCGCTATTTTCCGCGACATCACGGAACGCAAAGAGGCGGAGGAAAAGATGCGTAAAATCGACCAGATGAAATCCGAATTCCTTTCCAATGTCTCGCACGAGCTGCGCACGCCGCTGCAATCGATAAGCGGCTTCACCAAGCTGATTCTGAACGGCAAAGTACCCGACCCCGATACTCAACAGGAATTTTTACAGATAATAGACCGCGAGACCGGGCACCTGGGGAATCTCATCAACAGCCTGCTGGATTTGTCACGGCTGGAATCCGGTCGTTTCCAGGTAAACAAGCAGCTGGTGCCGATACGGGACATCATCACCGATTCCGTGATGAGCTTTCATACCCTGGCCCGCGATAAGGGCATCTCGCTTAATGAAGACATACCCGCGGCACTGTCGAAAATGGAAATAGACGGCGAACGGATAAGGCAGGTGGTGATTAACCTTGTCAGCAACGCCATCAAGTACAGCGACCCCGGCGGCAGCGTAGACGTTAAGGTCGGGCAAAATAAAGAAGACCTGATTATTCAAGTTTCCGACCGAGGTATCGGCATATCCCGTGAGTCTCTAAATCACCTCTTTGAAAGGTTTTACAGAGGCGAAAATGAAGTCGACAGGGGCGGCACCGGACTCGGACTATATATTACGAAGCAGATTATAGAAGCACACGGCGGACATATCAATGTAGAAAGCAAACTGGGAGAAGGCAGCACCTTCAACCTGACCCTGCCTTTTAACGATAAAGGAGGCAATGAACATGGAAAAGAAGATACTGGTCATCGAAGACGATCCCGCTATCTCAAGGCTGGTTGATTATTCTTTGAGACATGAAGGCTATGCGGTAATACAGGCTTCAAACGGCCTGGAAGGCATAAGAAAAGCAAATAATGAAAGGCCGGACCTGGTGATTCTGGATGTCATGCTGCCGGGCCTGGACGGATTTGAAATCTGTCACCGCTTGAAGGCTGAACCGGATACCGCCCAACTGCCCATATTAATGTTCTCGGCTAAAGCACAGGAGATAGATAAGAACACCGGGCTGAAAGTCGGCGCTGATGATTACCTGGCCAAACCGGCCTCCCCGACGGAAATAGTGAGTCGTGTAGAAAAACTGCTGGCGCAAAAGAAACAGACCCCGACATCCCAGGAGAAAGTGAGTGGACAGCGATAATAACAGGCCCCTCTCCACGGACAGGGTCGCCAAGAAAAGCCTGGGCGAGATGCTGGTCGCGGAGAGCCTCATTACCCCGGAGCAGCTGGCGGGCGCCCTGGCGCTGCAGCAACAACAGGGAGGTAAACTTAGCGATATCCTGCTGAAACAAGGGCTGGTTAAAGACGAACAACTGGCTATAGTGCGCAGCATTCAGCTCAACCTGCCGTTAATCGACCTGAAAAGACATGCGATACAATCCCATGCACTGCGGCTTATCCCCGAGGACATGGCCCGTAAACACACGCTTATTCCGCTGGATATTGTTAATAACTCCCTGATGATAGTCATGGCTGACCCTGAAGATATCCGCACCATAGAAGACGTGAAGGCCCAGGCCAAGATGAGAGTAGAGGTGGCGCTGGGGGTACACTCCGACATCGAACGGGCAATCAACCTGAACTACCGGTCGAGCAGCGCCATCGAGAAACAGGTAAGCCAGTTCACCCCTGCCGCGGCTGACAAGACCGATGATACGGAGGCCTTAACGGCCCGGACGCCGGTTGCGGAGACGCTCGACCTGCTGGTTACCCAGGCCGTCAAGGACCGGGCCTCGGATGTCCACATAGAACCGCAGGAGGACAGGCTGCGCATCCGCTACCGGATTGACGGCATCCTGCATGACATGTTTTCCTTTCCGCTCAATATCCACAGCGCCCTGGTATCGCGCGTAAAAATCCTGTCCGAGATGGATATTTCCGAGCAGAGACGCCCCCAGGACGGGCAATTTTCCATCAAGCTGGGCGGCAACGAGGTCGATATCCGCGCCGCCACCATGGAAACGCCCTACGGCGAGAGGGTTACCCTGCGAATTCTGGACAAGTCCCTGGCCCTTTTCACGCTGGCCGAACTCGGCTTTCAACCCGATGTTCTTCAGAATTACCAGATGATGTTGAAGAGCCCTCTCGGCTTGATACTGGTAAGCGGTCCCACCGGCTCGGGAAAAACCACAACCCTCTATGCTTCCATAAACGAGCTTGACCGCAACGAGCGTAACATTATGACCATCGAAGACCCGATAGAATACAGCTTCATGGACATCAATCAGACCCAGGTAAACGTTAAAGCCGGTATTACCTTCGCCAGCGGCCTCCGCGCGATAATGCGGCACGACCCGGACGTGATACTCGTCGGTGAGATAAGGGACACGGACACGGTAACCACCGCCATTCAGTCGGCCCTGACCGGCCACCTGGTAATGTCCTCAATCCATGCCAACGATGCTGTAGGGGTGCTTTTCCGGCTGATGGACCTCGATGTCGAACCTGCTTCAATCTCCTCGACACTTATCGGCATCGTCGGCCAGCGCATGGTCCGCCGCATCTGCCCCAATTGCCGCTCTCCCTACCAGCCGCTCGAGGAGGAGCTGCGTTCCGTAAATCCCGAGATACGGGAACAAATCGCCACATTTTATCACGGCACGGGGTGCAATCTCTGTGCCAATACCGGCTATCGGGGCCGGACGGGCATTTTTGAAATACTGGTTATGAGCGAGGAAATCCGAAAGATGCTGCGCAGCCACGCCAGCGCCGGCGATATCAGGAAGCAGGCTATCGCCGAGGGCATGGTAACGATGAAACAGGATGGACTACTCAAGGTTAAGAAAGGCGTAACGTCAATCACCGAGGTAATGCGCAGCGTATTTTCTATCAATTAGCGAGGGAGCATTTAAGAATCAAGCAATGGCTTATAAATACACAGCCTATACCACCGATAAACGATTTGTCCAGGGTACGATTGAAGTGACTTCGGAGAGTCTTGCCGAAGGCGCCCTGTACCGCGCCGGATACCAGAGCATCATCAGCCTTAAGGAAGTGCCGCGCGGACTAAGCCTGGAGAGCCAGATACCGACTCTTTTCGGCGTTAAAACGCAGGAAGTAATCGACTTTTCCAATCAGCTGGCCACGTTGATTGAGTCAGGTATTACCATACTTAACTCGCTGCATCTGCTCGAAGGGCAGAGCTCCAAGAAGTCTTTAAAAAAGACTATCGACGGGCTTATCGAAGAAATCCAGGGAGGCAATTCACTATCGCAGGCGTTAAGCCATTATCCGCAGGTATTTTCCAATACCTACTGCCAGGTGATAAAAGCCAGCGAACAGGCAGGCAACCTGGAAATCGGCTTGAGACAGGCCGCAAGTTACATGGAAAAACAGTCGGTGGCCAACCAGAAAATCAAGCGCGCCATGCTCTACCCTGCTTTCGTCCTACTCATGGCTGTGGGAGTATCCATCCTGCTCATCACCGTGGCGCTGCCGCCGCTGGTGAACCTGTTCAATTCGCTAGGAGCGGAACTACCCATGATGACAAGCCTGCTTATCAACGTTACCAGCTTCTTCCTGGACCGCATCTCCTATGTTATCGCCGGCATACTTGTTATTATTATGTTAACCATTAGTCTGTTAAAGCTACCATCGGTAAAGCTGTTGAAAGACAGTATCATGTTAAAAATGCCGGTCATCGGCAATATCAGTATAGAGCGCAGCGTGCAGAATTTCTGCCAGACGGCTTCCATGCTGCTGAAAGCGGGTCTGCGCCTGCCACAGATAATGGAAATAGCCATCCAGACCAACCGCAACCGGATTATCCGGCAGGCATTGAGCAAGGTCAGGGACAGGCTGGTCCAGGGAGAGGGACTTTCCCAGCCGTTGGGCGAAATAGAGCTGTTCCCAACGCTTCTGGTGGAGATGGTCATCGTGGGCGAGAAAACCGGCGCCATGGACAGCACTCTCTCCGTCCTGGCCGATTTTTACGAAAAGAAGGTCGACCGCAGGATAGACGCCCTGATATCCATGATAGAACCGACGCTAACGGTAGTTATCGGAGTGGTGGTAATTTTTATCGCTCTTTCCATGATAACGCCGCTTTATTCGATACTAAGGTCGATACATTGAATGACCATAACAGGCAGTAATAATGACAACGCATTTAAAACGAAGGCTGGCACTTTTAATAAACCCGGCCCGGGGCCAGAAAGGACTGGGACTGGTGGAGACGCTGGTGGCGGTGGCTATTCTGGGCACCTCTGTGGTTGCCTTTGTCGTCGCGCTTTCAGCGGGGTCAATAGCCGTCACCGAGCAGGATGAAGAGGTCGTGGCACAGGGACTGGCGCAGGCTCAACTGGAATATATCAAGAGCTACGTTTACGACGCCGGAGTCAGCACCTACCCCGCGATAGCGGCGCCGGAAGGCTATACCATATCCGTAGCCGTCAGCTCTGTTCCTAATACCGATGCCGATATCCAGAAAATTACAGCCAGTATACTCCGGGGTGGAGAGAACGTACTAACGGTCGAGAACTATAAGGTGAACCGATGAACGGACAGAAGGGCATGACCATGGTGGAACTGCTGGTGGCAATCGCGGTTACCGGCATCATCGTCACGTTCCTGGGAACGGCTATCTACCAGATAATTAACGTTTCCGAGTACGGAAACGACCGACTTACCGCCATGCACGAGCTGCAGAATGCGGCGCACCGGTTCAACCTCGACGGGCAGAAGGCCGTTACCGCCAGCATCAACGACGGGCTGCTGCTGACGATATCAGAGACATCGTCGATTACGTACGCGCTGGTGGGGACCGAACTGCGCCGCACGGAAGACGATTCACAGATGACACTGGCCCGGAATATATCCAGCGTCGATTTTTCCATCGATAATCGCGTTATCACCATGTCCCTGACTTCATCTCCGGAGGGCCGTGACAGCGTGAGCGAAAACGGCACCTATAAAGTCTTCTTAAGACCATCGGAGGGCGAATAATGAACGGCGAAAAGGGGCAGGCGCTTCCCCTGGCTATGCTGGCACTGGCCATAGGCACGCTGGTGATAACACCGTTCCTCGGCCACGCCGGCAGCAACCTCATCGGTTCGCGTGTCTACGAACAGGGCCTGACCGAGCTGTACGCCTGCGATGCCGGCATCGAGTACGCCATCTGGGGACTGCAGAGCGGCAACCTGGAGGTAGAGGAAAGCGCCACAGAGATGCTGCCGCAGTTTACCCTCAACAGTAAGACCGTCGAGGTTACCGTCGAGAATCTGGGGTCGAATATATACCTGGTAACCTCCACGGCCACCAGCGAAGACAGCCACAGCAGCACCATCGAGTCCACCTTATCAGCGGGCGGCGCCAGCTATCCTCCGGGGGATATAGTGCTGGGATGGAATGAGACCTATACCGGCGATGCCCTGGCCGACGGGGACATTATCCTCGGCAGTACGGCTAAAATCGCTGGAAACGCCTACGCTACCGGCAACATTATACTGGGCTGGAACGCAAGAATAACCGGAGACGCCGCCGCCGGAGGCAATATCATAGTCGGGACACAGGCAGACATTAACGGCAGCGTCCATGCCGACGGCGATATTCAGTTAGATTGGAGCGCTATCATCAAAGGTAACGCCTGTGCCAACGGGAATATCACCATAGGCAGTTCGGCTAAAATCAAAGGTGATATCTCCACCACCGGTAACATCGAGCTGGGTTGGAGCGCCCAGGCCAAAGGCGATGTCTTCATTAACAGTAATATCGAGGAACTATATCTGGGGAGTGAAGCTAAAATTAGTGATGACGTCTACATTGACGGTAACATCGAAGACATCAGGCTTGATTACAAGGCCAGAATCGGGGGTGGGGTCTATATCACCGGGAACATTCTCGGCGACCTTACAATGGGCTGGAAAGCCAAAATCAAAGACGGAGTTCACGAGAACTACTCCGGGGAGTTTCCCCCACCCCCCGAATGCCCGTCGCTGCCGACAGGCGGAGGCGGCATCACCATTATATCGTGGGATTAATGCCGATAAATCGGTAATAAGGAGGAATAAAAAAATGACTTTCGATTCGGGAGCGGTATCCAATATCTTTCTGGCCTGTATCGCCCTGACCAACCTGGTAATACTGGCGATACTTTATCAATTTTCTAAGAAACAATAAGCGAAAAGGGAGACCTCCGTGAAAACCAGGAAACTGCTTATCGTAATACTCGCGGTGGCCCTGCTCGCGGTATATTATATCCTCGGCACGGACTACCTGAAACAACGGCGGGAGCACGAAGCGCTGGCATCCGAAATTGCCGGGGCAACGCAGTGGTTAGCGCAGTTCCCGGCGCCGCCCGCCGACCTGGAGCAGCGGCTGACCGATGCGCAAACCAGTCTGCAAACCGCCAATACGACTCTTCCCGAACGGCTGAACAGCACGCGCATAATCAACGCCGTTCTCACTCTGGCGGATGACGTGGGAGTCAAAGCGATACCGCTGATGACACAGGCCTGGACCGTAGAGAGTATTAACGGAGTAAATATTTCCGTTTTCCGGCTGAACGTAGCCGTAAAGGGGACTTTCTTGCAGGTATCGAGCTTTCTAGACCGACTGGAGAATGGGGAATGCGAGGCGCTGGCTATAGAATACGCAACAATTGACAGCATAACCGACCCGTTTGGAGGAGAATGCGTTTACGGCGACATGCCGGAAGTGGACACCAGGTTCCAAATAGCCGTCTATTCCCAGCCCCCAGCCACATATATAGAAGAGGAAGGCGAGTAACAGATAATGCGCGTCGCACTGAATATCAGCAACAGCAGCATTCAGGCCCTTTCGCTAAAGGGAAGGCAGGTAAAGAGATGGGGAAACACCGCTCTTGCCGAAGGCTTGGTCAGAGACGGCCTGGTTCTCCAGCCGCAGGCTGTCGGCGAGACAATCGACTCGCTTTTTAAATCGAGTAAAATTTCCAGGGAAAACGTAGTTGTCACCCTGGCCGGCCTGTCTTTTACCTACCGATTCCTGAACCTGCCCCGGATGAAGCATGCCCTCCTCGAGGAGGCTATCCTGCGCGCCGCCAAGAAAGAAATATCGCTGCCCCTGGATGAGCTGTACCTCTCCTGGCAGCCTCTCCCCGGCAAGGGAGATGAGCAGGCTTTCTTCGTCCTCGGCGTACCGCAGAATCTCGTTGACGCCGCGCTCCAGACATTGAGCGCCGCAAAAATAGAGCCATATCTCATGGACCTGCGTCCGCTGGCACTGGCCAGGGCGGCTAACCGGGGAGACGCCATAGTCGTCAACCTGCAGCCCGATTGCTTTGATATCGTCTTCATCGCTAATGGCATCCCCACAGTGATACACTCTGTCAGCCCGAGGAGCGAGGGGGCCACCCTTGAGGATAATATCCGGCGTCTATCGGATGAGCTATCCAAAATGGTAGCCTTCTACCAGAGCAGCCACCCGGAAAGTCAGTTGAACACCACCACTCCCCTGCTACTGACCGGTGAACTGGCCGCCGAAGCCCCGGTAGGCGGACTGCTCCAGGCCGAGGTGGAATTTCCCATGGAACCACTTGTCCCGCCGGTAGAATTCCCTTCAGACCTGCCCGTCGCCGCTTACACGGCCAGCATCGGCCTTGCCCTCAAAAACACCCCAGCCAAAGCGGCAGCTAAAGGAGAGGAAAGCCGTTTCCATGATATCAATATCAACATACTCTCCGGCAAATACCGGAAAAGCAAAGCCAAACCGCTGCCCGCCGGATACATACTTCTGGGCGTTTTCCTGGCAATTGCCGTTATCTTTCTCTTCCCTCTTTACCAGAGCCGGAGCCAGCTGAAAGCGGAAAACGCTGGACTGCAAGTCGAGTTAAACAGCATCAGCCGACAGGTGAACCTGACCAGCCTCATCGCCGAAGAGACAGCCAAAAAAGAAGACGCTATCGGCGAAATACTGGCCGGCGCCGAGGCCCTGAATTTAGCCAACCGAAGCATCCTGGGCAGCAGGGGCGTTTTTTTCAGTAATTTACAGCTGATAGTTGAAAAACTGCCGCCCCAGACTTATTTCACTTCAATAGAAATCGACAACGACACGATTACCGCGCGGGGAGAAACGGATAGCGTTTTCACCGTTATAGAGTACGCAACCGCGCTGGAGGGGGAGAAAGCGTTTTCGGAGGTACGCATTACCGAACTGGACGAAGATATTTCAACCGTGTCCGAAACCGAAGAGGCAGAAACCTCTCCGGAAGGAGTCAGCGTGATTACGTTTGAAATCCTTATAAATATTGAAAAAGGGTAAATTATGCATATAGACGACCTGTTGAATATGGCGAATTCCAGGGATGCCTCGGACCTGCACCTGAAAGCAGGCAGGCTTCCCGTTTTACGCATCAACGGAGAACTCGCTGCGCAGGAGGACATGACCATAATAACAGAAGAAACCATGCAGGCGCTCCTGACAGAAGTAACCACCGATGAGCAGAGAAAAGCCTTCGCCGACGAACTTGAAGCGGATTTTGCCTACCAGACCGAGGCAACCGGTCGTTTCCGCATTAATGTCTGCCTCCAGAGCGGCGGCATCAGCCTGGCCTGCCGACCGGTAAGGGCGGTAATCCCCACCATCGAAGAACTGGGACTGCCCGAGGTATGTAAGACGCTGGCTTTGAAATCAAGCGGACTTGTAGTGGTTACCGGCCCGACCGGCTGCGGCAAATCGACCACCCTCGCGGCCATGATGAACTATATCAACCAGACGGCAAAGCGCAAGGTCATCACCATAGAAGACCCCGTAGAATTCGTGCACAGGGACAATAAGTGCTTTTTCTCCCAACGAGAAATCGGCAGGGACACCAGAGCTTTTTCCAACGCCCTGAAACACGCCTTGAGACAGGACCCCGATGTCATACTGGTGGGAGAGATGAGAGACCTTGAGACCATAGCCGCCGTCCTGACGGCGGCGGAAACAGGCCACCTGGTGCTGACCACCCTCCACACGCCGGGGGCGCCGGAGGCAATCGACCGTTTTATCGATGTCTTTCCGCCGCACCAGCAGCAACAGGTACGTATACAGCTTTCTATAACGCTTGAAGGAGTTCTCTACCAGGTACTGGTGCCAAAAAGCGACGGCTCGGGACGCGTTGCCGCCGTGGAGGTCATGCTGGCCATCCCCGCCATCAGAAATCTCATACGTGAAGGCAAGACACATCAAATGATGAATAGCGTCCAGACGGGAGCCCAATGCGGCATGCAGACCCTTAACCAATCTCTAGCTAAACTTTACCGCAGCGGGATAATAAAAAGAGAGGAAGCCCTGTCACGGAGCAGCGACATAGAAGAACTGAAAGATATACTGGACGGACAATAAGCATGAAGAGGACTATTTATTGACACTTGACGTAATTGCTGCGATTGCTTACTATTATAAAAGTGCTTGTTTTTAACAGGCAGGCAAAATGAGCGGTAAGAAAATGGAAAAACGAGCAGGAAAAACGGCGGCGGAGAACACTCTGGGCAAGCGCGTTAACGAGCTAAGGTGTCTCTACGATATCGCCAGCATCACCGGCGCCGCTAACCTGACCCTGCGTCAGAGATTATCAGAGATAGTTAGAATCCTACCCCGGGGATTTCAACACCCCGAGATTACCTATGTCCGGATTACCCTCAATGGAGATGAGTATAAAACAGATAATTACCGGCAGACCGAACAGAAGATATCTGCCGATATCGTCATACAGAAAACCAAAATTGGGTCCGTGGAAATCGGGTGTATTAAAACACCGCCGTCTACGGATAACAGCCCTTTTTCCAAAGAAGAAAGACTGCTGCTGGATGCCGTCGCCGAGCGACTGGGAATGATAACGGAACACAGGCAGGCGGAAGAAGCGCTGAAAGATTCCGAGGAGAAGTTCTCCAAGGCCTTTAACGCCAGCCCTAACCTAGTGGCTATCAACAGGCTTGAGGACGGTAAATTCCTTGAGGTTAATGATGGTTTCACCCGTATTACGGGATATACACGTAAAGAAGCAATCGGCCGCAACGCCACCGACCTTAATACTTGGGTCGACGAAGGTGAACGCGAAAAATTGATAAAGGCGCTAAAAGAAAATAAAAAAGTACATAACAAGGAAATCGAGGTACGCCGCAAGTCAGGCGAGGTAATTACGGGGCTGTATTCCAGCGAACCTTTAGTCATCGGCGGCGAACAGTGCTACCTGCATACGATAACCGATATTACCAGCCTGAAACAGTCCCAGGAGATACTCCAGACGGTCTCCCGCGGGTCACCGCTGGGCATTTATATCATGCAGGATGGCAGGCTGCAATATACCAACCCGCAATTTCAGAAAACAACCGGCTACAGCAAAAAAGAACTACTTGGTCGGGAGTTGCTTAGTCTCATCGACATCGAAGATAGCGATGTGGTCAGGTCCAGCACGGTGTTCACAATCCAAGAGAAAAACCCCTACCCGTGCGAATACCGCATTCTCAACAAGACCGGAAGAATTAAATGGGTTATGCAAACTGTTACCCCCATCCACTACGAGGGCAGAGAAGCGATACTCGGCAATCTCATGGATATCACCGAACGTAAATATCTCGAGAGAAAAATAACCGAATATGAAGAACTTAGCAAAATGAAAAGCAACCTGCTGGCGACGGTATCGCACGAGCTGCGTACACCCCTGGCGACGATAAAAGGCTACTCTACCATGATACTCGATTACTATGCCAGGCTCTCTTCTGATGAAATAAAAGACTATCTCGTATCCATAGACAACTCGACGGACAGGCTGGCCAAACTTGTCGATAACCTGCTCGATACCTCACGCATGGAGGCCGGACTTCTCAACCTGGAAAGGTCTGCTACCGACATTAATCAACTTATAAAAAGAGTAGCCGCTGAAGCGAGCGTCAGGGCTAATCACCACCAGATTATTACAGAGCCTATTGCCGAATTACCCAGGGTAAACATAGATACCAAGCGAATCCGGCAGGTGCTGGATAACCTCATTGATAACGCTATAAAATACTCACCACAGGGAACGGAGGTGCTGATATCAGCGAAAAAAGCCGGCCGCGAACTGCTTATCAGTATTAACGACCAAGGCGCGGGTATACCCGCCGAGGAGCTGACCAGCATATTCGACCGGATGTACAGAATAGAACAGAGGTTATCCCCGGGTCTGGATGGTATCGGCCTAGGGCTGTATATATGCCAGGGATTGGTGGAGGCACACGGCGGCCGAATCTGGGCGGAGAGTACCGTGGGCCAGGGGAGCACCATCCAGTTTACTCTCCCTCTAGCCGTTGCGGGAAAAGGGAAATAAAAAGGTAAAACAAGAACGCGCTCTGGAAAAATTTTTGATTATAGAATATAATATCATTCACCGAAAAGTAAGGTAAGGTTATGTTCCCAAAGAAATCTCTGGTTCTGGTGGTTGATGATGATATCCGCATGCTGCGTATGATGAAACGCATACTGGAACTGGAGAGCTTCCAGGTACTTATAGCAAATAACGGAGATTCGGCTCTTAAAACATTCGATAAAGAGACGCCGGACCTGGTTCTACTTGATATCATGATGCCGGACATGGACGGATATACCGTATGCGAGCGTATCCGCGAGTTTTCCCAGATCCCCATAATAATGGTTACCGCCAAGGGCGGTGATAAAGAGAAAGTGGAGGGGTTGGATATCGGCGCTGACGACTATATAACCAAGCCTTTCTCCGCGAGCGAGCTGGCGGCAAGAGTCCGGGCAGTGCTGCGGCGTATCGGAAGTAACGAAGAGCCGCACGAGGCCACATTCCGCTACAGGGACCTGATAATAGATTTTGCTTCACGCCGGGTCATAGTGAGCAACAAGGAGCTAAAACTCACCTCCACGGAGTACAAACTGCTATCTTACATCTGCCTAAACTCCGGCCGCGTCGTCACGCCCGACCAGATCCTGAATAAGGTCTGGGGCGAAGAATACATCGGCGCTCCCCATCTCCTCCAGGTGAACATCGCCCGGCTAAGGAAAAAGCTGGGGGACGATGCTAAAAACCCCGCTTATATCATGACCAGGCCCGGCATAGGCTACATCATATCAAAGCCTTCATAGTCAGACAGCCGCCGCAAATAGAGACCGTTCCGGTTCGCCCTTGATGACAGGGTACCAGTACTATTTTCTATCCGCCTTTGACTTTTCTGTAAGGGTTCGCCTTTCCATTGTGACACCAGCGTGACTTACGCTCCGTACACTTGATATACCGCCAACGGAGAGCGGCAAATGTGTGGAAAGTCTTAAGGTTCACGCTGGTATTTTTTATATTGCTGTTTCTGGGCCCCCAGCTGACATCATTAGCCTACGGCGAAAGTACCGGCGATTCCGGGCAGGCCGGTATTCAGGTAGAAGCTGCCGAATCGCCGACGACACCGGAAATAACCATATTCGGTAAAGCCATAGGCGGCGTCACACCCGGCGACCTTTTTTATGTTGATGCCACCGGCAGTTCCTGTGATATATTAATCAGCCTTTATATTACCAACGCCGACGTACTGATATCACACCTTAGATATCTTAATCTTAAAGTAGCCGTATATTACGAGGACGAAAACGGCCAGTGGAGCAAGACGCCATTAAGAGATAGCTACTTACCCGCAGATACTTACCTTACCCTCCATAACAGCCCCGTGAATATCACACTGCCGGGTTATGCACGTTATAAAATCGCCATAGACTCCGGTTGTTACTACTGCATAAACGCCGGCACCGGCGGCGATAATATCTCACCCCAGTTTTAGCTTACCGTGGAGCAGGTATAAATGGCTTATCGTGATTTTTTTGTAACGCTTGAGGGCGCTTTTTTGATATATTTGTGAGTTATTTCGAGTATCCTTAACAGTGTCGGGCAAGGAGTAATATAAATGATACTCGTATGGAACAATGCGAAATCGTTTCAGCAGCATCTCGAAGATATGAGAGCATTCCGACAGGCGCATGACGCTTTTCAGAACGATTTAACGCTGTCCAGGAATATGCCGATTCCCTATAACGTTAATTTCGCCTGTAATACGGGAGGAGGCAGGCATATAATAAGAACTGGCAACAAAACGATTATCGTTCCGATATGGAAGGTGGAGCTTCCCACAGGTTCACAAAACTAAGAAGACATACCCATTTCAATAAACGTAAGGTGAGAAATCCCAGGCATGAATAACCGTCAACGCATCCTTTTAGTGGATAATGACCAGGATATGCAGAAACTGCTGAATCACACCCTGGACATGGAAGGCTTCGACACCGTTATCGTCGCCGATGGAGATTCGGCGGTAGACTGCCTGGATAGAGTGGAACCGGACCTGATTATTCTGGACACAACAACGCCGGACAATGACAGCTTCCAGACCCTCGACCAAATACGGGAGCATTCCAATGTTCCCATCATCATGCTTACCGCGGCATACGAAACGGAATTGCTGCGCAAGGCCATATCTCTGGGCGCCGACGATTTTATCCGCAAGCCCTTCGGGATGCGGACGTTCGTAGCCAGTATCCGGGCCAAGTTGAGACGCTCCAAACAAATAATCCATTAACATTTCCCCACCCGTCACGGCTTGATTTTTTATCCCCCCTACTGTATACTCATAGCGTAATTGAATGCATAAACAGGGGCACCCGAGCGCGAGCTAGGGCCTAACTGGAGAGCAAGTCGGTGAGATCCCGACGCGGCCGCGCCACTGTGATTGACGGGTAAACCGCCATTAGCCAGAACGCCAGCCTCTGAATTGCCTACGGCACTCCGCGGGGAGTGGTAGGACTTTTTGTTAAGTCTTTTTACCCCTCGGCTGGAGACGAGGGGCTTATTTTTTAAGGAATTACAAGGAGGAAAATGAAAAGTACGCTAATAAGAACAGGCATAGTTTTTCTGGTTGCCGCCCTTTTCACAGGCCTCCCGGCATCCTGTACGCTAACGTCCGAAGACCTGCCGCAGACGCCTGTCCTCATCACCGACCAGTTGGGAAGAACGGTTGCGCTGGAGACCGCCCACCCGCAGAGAATCGTTTCTCTCGCCCCGAGCCACACCGAGACCATCTACGCGCTCGGGTTGAGCGACCGCTTGGTAGCCGTAACCGATTACTGTAATTATCCCCCGGAAGCTGAAGAGAAACCAAGTATCGGCGGATTCAGCACCCCTAACATCGAGGAAGTGGTGGCGATGGACCCGGACCTGATACTGGCGACGAATATCCACGAATCCGAAGTGATTCCCCAGCTTGAAGCTAAAGGCCTGACCGTTGTAGCGGTAAACCCCACGACTATCGACGAGGTAATAGAATCCATGACTCTGATAGGAAAGGTCACCGGAGCCGGGGAAAAAGCCTCCGACCTGGTGGCTGATATGGAGAGTCGGGCTAAAGCGGTAACCGATAAGACAGGCGGGCTGACCGGGGCAGAGATGCCGCGGGTCCTTTACATCGTCTGGCACGACCCGCTGATGGCAGCCGGCTCGAGGACCCTGCACAACGAGCTCATACGAATGGCCGGAGGTATTAATGTCGCCAGCGACCTTGAAAGGTATGCCACCATCAGCCTGGAAGCGGTTATCGCCGCCAACCCACAGGTAATGATTGCGGGAGTCGGCATGGGAACGGGCGAGGACTTGCCCCTGCAATTCATCACCACGGAAGATAGGCTGGGAAGCACCGACGCCCGCATCAATAGCAGAATCTACGGGATAAATGTCGACCTCGTTGGCCGCCCGGGACCGCGTATCATCGAAGCTCTGGAGCAGTTCGCCCAGTTTATTCACCCCGAACTGTTTGAGGAATAGCCGTGAACGTTTATCATATAACCTATAGTCCCGATGCGAAAGTCGTCCATCTGCACTTCTGGGGCTGCAACCTGAGCTGCCGGGCCTGCCTGCTGAAACGGGAGATATACGATTGTCATTTGACGGAAATAAGAGACAGAATCCGCCAGCAACAGACTAAGGTAGGCCAGACTCCGGAGAAATTCCTCGACATGGAGGAAGTCATACAGGTACTAAGCAAGCTGGAGGTCGGCAAGGTGATTTTCATGGGGGCCGAACCAGCCATAGACCCCCGGTTGCCACAGCTTACCGAAGCGCTGCACCGGGAATTCTCAAGCTATAACGTCCTTTTGACCAACGGCTTTCAGATAGCCGACCTGCGCCACGTAGACGAGGTCGTCTTCAGCGTCAAGGCCTTTACAGACACGCTACACCGGGACTATACCGGAGCGTCCAATAGAAAGGCGCTGGAGAACTTCGCGACATTTTATAAATCCGGTATCAGGCTTAGGACCGAGAGTATTTTTATCCCTGAGTATATCGACGGCCTGGAAACGGAGAGGATTGCCGAATTCATCGCCGGAGTGGACAAGAGCATACCCCATAGAATCGACGCCTATATTCCCACTGGCGACAATCCCTGGCGTCGGCCGGCTCCTGGCGAAATAGAAAACGCCGCCAGCCTGGCCAGGAAACACCTCCAGAACGTGTCTTATTTAACGGGGAGCGAGGACCCCAAATACGAGATAATAAGGATTTACTGATATATGTCTTCTAATCCCTCATTAACCAGGACGCCGGCGGGTACTTACCTCTCGGGGAGGCGCACGCGCATCTTGAGCCTCCTGGGGCTTTCCGCCGGGCTGATAGCGGTCATCGCGCTGGCGGTAAGCATCGGCAGCGTTCACATCCCGTTCTCGACTACGTTCAGCATACTGCTGGACAGACTGCCGTTCCTGGACATCGACCAGAACTGGCAGAGCGTTATCGCCACCATCGTCCTGGACATACGCCTGCCCCGCGTCATCCTAGCCGGACTGGTCGGCGCGGCCCTGGCCACCGCCGGCGCCACCTACCAGGGTCTCTTCCGCAATCCCCTCGCCGACCCCTACCTGATAGGAGTGGCCCAGGGAGCTTCTCTGGGGGCTGTCATCGGCTTCCTGCTGCCGGTTGCCTGGAACGTACTGGGTTTCGGCCTTATTCCCCTGCTTGCCTTCGTCGGGGCGCTGTTTGCCACCGCGACCGTTTATCTGCTGGCGCGGGTGGGCAAGACCCTTCCCGTAACCACGCTGATTCTGGCCGGGGTAGCGTTGAGCGCCTTGCTAGGGTCGATTGTCTCCTACCTCATTATTTCCAGCGGGGAGAAGATGCACGGTATTATCTTCTGGCTGATGGGCAGCTTCGCCCTTAGCCAGTGGTCGGAGATAAAAGTCGTTCTGCCCTATATAGTCGTGGGGACGGCGGTCATCATTATTTTCGCCCGCCTGCTCAATGTCATGCAGCTCGACGAGGAACAGGCGCAGCAGCTGGGCGTGAACGTGGAAAAATTAAAGCTAATCCTGCTGGCGGCGGCCACACTGATTACAGCCGCCAGCGTTTCTTTCGTGGGGACAATAGGATTCGTCGGTATTATTATCCCCCATGCCGTCCGCCTGGTATGGGGAGCCGACCACCGTTTTCTGCTGCCGCTGGCGGTGCTGACCGGGGCAATTTTCATGATTCTCACCGACCTCGTGGCGCGCACCGTCCTGGCCCCCACGGAGATACCCATCGGCGTGATTACCGCAATCTGCGGCGCCCCCTTCTTCCTCTACCTGCTGCGGCGGCGTAAAAAGGCGATTTTTTAATACGAAATAGGGGGACACAGGGGATAAAGTGGAAAAACACCCGCCGGGCAGCTTTTCGAGGCTAATATGATAGAACTGAAAATGCAGCAAGTAACACTGGGCTATGACCACCACCCGGTACTGGAGGACATAACCCTCAAAGTATCACCGGGAGAAATGGTGGGGCTTATCGGCCCCAACGGCTCCGGAAAATCAACCATCATCAAAGCGTTGAGCCACGTCATCAGACCCGAGTCCGGCAAGATAACCATGGACCAAAGGACCATTACCCGTATACCGAGGCGGGAACTGGCCTGCATGGTGGGGGTAGTTCCCCAGCTGCCGCTGCTGCCCAGCACCTTTACCGCCTTCGAGATAGTACTCATGGGCAGGAATCCGCACCTGGGCCTGTTCCAGTCTGAAAGCAAGCATGATTGGGAAATCACCCGGGAGGCCATGGAAAAGACGGGCACCGCCGAACTGGCAAACCGGTACGTGAACGAACTTTCCGGTGGAGAAATCCAGTGCCTGCTGATTGCCCGCGTACTGGTGCAGGAAACCAAGGCAATCCTCCTGGACGAGCCGACGGCCAACCTGGATATCGGCCGGCAGGTTGAAATACTCGACCTTATAAAAAATCTCTGCACGCGGAATAACCTCGCGGTGCTGGCCGCCGTCCACGACCTGAACCTGGCGGCGCAGTATTGCGACCGCCTGCTGCTGATTAACGAGAGACGCATCTTCGCCGAGGGGACACCGACGGAGGTTATCACCGACCGGAATATCAAGGAGGTCTACGGCGCCGAGAACTGTGTTTACACCCACCCCGTCAACGGCCTCCCTGCCGTGCTGCTGGGCGCCCACAAGAACAAAACAACCGGAACACAGTCATGGAGATAATACTGATAATAGCCCTGGCCGTAGCCATCGACCTGGCGCTGGGCGACCCGCCCAATGCTATTCACCCGGTGGCGTGGATGGGCAAGGTAATCTCTCTGCTGGAAAAAGGCGGGCTGAAGCTCAACCCCACCGCCCAGTTCCTTTACGGCATGGGCATGACCTTATTTACAGTTGCATTATTTATTGTTCCCATCTACTTTATTTTCTTCTATCTCGGAC
>DAOUDZ010000078.1:0-4197 GCA_034430575.1 Dehalococcoidales bacterium
GCAATAAGTGCGTGGACGTCTGCCTGATGGAAATCCTGGAGGCTAACCCGGAGAAGGGCAAACCGCCAATCGTAAAATACCCGGACGAGTGCGCCTATGACGGCGCCTGCTGGATGCAGTGTCCGCAGCGGGAGAAGGGGGCCATAAGAATAGTCCCGCCCCTCCCCATGAGGGTGTCGATTTTAAGAGGAGAGCAGCCATGAGCCCGGGAATTGAAGTAGTGCAGATAGATACGGATGTTTTAATAATCGGTGGGGGACTGGCCGGGTGTATGGCCGGGATTAAAGCCAGTGAGTACGGCGTGAAGGTCACCATTGCGGAAAAGGCCAACACTTTAAGCAGCGGCTGCGCCGGAACGGGCGTCGACCACGCCTGGGCGTATATCCCTATGATTCACGAGCAGATGGGCTGGACTCTCGAAGACCTTATTGAAGACCACGCGCAGTTGATAGCGCGGGGGTTCATCAATAAAGACCTCCTGCGCCTGGTGGCCAGGGAGAACTATGATAGAATGCTCGACCTGGAGAAGTTCGGCATTAAAATCAGGTATGAAGACAGCAAAATACCCGGTAAATTCAGAATCGTCTACCAGTTCCATACCATGCCGAGTTCGTTCAACTTCGACGGTCACGACCTTAAAATAAAGCTTACCAGGGAGGCAAAGAAAAGGGGTGTCGATATCGTCAACCGGGTAATGATGGTAGCTCTGCTGCTAACTGACGGCCAGGTAGCCGGGGCGCTCGGAGTGGGCACCAATAACGGTAAAATTTACTCGTTCCGGGCTAAAACAGTCGTCATGTCCACCGGGCGGGCTAACCGATTGACTCCTAATAAGACCGGCATCTGGGGCAACCACCGTATTCCCGTCAACGAGACCGGGGACGGCCGGGCCATAGCGTTCCGCGCCGGCATTCCCGTCATTAACATGGAGTTCCTTTCCTCCGGTTACTACTCCATCGGCAACTACGAGCTGAATTTAGGCTCTCCCCGCAACACGGTGCAGCCTGCCGCGGCCGTTACCGACGCCGGCGGGGAGACAGTCGTGCCGAGGACGCAGTTCTACGACTGGCCGAATCTGGGCAAAGAGAAGGTGGACGCCACGTTGAATCGACAGAAAATGCTTTCGGGAGGGCAGAACGCCCGACCTGCCTATGCTCAACTCTACCGGCAGGGGCAGGGGCCTTTTTATCTCGACCTCACCGACGGCACGGAGGAGGAGATAAAATACATTGAGTGGTCCATCAGCAACGAAGGCAAGGGTTCTTTGTTTCTGGACTACCTGAAAAATCGGGAAGGGTTCGACTTTCGAAGAGATAAGCTGGAGTGGCTCCCCAACAGCCGCGAGATGGCCGGCACGGCGGCTTCCGGCCTCGTGGTCAATAACGAGCTCGAAACCGAGGTCAAGGGGCTGTTCGGGGCGGGGGATGAAATCGGCGGGGTGCCGTGGACGGGCGCCCCGGGTGCGTTCACCATGGGCTGGCGCGCCGGTGAGAGGGCCGCTAAAGAAGCCAGAGCGCAGGGAAACCACCTGCCCGTAAATGATGAGTCGTTGGCAGCCTTGAGGGAAAGCTGTTCCGGCATCCTCAACAATCGCAACGGCCTGCACTGGCGCGAGGTGGAAATGGCGGCGCAGAACATCGTGGACTATTACGCCGGTGAGGTAAGGGCGGAAAAGACTCTGCAGCGCGGCCTGGAGCGACTGCAGGATTTAAAAAAGAACGCCTCGTTTAAAGCGGAAAACCCCCACGAACTGATGCGGTGCCTCGAAGTGCAGTCGATAATAGATAATGCGGAGATGATATTGAACGCCTCGCTGGCGAGGAAGGAGAGCCGCCGCGCGCCCTTCGGGTTCTTCCGGGCCGATTTCCCCGAGCAAAACGATAAGGAGTGGCTGGCTTTCCTCGCCTTGAAAAAGAAAGAGGGGAAAATAGAGATTTCCATGATTCCCGTACGGCAGTAGCTAACCGGACAGGCTCATCTTCTGCATTTTCGCCCTTATCTTGGAGGCGTTTCTCGGCGCGGCCAACCAGAAACTGATTCCCGCCGCCGCGAAGGCCGCCATGCTGATGATGAAGGCGGTGTTATAGCTGCCGGTAACATCGTAGATGTAGCCGCCCAGCCACGGGCCGATGGCCCCGCCGAAACCGGTGCCGAAAAGCAGCAGGGCCGTTATGGTGCCGATGTTCCTGCCGTGAAAAATATCACCGATTCCCGCGAAGATACTGGGCGAAAATATCCCCGTGGCGAACCCGGAGGATACGGCGTAAATATAAAGCAGCCAGGGCTGGGACGTATCTTTCACCGATATTAAAGCCACCAGCGCGCCGATAGCCATAACCACCGCCATCGTGACCGTTTTCTCCCGCCCAAAGGAATCGAATATACAAACGGCGATTTGCCCGCCGATGGACGCTATCCCGAAAAGGGCGAAGACAGAGGTAGCCAGCATGCTGCTGTACCCGGCGTCCTGGGCGAACTTAATCTGGTGGGCCAGCACCAGGTAGTTACCCACGCCCCAGTAGCAGAACTGGGACAGCACCAGCAGCCATAAACTGTGGGTCCTCAACGCAATATTCAGGGTCCAGTCGGGAGCTGTGTGATTTACCACCTCTACGGCGTCTCCGGCGATTGCAGACTCATCGTCACGATAGGCCTCCATGCCCCTGTCCTGCGGTCGGTAGTAGAAAAAGACGAGATACAGTGGTAGTAGAACGGCCAGGACGATGGCCGCCATGACCAGGAAAGAGGGCCGCCATCCCCAGTGGGACACCACCGCATCGACGAGCATGCCGTAGGCGAAGCTCAACCCCCCACCGATTTGCCCCAGGCTTAGGGCAAACCCCCGGCGCTTGCCGAACCAGTTAATCAGCGTGGGACTTAATATGGGAGACCCGCAGAAGGCGGTACCGATTGGCGCCACCACCCCGAAGAGCAGGTAGAAGTGCCACAGTTCGCTGGCAAAGTAGCAGAGGGCTGTCGCCAGTGAAAGAATCACTAAGCCGAGCGTCACCACGGCTCTCGGCTTCCAGCGGTCGACCAGCAGGCCGGCCAGGGGCGCGCTTAATCCGTAGATAAGGATGTTAAGCGAAAGCATTATAGACGTGCTGCCGCGATACCAGCCGAAGTCGTCCAGGATGGGTGAAAACAGGACAGCGAAGGAGTTCCTGACGCCGTAAATCAGCATCATGGCGGCGATGGTGATGCCGACCAGATACCATCCATAGAAAAAACGGGGACGCCGTATCATCTTTTATCTCTCCATATTAAAATACCATAAACGGCTGCCTAAATACGAACTAAGTTCCCCCCGCCCCCGGAAAGACGGCAGCCGCTCTTCTATCTGCTATGCCGTCACACGCTCATCATATATAATATTTGTATTTTTATAATTATTTTGATATTCTGTTAGCAATATCGGTTTTGTAGCTTCGCCATGCGTAGAAAAGGTTCTATTTTATTTGCAGTCCTGCTGGTTGGCATCATTCTTATCACAGGCGTATCAGGATGCACCCGCAGCGCATCCCGGGGCGTTCACGACCCCACAGTAGACCCGTTTGTTCAAGACCGCGTCACCACGGTGCGTCTGGTTATGCCGGAGGAAAACTGGGCGTTTTGCCGGGAACACGCTTTCGAGGAACAGTACGTAAGGGCTGATTTCTGGTGGGATGACGAACTGGTATCGGATGTCGGCCTCCGGCCCAAGGGCAATTCTTCGCTGGGGCAGGCCATCGGCTGGAACAGTCCGCGTATGCCCCTGGCGGTCGATTTCAATATCTTCAACCGGGCGCGCACTTTCCACGGCCTGAAAAAGGTCTTTCTCAATAACGGCTGGAGCGACCCCACCCTCATTCGCGAGGTCGTTACCTATAAGATATTCGAAGAGGCGGGTGTCGTCACCCCCCGTGCCTCGCTTATCGACCTCTGGGTGAATGACGACCACTTGGGCGTTTATACTATGGTCGAAATGATTGACCAGGCCTTCGTCGAGCGCCACTTCGACGATGCCACCGGCAACCTTTATAAACCGGAGCTTTTGGCGGCGCGCCTGGACTGGACGGAAAAATACGCCTATAAAGATTATAGTATGCCGGGTATGCCCGGTCTGCACCGGCAGGACCCTGTCCTGTATACTAATATCGGCGGCGCACCGCTGATTGACCTCCTGCGCGCCCTCGACCAGGAAGAAATGGTCGCGCT
>DAOUDZ010000079.1:0-7004 GCA_034430575.1 Dehalococcoidales bacterium
CGA
Organism: Dehalococcoidales bacterium; assembly: GCA_034430575.1. Taxonomy (GTDB): domain Bacteria; phylum Chloroflexota; class Dehalococcoidia; order Dehalococcoidales; family RBG-16-60-22; genus JAFGPF01. Next base: position 4 of record DAOUDZ010000079.1, read on the forward strand.
AAGGAGGTGCAAATACAAACAATCAATCGTCGTAGAGACTACAATCAGGGCCTCAGGGAGCTTGTTGATGCCGCCTGATCATACCAAAGTGTTCGGTTTAAAAAGTGTCCCATTTCGCTGATTGACAACATTTGCTCCGCTATTTTGAGGATTATGTCCGTCTCTATGCACCTAAGTCCTTGAGTCCTGAATCACATCAAGCTGCTCTTAAAAAGGGACAAGATGGGATGCAATTTGCAGTCCAATGGATATTTCGATACTGTCCACTACCTGCATCTCAGCGTAGCTATAAAACGCGTGATGAGATATACCGTCAAGCTCATGACCTTCATGAATTAGCGATGGATTATTCAATGATCTGGGACCTCTTGTCAATGGTGTGGCGAAAAAGGGCAGTCGCAGAGCGTGAAACAGGCGGCACAATCCGCATTGAATATGCTAATCAACTCGCGGCTGACGGTGAAATGGCTGACCGCTTCATAGGCACATCAAGTCCTTTGTAGAAAGGATTGAGGTGGATGAATCAGAAGCAAAAGTGTATTATACTATTCCTATGCCTCCGTATAGCGTCTCCGAGGAAACCGTGGGAGTTTTACCTTTCGTACACCTCGGTTGAAGGAGAGGGGGACACAGGGGGTGAGTTAGAAGAGGATAGAGAATGTGACTACGAGAGGAGAAGGGAGAACTTATGCGAGCTATTATCAGCGTATCGGACAAGACGGGGGTGGTCGAGTTTGCGAAGGGACTAAATAAACTCGGCTATGAAATATTCAGCACCGGCAACACCAGGAAGGCCATAAGCGAGGGCGGGGTGCCGGCTAAAAGCGTCTCGGACATTACCGGCTTTCCGGAAATCCTCGACGGACGGGTCAAAACCCTGCACCCGATGGTCCACGGCGGCATCCTCGCCCGCCGCGACCTGCCCGCTCACATGAAAGAGCTGGCCGAGAAAAAAATCGAGAAGATAGACCTGGTGGCGGTCAATCTCTACCCCTTCGTTCAGACGATATCTAAGGAGGGGGTTACCCTGGCAGATGCGCTGGAGAATATCGACATCGGCGGGCCGACCATGATTCGGGCCTCCGCCAAGAATTTCCCCGGGGTCATCGTGGTGGTCGACCCCGCCGACTATCCAGTAGTTTTAGATAGGTTAAAGAAGGGGGATTTATCCCAGGTCGAGCGCAAGCGACTGGCGCAGAAGGCTTTCCAGCATACCGCCATCTATGATACGGCCATAGCTCAATATCTGAGGCAGGACGAGGAAGGCCTGCCCGAAGAGATGACGGTGGCTATGAAAAAGCGCTACGGACTCCGCTATGGCGAGAACCCCCACCAGACGGCGGCCTTCTATGCCGAACTGGCCGTGGGCGCCGGACAGAACACCGGCATCACCTGGGCGAAGCAGCTGCACGGCAAGGAGCTTTCCTTCAACAATATCTTGGATGCCGATGCCGCCTGGGGGGCGGCCGTAGACTTCGCCGCCCCGACCGTTTCCGTAATCAAGCATACCAACCCCTGCGGCCTGGCCAGCCATGAGGATATCGCCGAGGCCTATCGCCGCGCCTTCAGCGGCGACGAGGTGGCGGCCTACGGAGGCATTGTCGCCGCCAACCGGCCGGTGACCCTGGCCATGGCCGAGGCCATGAGGCCGGTCTTCTACGAAATAGTCATCGCTCCCGCTTACGAACCGAAGGCGCTGGAACTCCTGAAAAAGAAAAAGGACCTGCGTATTCTGGTGGCGGAACTGCCGCCCGGCTACGGCAAGGAAGAATGCGGCTATACCGACTACCGGCGGGTAAAGGGCGGGTTCCTCGTGCAGGGCTCGGACTCACTGCCGGAAAAACAGGTAAACATGAAAACGGTCACCAAACGGGAGCCGACGGATAAAGAGAAAGAAGACCTGCTCTTCGCCTGGCGGACGGCCAAGCATGTAAAGTCGAACGCCATCATGTTGATTAAAGATAAAAAGGTGGCGGGGATGGGGGCGGGACAGCCCAGCCGGATTATCAGCGCGCAGATTGCCGGAGAGAAAGCCGGTGAGAAAGCCAGGGGGAGTGTGCTGGCCTCGGACGCGATGTTCCCATTCGCGGACGTCGTGGAGCACGCCGCCAAGATAGGCGTGACGGCCATTATACAGCCCGGCGGCTCGATACGCGACCAGGAGTCGATAGACGCCGCCGATAAGCACGACATCGCCATGGTGTTTACCGACGTCAGACATTTTAGACATTAAAGACAGGGGGTGGTTATGGCAAACGCGGTCTTAGTTGTGGACATGCTACGGGGGTTTCTGGAGGAGGGCTATCCCCTGTATATCGGCGCGGGGCCCCGCCTTATAATACCCAAAATTCAGAGGCTGCTGGAGCGGGAAACAGCGGTGGGCTCTAAAATCTTTTTCATCTGCGATAACCATGACCCGGACGACCTCGAATTTAAGATGTTCCCCCCGCACTGTATCGCCGGCACAGCCGAGGCGGAGGTCATTCCAGAGCTGTCCGTATACCCGAGTGAGATAATCCCCAAAAAGCGTTACAGCGGCTTTTACGGCACAAAGCTCGAAGAAAAGTTGAAGGAGCTTAAACCGACCAGGTTAATCATATGCGGTGTGCTGACCAATATCTGCGTCATGCACACCACTGCCGATGCCCGTAATCGCGACTATGAGGTGGAAATACCGGTAAATTGTGTCGCTTCCCCGGATGAGGCGGCGCATCGCTTCGCCCTGGAGCACATGGACAAGGTGCTCGGGGCCAGGCTCATTCAGGAGGTGAACCATGCCAGCACCGAAATTTAAACCGTCCCCGGAAGTCCTCTCCGGGGATACCGCCGATGTTTATTTCGTCCGCACCATCGATATTTTACGTAAAGAGAACCTCAATCCGGTAGCCACCATGGAGGTGTTCGGGAGTCGCGCCGGTATCCTGTGCGGCATCGAGGAAGTCAAGGCGCTGTTAACCGAAGTCCTGCCCGAGGACAACCGTGAGGTCTGGGCGCTGGGGGAGGGAGAAACGATTTCCCCCAGGGAGGTGGTGCTGCGCATCACCGCCCCCTATCAAAGCTACGGCGTTTACGAGACGTCTATCGTCGGCATGTTAGCCCATTGCAGTGGCTGGGCGACGGCCGCCAGGGAATGTGTCGACGCCGCCGGCAGGATACCCCTGATAAGTTTCGGGGCGAGGCACGTGCACCCCTCGGTGGCCGGGGTGATGGACTACGCGGCGGTGGTGGGGGGCTGCACCGGCTGCTCCAGTGTTAACGGTGCCAGACTGGCCGGGGTAGAGGCGTCCGGGACGATGCCCCATGCCCTGATTATCATCGTGGGCGATACGGTCGAGGCCACCGTGCTGTTCGATAGATATATGCCGCCCGATGTGCCGCGCGTTTCGCTGGTGGATACCTTCAAGGACGAGGCCGAGGAGAGCCTGCGGGTGGCCGAAGCGCTGCGGGAGAAGCTTCAGAGCGTACGACTGGACACCCCTTCCGAACGCGGCGGGGTTACGGTGGAACTGGTCAAGGAGGTACGCGCCCGGCTGGACCAGGCCGGTTTCAAACACGTTGGCATTTTCGTCAGCGGGGGCGTCAACCCGGAGCGCATTACGCATTTTCTGGAGAAAGGGGCGCCGGTGGACGGGTTCGGCGTGGGCAGCTATATCAGCGGCGCCCGGCCGATAGATTTTACCGCCGACCTCCACGAAATAGAGGGAAAACCAATCGCCAAGCGCGGCAGGATACCGGGCATTACGCCTAACCCGCGGCTGAAACGGGTGATGTAAATAAGGAGGAAAATATGTTATTTGACCAGATGATGGCTTTCTTGAAATCGTGGTTCATCTACCCCGGGCTCAACTGGGATTTGATGCTCATCGGCATCGGTCTGGCTCTCGCTTTTGGAGCTGTCTGGCTCTGCGCTCAATTGCCGCCGCTTTTTAAAAAGCACTGGCTCTGGGCGGTTGCGGCGGTCGGCGCCTTTCTGTCTTTACTGGCGGTGGTCTTCGTTCAGATACCTTTGCAGCACTGGGCCGGGCAGGCCATGATGCACTTCTGGACTCAGGATATCCTCATGGAATGGTTACTGCTGGCGGGGATACCGGGGGTGCTAATCAGCGGGCTGGTGCAGGAGGGTGCCAAGATGGTGCCGATGGTTGCCTGGTGGTGGCGCAGCGGCAGAAATATCGACCCCAAACTGGGGCTGGCGATAGGGGCGCTGGCCGGAGCGGGCTTGGGCATCTTCGAGGCGGTCTGGGCGCACAACCAGATTTTTATGTCCGGTTGGACGTGGCAATTGGTGCAGACCGACGGTCTTTTAGCACTGGCCGGGTTCTGGGACAGGTTCTGGGTGGTGGCTTTTCATATCGCCGCCTCCTCTCTCGCCGGCTACGGTCTGGCTAAAGGCTGGGGATGGCAGTTCTATCTCCTGGCCTCCGGCCTGCACGGACTTATTAATTATGTCGTTTTACCTTACAGGAAAGGTATGATGACCTTTAATCAGGTGGAGGTCTATGTAGCCGCAGTGGCAATACTGGTAACCCTGGCAGTCATCTGGCTGCAATGGCGGAAGAGTGGAGAGGAAACTGCTGAAACGGCTGAGTCGATTGAACCGAACGGTATAGATATTTAGCTGCGGGTAAATTCCAGCTTGAGAACCTGTTTTGTGTTTTCCGTAACCTTAGCGCGCTCGTCGATACGCCAGCCGACCACCCATAGAATTTGCGCCGGTGAGCATACGATGGGGATGCGCCGGCGCCAGGCCCGAGGTATCCTGGCGTCAATCATAAACTCGTTAAGCTTCTTGGTCTGCCCCATGCCCAGCGGCTGAAAGCGGTCGCCGGGACGGCGGCGGCGGACGGTCAGCTTATCGCCGGTAATATTAAAATCTAACCAGGCGGTAAATTCGGCGGCATTCGCGCCTACCTCACCCGTCCTCGAAGAAGGCAGCACGGCGGCCTTGATATTCCATCCCGGAATACCGGTATTGCCGGGGATATTCAGTGCGGCCTCGCCTTCCAGGACAGGGAACGGGCACAGGGACGAGGAATCGGGGGACAGCACGTACCTGTCATATTCGACGGCGAAGTTAAGTCCGTCGGGCAGGTCGATTACCTTCCCGGCCGGCTTACCCAGGGCGTCCATCATATCTTCGATGTGACCGGCTTCGATGTCTTTCAGGTTGCCCAGCAGCGATTCTACGGCGGCGCGCAGCAGGTGGCGTTTGAGGGCGGGGGGCAGGACTGAAAATTCCTTCTTGCGTATAATTACGCCGCCTTTTTCTACGTGCGCTACTTTTTCCCACAGTCGGGCGGCCTCTTCATCCATGAAAGCCAGGTCGTCGGCAGCGATACGGGCAGTGCGGAGCAGGGCTTCTGCCACCCTGGGATTATATTTCCGGAGTTCCGGCAGCAGTTGATGGCGTATTTTATTCCGGAAAGGCTCCGTAGAAAGGTTGGAGGCGTCAGTGCGGGGGGCCAGACGATGCCGGCGGCAGTATGCGGCAGTTTCTTCGCAAGTCAGTTCAAGCAGCGGCCTCAAAATAACGAGGCTAGAGCCGGCGGCCTGCCAGCGGCTAACGGGCAGGAGCCCCCGCAGTCCCCGCGTGCCGCTGCCCCGGAAGAGGTGCATGAGGACGGTCTCGACATGGTCGTCGGCGGTATGCCCCACCGCCACCCTTTCCGCCCCTACCGAGTCGGCGACCTGCGCCAGGAAGGAATAGCGGACTTCACGCGCCGCTTCTTCAAGAGAAAGGCGGTACTCCGACCGGTAGGCTTGAACGTCCCTCGATTCTATAGCGGCGGGAATGCCGAGTCGCCGCGCCAGCTTGTCAACATAAGCGGCATCGGCATCGGACTCTGTGCCGCGCAGTCGATGGTTCAGGTGGGCGACGTGCAGCTCGACATCCAGCTCTTTTTTCAGTTTCGAGAGGACATGAAGCAGGCAGACGGAGTCGGGCCCGCCGGACACGGCCACCAGCAGCTTTCGACGGCCGGTAACGAGGTCATGTTGCCGGATAAAGCGTAATACTTGCTGCTCTAGAGTTAACCCTGATATTTTGGCCACATTGCTCCCCTGGCCCTCATTATCCCGTCTGGAGAATCAGCTTGGCGCGGTGTATCGATGCCGGGTATTTTTCAAAGCCGAGGGCGGCGGCGACCTGTTCCGGTCTCCCCGAGCCGTTAGAGTCGCAGCGCAGTCTCATTCCGATGTTACAGCGTCCGGCATGCCAGTCGGCGAGCCAGATATCGTCGATTAAAGTCCGAATGTCGTAGCGGCGCAGTCCGGTGTCCCGCTGGTGCTGCCAGGGAAGAGTTTCCTTGGCCAGCAGGGAAGCTATGCATGATTCAATATCCTCCCGCCCTTTTTCAGTTTCCACTTCGACGTTATATTCGGTAAAGCGGACCTGGGACTGCAGGGACGGCATGGTCAGGGGAGTGTTATAGACCTGGTGAATTTCGACGCCGCGCGGTAGCTGGCGGCTGACGGCGTCGGTGAAGGCATGGGGCGACGACCACTTCGTCAGGACGACATCCATCAACTCGGCTTCGCTGGTTACGCCTAAGGCCAGCGGCGCGGCCAGCGAGAGGCGGGGGTGGGGATTAAATCCCTCCGAGTAAGCCAGGGCTACGCCGGCACGGTTGAGCACCCGCTGCCAAAGTCGCATTAAATCGAGATGGGAGATGTACTTTATCTCTTCTCCACGACTGAACCTGATACGGATACGCTGCATATTTTCTCCGGGGTAATAATATCGTCAATGCGGGGTATCTTCAGGCCTTAAGGCCATTACAATTTATTCTCCGGTTTATCCGATTCCTTTTCGTAATTACGCTTCGCCGCGGCCTGACGCTCGTTGGTCAGCAGGATTTTCTCGATTTTTAGACCCTTCATCTCGGTAATGACCATCTTCAGGCCCTTGTAGCGCAGCTGCTCGTGGCGACGGGGTATGTGGCCCAGAAGGGAGAGGATAAAGCCGGCGACCGTTTCATAGTCTTCCCCCTCCGGCAGGTCGA
>DAOUDZ010000080.1:0-30103 GCA_034430575.1 Dehalococcoidales bacterium
GAGATTTTCTATAACCGACAGCGCCGGCAAGAAAAACTGGGGTTCCTGTCACCGGCGGCATATGCCCGGAAATTCTATGCCGGACTGCTGGCGGTATGAAAGGTTTGGTGTACACTATTGCCATCCGACCTCATAGCCTTGATCAATCACAATTGCTTGGTAGTGACAAATTGGGATACAGGTCGGTACATTATGTAGCTATGTTTGATAAGGGGAGATGTCGATTACCCGAATATAAGCAATATGAAAATATTTATTTTGAAATTCAAATAAGAAGTATATTACAACATGCGTGGGCTGAAATAGAACATGACAGAAATTACAAATTCAGTGGCAAGTTACCTACTCAATTAGAGAGAAGGTTCTATTTAGTTTCTGGTATGTTAGAGTGCGCAGACCGTGAATTCGTAGCAATAGCTAGAGAAATAGATGTGTATAAAAACACTGTGGTTGAAGAGATAAATAAAGGTGATCTTGATATAGAAATCAACACAGCATCATTAAGAGAGTATATGACAAAGAAATTCGATAAACTAGTTAAAGAAAAACTGTTAATTACCGATATTGGAAGTAGTGAATTTGGTGCGAAGATTATTGAGGAACTGAATTTATATGGGATACGAAAAATAAGTCAACTAGATAAAATAATACCTGGGGATTATGAAGATAATATACTTAAGGAAAAACTGCATAGTCTGAATCTATTCGGATTTTTAAGACACATATTAATGGCAAATGATGCTAAGAAATACTTTGAAGTTTGTTGGCGAAAAGCATGGACAGCTATGCGAAGAGAAGATGTTGAATTTTTAGAAAAATACTTCGATGATGTAGCGTATATACGAAAATATGTTAAACACATAATTGGTTAGTTAAAATTCCTATAGAAGTAATTTAGTCCCCCTCCCCTTAAAGTGACATTATTCGCTTCTTTTTTACTCTCCACCCCTCTATAATAAAATCGTAAACGGTAAAGCGCCTTAAAAACTGAAAAAGTTCGCCCGCTTGCCATAACTCGAAAAACGAATACTTGAAGCTAATTAGCTACGGAAAAACCAAAAAATATTTTTAAAAACGAATAACGAATCATCCTCCCCTTTACCCCCCCCTCCCCATTTCCCTTTGTTTAAAAATTCCGTTAAAATAACCTTGAAATGAAAGACAGCTCGCCGCCTATTCGCCAGCAGTACCTCCGCATTAAGCGGCAGTACCCCAATGCCATCGTGCTGTTCCGGCTCGGCGACTTCTACGAGACCTTCGACGAGGACGCCAGGATAATGTCGCGGGAGCTGGAAATCGTGCTGACCTCACGCGAGATGGGCAAGGGCAACAAGGTGCCCCTGGCGGGCATACCGTACCACGCCCTGGACGGCTACCTGGCCAGGCTGATAAATCGCGGCTACAAGGTGGCCATCTGCGAGCAGCTTACCAAGCCGGGAGAGACGAAAGGCATGCTGGAGCGTGACGTCGTGCGGCTGGTAACGCCGGGCACGGTGGTGGAGCCGGGCCTGCTGGACAGCAAGAGCAATAACTACCTGGTAAGCGTGGCGGTGGGAGAAGGGGAGGTCGGCCTTGCCTTCGTGGATATCACCACCAGCGAGTTCGCCGTAACGCAGCTGTCTTTACCCAGGGCGATAACCGAGCTGGAAAGGTTGAATCCCTCGGAGGTAATCGCGTCCGAGGGGGCAGACCTCGAAGGTCTGGGACTTACCGATAACATTACGCGAATAGAAAACTACTGGTTCGAAAGTGAGGTGGCCGGGCAGACCCTCCTGGACCATTTCGGGGCGGCTTCGCTGGAGGGCTACGGCTGCGCCCACCTGCCGCTGGCTATCCGGGCGGCGGGGGCCATCGTACACTACGTGGAAAGCACGCAGAAAGCGGTGCTGGGACAGCTGACGCGCCTCTCCACCTACACCACCGACGACTTCATGGCGCTGGACGTGCAGGCACAGCGTAATTTAGAGCTCTTCCAGGGGGCAGGCTCGGGGACGGTCGAAGGCTCGCTGCTCTCGGTAATCGACATGACCAGAACGCCGATGGGCGGTCGGCTCCTGCGAAAGTGGCTGGGGCAGCCCAGACTGGACGTGGCGGAACTCGATAAAAGGCTGGACGCCATCGAGTGGTTTGTGGAGTCGTCACTCGCCCGCAACCAGGTGGTCGGCGTGCTGAAAGACGTGGCCGACCTGGAGCGGCTCATCAACCGGGTTCGGGGGGAGATAGCCATCCCGCGCGAGCTGGTCACTTTGAAACGCAGCCTGGAGTACGTCCCCAAACTTAAGGAAATAATCGAAAAAGCCGGCTATACCGCCAACATCAGCTGGCTAGTCGACGCACTCAAGCCCTGCGGGGAAGTCGTCGAGCTAATCGGCGGGGCGCTGGTAGACGAGCCTTCATCTTCTATCGGGGAAGGCGGTGTGATAAGACAGGGCTTCTCCGAGGAACTCGATAACCTCAAGATGACCTCCGGGAACGCCCGTAAATACCTCGCCAACTTGGAAAAGCAGGAAAAGGAACGCACCGGAATAAAGTCGCTGAAGATAGGCTTCAACAACGTCTTCGGCTATTATATTGAAGTCTCCAAAGCCAACCTGGGGCAGGTGCCGCCGGAATATATCCGCAAGCAGACATTAGTAAATGGGGAGCGTTATTTCACGCCGGAGCTAAAAGAATACGAGAGCCTGATACTGAACGCGCGCGACCGAATCGAGGAGATGGAAACGGACCTGTTCCGGCGGGTATGCCGGCAGGTGGCCACGGCCAGCGAACGCGTCCTGACACTGGGCGAAGCTTTTGCTAATCTTGATGTATTTTCCAGCCTGGCGGAAATCGCCGCGCGCTATAACTACACCCGCCCCGCCCTTGACGGCGGGAAGGAAATCGATATAAAGCAGGGCCGGCACCCGGTGGTCGAGCGAAGCCTGACCGACGGCGGTTTCGTGCCCAACGATATATGTTTATCCAACGACGACGCCCAGCTCATCGTGCTGACCGGCCCGAATATGTCGGGGAAATCGACGTATTTAAGGCAGGTCGCCCTCATCGTCCTGCTGGCGCAAATCGGCAGCTTCGTCCCGGCGGAGTCGGCCAGGATAGGCGTCGTCGACCGTATCTTTACGCGTATCGGGGCGCGGGACGACCTCGCCGCAGGGCAGTCGACCTTCATGGTGGAGATGGTCGAGACGGCCAACATCTTAAACAATGCCACCCCCCGCTCCCTGCTGATTCTCGACGAGATAGGGCGGGGTACCAGCACCTACGACGGACTTTCCATCGCCCGCGCCGTGGCGGAGTTCATCCACAACCACGCCGGACTGGGCGCCAGGACGGTCTTCGCCACGCACTACCACGAGATGGTGGCGCTGGCGGACTACCTGCCGCGGGTTAAAAACTTCAACGTGGCGGTCATCGAGGAGGCGGGGAAGGTGATATTCCTGCACAAGATAGTGCCCGGCGGAGTGGACAAGAGCTACGGCATCCACGTGGCGCAGCTGGCGGGACTGCCCAAATCCGTCCTCCACCGCGCCCGCGAAGTGCTGGACGAGCTGGAGAGCGACCGCCATGAAGCCCCGACCCAGAAGAAACGTAAAGAGCCCGCCCAGCAGATGCCGTTGTTCGGGGGGAGGTCCGCCTTGGAGGAGGAGTTTGAAAAGCTGGACGTAGACGGCATGACGCCCCTGGAGGCGCTTAATAAATTATACGAGTTGAAGAAGAAGGCGGGGGAGGGGTAAAGGGGGAAATTTTATTTATTTGTTTTGGTTCTCTTTAACTGGGCCTTTGTTCTCGTTTTTTCAATATTATTTAATTTTTTTAATATTTTATTTACATTATCTTGTAAGTTAGTAGTAGCATCACGTAATTCATTAAATAAAGGTTTTTGTTCTTTCTGCATGAGAGAGGCCATTCCAATAGCTATTACTGCTATACCTAGTCCAGTCATACTAATATCCCAACGAGTCATTATGGGTGCTATATCTATATTGAAAGAAATTAACATTATAACAAGCCCGAAATAGCCAAGTTTTAAGCTTGAGAAAGATACATACCACTCGGATTCTCTCAATCTTTTATAATATTGTGCTATTATGTCCAGAATGAAAGGTGTAAATAACAGAAAGATGAAAATGATGCTTATCCAAGTTGGCGCCTTTTCATCCCAAAGGGTATCCCTTACGGTTTCTAGCATGATGAAGACGAAAAAGGGAATTAGCATAATAATAATTGCAAGCTTGTTTTTAATTAGCATAAGTTCTACTCCTCCAATACATTTTATCTCGGCATAATTTACATAAATTATACTCCTGTCTGTCAACTTTGAGTTATCTATTCCCCACCCATGCCGCCCGGCAAAATCCCTCTCTAACTCTCCCTTTACCAAAGGGAGAGGATGACCGTGCAAATTCTTTATCTTTGCTTTAGGTTAATCAGTCTCCCTCCTTCGTAAGGAGGGATTAAGGGAGATTTTATAGCGGGGTGTTGACAAAAGTGTTGACAAATGAGCGTGTATGTTATATACTTAAGATTACTTAATCCCCGCCCGCTGGATGTGGTTTCGGCCATGTCCCCGGGCGGGTGTTATTTTAAGGGGTAGTTTGCACACCATAGTCTTTATTGATGGGCAGAATCTCTATCATAGTGCCAAGGATGCTTGGAGACCAATACCACCTGTCGGGCATTCAAAATACTCATATCCCAGCTATGACGTAGAGAAATTGGCTGTGGTCTTAGTGTCTAGATTCGCTGGGCGTGTACTTACACAAATACGTTTTTACACTGGTGTTCCAGACCCGAATCTTGGTGAAACAGAGCGTTTCTGGCATTATTTTTGGACAAGGAAACTCAGATATTTAAAAAGTCGTGATGTTGAAATTTACAAAGGGCGAATTAATCATGGGCAAGAAAAGGGAGTCGATGTTAGTATAGCCATTGACTTAATAAGATTGACCTATGAGAAACAATATGAAGTTGCTATCGTGATAAGCCAAGATTGGGATTTTGGACCGGCTGTTCGTCTTGCAAAGGAGATAGCGAAAAAACAAGACCGTCAGCTTGTCTTTGAATCTCACTTTCCTGTTGGCCTGGGAACTAAATCCGAGCGGGGTATCCCAGGTACAGTTTGGGTTCCAATTGACCAGGCTACCTATGATGCATGTTATGACCCCAGAGATTATCGAAGGCCATAAATTTATTTATCCCCCCCCTCATCTATTCCCACCCTGGCCGCCCCGAAAATCCCTCTCTAGCTCTCCCCTTACTAAGGGGAGAAGATGATAGCGCAAACCGTATGATTACGGTTGTATGCGAATCTGTCTCCCTCCTTCGTAAGGAGGGGATAAGGGAGATTTTTATAGCGGGGGCGTCTAAGAGGGGCGCAGCCCCTCTTTTTAAAAAATATTCCCCCTTCCCTTCACTGATACCCAAGGGAAGGGGGACACAAGGGGATAGGTTCACCACATAAAAAAGGCGGGGCCAAAGCATTACCCCTGCTTGACTAGTTAATGCCGTTGCGTATATGCTGAACTTACCACCGCAAACAATTAAAGAAGGAGGCCTGCTTATGGCTGTTAAAGTACCCGAAGGCTGGTATGATATCTCCGTCCCACTCAAGCAGGGGATGGTCTATTTCCCCACCGACCCCTTCCCCCCCAAGATTTACCGCCTCCACGACCGCACGATGGGCGCCAAGGTAGACATGTCCGTGCTGGAAATCATATCCCACACCGGCACCCACATCGACGCCCCGCTTCACTTCATCGCCGAAGGCTCCACTATCAGCGATATGCCCCTCGACGCCACCATCGGCCCCGCCCGAGTGATAGAAATCAAGGACCCGGAGAAGATTAAGATACCGGAACTGGAAAAGCACAACATCAAGAAAGGCGAGCGAATCCTCTGCAAGACGCGCAACTCCCCGATAACCTACGAAAGCGATAAGTTCGTCGAGGACTACGTCTACCTGGATAACGCCGCCGCCGATTACCTCGTTGAAAAGGGGATAATCCTCTTCGGAATCGATTGTATCACCATCGGACACATGAAAGAAGAAGACAACATCGCCCATACGCACGAGGCGCTGCTCGGGGCGGGCATCTATATCCTCGAGGACTGCGCCCTGGGCCATGTGCCGCCCGGCGAGTACGAACTGCTCTGCCTGCCGCTCCTCATGTACAAAGGCGATGCCGGACCCTGCCGCGCCATTCTAAGACCGTTGCGGTAGCGAAAATAGAGAAGAGGGGGCGCAAGCCCCCTCTAAAATATTCTTCCACCTTCCCTGATGTATTGATGAAAGGGAGGGAGACGCAGGGAAATAGTTTCACCGCTAATAATATCCTTAAAAAGAGATTTTTAACATCTTCTTAATATTCATATTGGTAAAATATTTATAGGGGAGAAACTAAAATACGGGGTTACCCCTTACCAAAGGTACGGGTTTAAAAGTTGACCCCGTAAGGCGGGGGCATGCTACAATATATATAAAGGCCGGGGTAACCTAGAACTACCCTTAACCGTTATAGAAAGTAAGGGTAGTTTTTTTTGTGACTTTTTTGTTAGGTTTCTTACGCTTTTTGTGATTTGGATGTATCGTGCCCTTTGTAAGATTGGAAACGATTCCGTCGTTTTCTAAAAGTATTTATTAAGCAGGGAGAAATGTGGCTAGAATCAAGAGCAACACTATAAATATTGACGGACTGGACGTCCATTACTACACCGCCGGTGAGGGAGAGCCGCTGGTGGTGATTCACGGGGGAGGTGGGGATGCCCGCACCTGGTGGGACAACATCACCGAGCTGTCCAAGAAATACACGGTCTACGCTCCCGACCTGCCCGGCTACGGCGGCAGCCAGCCCCTCGACGGCACCTACTTCATCCCGGAACTATCGGAATTCGTAGAGAAGTTTGCCGGTAAACTGGGGCTGGAAAGTTTCAACCTCGTGGGGCATTCGCTGGGCGGCGGCGTCGCCCTCGACTATGCCTTAAAGTCGCCCCATCGCGTCAAGAAGCTGGTGCTGGTGAGCAGCCTGTGCCTGGGGAGGGAAATAGCCTTCTGGGTAAGGCTCCTGTCGATTCCGGCCCTGATAAGTTCCGTGGGGGCATTGTCCGTGGCGGTGTTGAAGGGCATGAAATGGCTGATTATGCATATGCTGAATCCTGCCCAGATTATCATGCCGCTTTCACCGGCCAGCATGGCCGTCGGCGGCAGTATCACCACCTTCAGGCAACAGTCCCTGGTGCTGGAAAACCGACTCTCCGAGATAAAGGTGCCGACGCTGCTGGTGTGGGGGGAGAAGGACCCCATCGTGCCGGTAAGGCACGCCTATGCGGCGGCCAAAGTCATTCCCGATTGCCAGGTGAAGATATTCGAAAGTCGAGGCCACAACGTCCACCGCGACGAGCTAAGGCAGTTTTCGGATACTCTTAACGGGTTTCTGGGCTAGTCCTTCTCTGCAGCCCTGTAAGCGCTCTGGTAATCCTTGAACTCCCGGATGATATCTTTATGCCTGACAAGCGCCTCACCTATGCCGTACTGCTTGCTCATGCGTAAAGGCACGCAGCAGCATGAACAGCATGAGCATATCGCGTAATAATCCCCCCGGCACTTGGCGATGGAGAGTATCAGACCCCGCCGGTGGCTGTCCCGCAGGATTTCGATGGCTTCTTCCCGGGTGATTTCGTGCGAGTTCTGGGATATCATCGCGTGCTGGAGGACGTGGTGAGTCGGCCCCAGCAGTATCTCGTTATCCAGGGGATTATCGCAGTTACGGTAAAGCAGGCGGCAGGTGCAGGGAGCCGCGGCCACGCCCTCGGCGATATTTACAAGCTCTTCCGACTCCGTCGGCGTGAGCAGGAAGACGCGGTGCATATTCTTGCCGTACGCATTGGCAACCCGTCTCACCAGCCGCCCGAGCAGGGGGATTTTCGTACAGCGGGCGAAGAACATGTATACTCTAAGGATATTGTTGCGGTTGCCGCCATAGAATTTGAGAGTATGGTGCATTATATATATCCACCTATCTTAGAGACGCGGTTTGCAGATAAGCTCTTTCACCTTGAGATTAAAGAAGCGATGAACGTAATCTGGCTGCAATACAAACGCCGTATCGGCGCCCCGCCCCGTGCCGCCGATGGAAATAATCTCTTCATCAGTGCGCAACAGTCCGGCGTCCGCCGCCATAGCGGCAATCTCCAGGGCTACCTTGGTGCCCTGTCCGAATGTCCGCAGCGTCATGGCGATAATATCGCCGATAACCGGCTGTGGAGGCGGGGGGGCGTCTCCTCGACCCAGCGCGCGGTGAATGCCGCCGAAGGCATGGGTGGTGGTGAGTATGATACCGCCCTTGCCCTCGACGATTTTGCGGTTCTCGTCGGTAAATTCCTGGGAATTAGGCTCGCGGAAGCCGGCGACGTGAGTCACCACGATTACCTTATAGCCCTTGAATACGTCCACCGTTTTAACGGCCGTCTTGCCGACGGTTGAAGCTACCACGGCCGTTTTAATGCCCAGTTCGTCCGCCCGGGCTTTAGCCAGGGCGAGTGTTTTATCGGTATTCTCGCCGCCGGGTTTATCAAAATAAGTTGTCTTGGCTTCCATTTTTCTCCTTTTAGTACGGGCAGATTTAAGTGGAAAAATTAACGGTTCTCACACCTGGAGTCTAACATTCGGTCGTTGTGTGTTTCAAGCCGGTATGCAAAAAGATGATAATTGCCTGCCGATGTTCAGTATGATATAGTTTGAATAAATGAAAAATCAGTCTGATTTTATAACTTCCGGCGGGATAACCTCGCCCGGGGGTTTTCTGGCCGGTGCCACCAGTGCCGGTATCAAATATAAAAACCGACCCGACCTCGGTATACTCTTTTCCGAAACCACCTGCACGGCGGCGGCCGTTTTCAGCACAAATAAAGTCAAGGCGGCGCCGGTTATCCTTTCGCAAAAGCGATTGCAGGACGGCAAAGCCAGGGCTGTGGTGATAAACAGCGGCTGTGCCAACGCCTGTACCGGCGAGAGAGGCATGAAAGATGCCTTGGAGATGGCGGAACTGGCCGCCCAGCACGTGAGAGTGGCGGCGGATGATGTCCTGGTGGCCAGCACCGGTGTTATCGGCACGATGCTGCCGATGGAGAGTATCGGGGACGGCATCGCGGGATTAAAGCTTACCGCCGAAGGCGGCCGCGAGCTGGCCAGGGCGATAATGACCACGGATACCGTGCCTAAAGAGGTGGCCGTCAGGGCGGACGGTTTTGCCATCGGCGGAATGGCGAAGGGTTCCGGGATGATTCATCCCAACCTGGCTACCATGCTATGTTTTCTAACGACCGATGCCAATGTGGAAACCGGTTTTCTAAAGGTGGCCCTGAAAGAGGCCGTGGACGCTTCTCTGAACATGGTCTCCATCGATGGGGACAATAGCACCAACGATATGGCGCTAATCATGGCTAACGGAAAGGCAGGAGGCGAACCGGTCGCTGGGGGGAGTCGGCAGGCAGATATATTTCAGGAGGCATTGAATAAAGTCTGTGTCCACCTGGCTAAAGCGATAGCCCGCGATGGCGAAGGCGCTACCAGGCTCATCGAGGTGAGCGTCAATAGCGCGGCCAGCCTGGCCGATGCCAGAATGGCGGCAAGGACAATTGTCGGTTCGTCGCTGGTGAAGGCGGCGGTACACGGCAGCGACCCCAACTGGGGAAGGATTATAGCAGCGGCCGGCCGGAGCGGCGCGGAGCTTCAAGAGAAGAACCTTAATCTTGAGATAGGCGGTGTCTGTCTGGTAAGGGGTGGGTCGGCTGTCTCTTATAATAAAGAGAAAGTGGTGAAGCATCTGGACGGCGATGAAGTGCGTATAAGTTTAAATCTCAACAAAGGGAGCGCCAAGGCTACGGCCTGGGGTTGTGACCTTTCCGAGGAATATGTCACTATTAACAGCGAATACACGACGTGACATTAATAAGGGTTGGAAGCAGATGAAAGACATTACGGTGATAAAAATAGGCGGGTCCACCTTCGGGAGCCGTGACACCACCATCGAGGACATCGTGGCCCTGCAGAAAAAGGGCGAAGCGATGGTGGTGGTGCACGGTGGAGGCAGTACCGTCACCGACTGGCTAAAGCGTCAGGGAGTCGCCACGAAATTTGTCCGCGGTGAGCGGGTTACCGATTTGCCTGCGCTGGAAGTGGTTGCCGCGGTGCTGGCCGGACTCGCCAACAAGGAAATCACGGCGGCAATCAATGTCAGGGGCGGGCGAGCTGTCGGCATCAGCGGCGTCGACGGAGCCCTCATGGAGAGCAAGGCGAAAAATCAGGAGATGGGATACGTGGGGGAGGTGGTGAAGGTTAATACGGCCGTCCTGGAAACGCTACTTAAAGCGGGCTTTATACCCGTTGTCTCTCCCATCAGCCTGTACTCGATTGATAAACCCGGTGATGCCCCGGCGATTATAAACGTTAACGCCGACCCCGCCGCCGGCGACCTGGCGGAGGCTCTGGGGGTAAAACGCCTCGTTTTCCTGACCGATGTCGGCGGCATAACCGATGCCTCCGGCGACGTGCTATCCAGGATATCAGCGGGTGAGGCAGAGGAGCTTATATCTTCCGGGGTGGTTTCCGGTGGCATGATTCCCAAGATAAATGCCTGCCTGAAGGCTTTAAATACAGGCACGATTACGCGTATAATAGATGGTATAAAGCCTCATGCCCTGCTGAAGGAATTCGACGGGCAGGACGGCGGCACGACGATATATAAATAAGAAGGGGAGTTTAAGAGGGGTGAAACCCCTCTTCCCTAAAAATCCTCCCCCTAATCTAAGATAAGGAAATAAAATGACTGACTGGCAGAAACTGGAAAATAAAATATACATGCAGACGACGGTACGGGTGCCGGTAACCCTGGTGAGGGGGGAAGGCGCGCGCGTATGGGACGATAAAGGAAAAGAATATCTTGACTTCGTGGCGGGATGGGCTGTAGATAGCCTGGGGCACTGTCACCCGGTGATAGTCAAGGCTCTCAACGAGCAGGCGCGTACCCTCGTGCAGACCTCAAACCAGTTCTACACAATCCCCCAGGTTCAGCTGGCGGAGTTACTTGTAAAGAACAGCTGTATGGACAGGGCATTTATCTGCAACAGCGGGCTGGAAGCCAACGAGGGTGCCGTTAAACTGGCCCGACGCTACGGCCATCTTAAGCTGAACGGCGCCTACGAGGTGATTACGACTATGCAGTCATTCCACGGTCGTTCCCTGGCCATGACGGCTGCCAGCGGACAGCCCAACATGCACGCGCCGTATGTCCCGCTGCCGGAAGGTTTTATCAACGTGGCGAACAACGATATCCAGGCGATAAAATCGGCCACCACGGAGAAAACGTGCGCCGTGATGCTGGAGCCGATACAGGCGGAGGGGGGCGTTAATTTATCCGATGACGATTACCTCGAAAAAGTGAGAGAGTGGTGCGACCGCCAGGGTATTTTGCTGATACTGGACGAAATCCAGACAGGAATAGGCCGACTCGGCGCGTTGTTCGGTTACGAGTTGTACGGTATAGAGCCTGATATAATGACTCTGGCCAAGGGGTTGGGTGGAGGCATACCCATCGGGGCGCTGCTGGCCAAGGAAAAAGCCTCCGTTTTCGCGCCCGGCGACCACAATTCTACCTTCGGCGGTAATCCGGTTACCAGCGCCGCCGCCTGTGCCGTGTTGAAATACGTTGTTGATAACGATATCCCCGGTAACGTGAAAAAAGTCGGGCGGTACCTCATGGAGGGGCTGCAAAAATTAATGAAAAAATACTCTTTTATTACCGAAGTTCGCGGGCGCGGATTTCTGGTGGCCATAGAATTCGATGATGACATAGCTCAAGACGTGTTACTGGCCTGCCTTGAGAAAGGGCTGCTGGTAAATAAGCTCAAACCGGGCGCTATCCGCCTGATACCCCCGCTGATTATCGGCAATAAAGAAGTCGAACAGGCTATCGGCATACTGGACGAGGTATTTTCTGGAATTATCAAGTAAATATTGCTAGAATAAGGTCGAAGAGACGGTAATGTTAAAAAAATACGGCAGCCTGGGGATTGTGGCGATACTGGTGATATTGCCACTGATTTCTATCGTTTGGCTGACTATATTTAATTCAGAGGTCGGAATGGCTAAAGATATTGGGATACAAGAACCGCCCCTGTCCGAATATGATTACTCTTCCGTGCCGCAAACGGTAATTGACGACGCCGTTGAGCTTGCCGGCGAGTTGATAGGGGAGAATATCCAGGATTTCGTAGACCAGCTTCTGGCGATGTACACGGAGGTTAAAGACCTGGATGTAGTTATCGTCTTTAATTCGGGTGGTTGGGGGTGGAATTTAACAAATGAAACGCCCGGCTGGGCCAGTATTCTCGATGGCATAGAATCACAACTGGCGAGCCAGGGATATGATTCCGAGGTATTGAACTACCGGCGGACCGGCAGCGGCATGACGGGATGTCTCAAAGAGTTTTACGAAGCGGCTGCTCGCTATCCGCACAAGGCCAAAGACCTGGCCTGGCGGGTTGAGTTTCTTACCGACCATCTTCCCAACTTGAGGGTGATTGTCGCCGGTGAGAGCACCGGAACGGTAATTACCGATAAGACTATGATAATTTTAAAAGACAAGCCGCAGGTCTACAGCATCCAGACGGGCACCCCTTTCTGGCATAAGCCTGCGGCGCTGGACAGGACGCTGCTGATGAACAGTAACGGAAGAGGTATAGATACTTTCAGCTACGGCAATATTCCTGCCATGATATGGGCTACCGTCAAGGGATGGTTCGGTCTGTCATCGCCGGATGATAATCCGGGCAATATATTGAGCTGGTTGAAGGCGCCCGGACATGACTACTCGTGGCAGTACCCCGGCGTCTGTTCCGAGGTTGAGAAATTCCTGAATGAAAATTTCGATAAAAAAGAATGATAGCATTTATTGAGGGAGGAATGGAGTGACGGACAAGGTAGTACTGGCTTATAGCGGCGGCGTGGATACCTCGGTAGCCGTCAAGTGGCTGCACGAGAAATACAACCTGGATGTTATCGCCGTGACCATAGATGTAGGCAATGAAAAGGACTTTTCAGCCGTCCGCGAGAAAGCGCTCAATGTCGGCGCTGTCAAGGCACTGGTTATCGACGGCAAAGAGCTGCTGGTAAAATATTTCCTCTTCCCGGCTTTACAGGCCAACGCCCTTTACGAAGGGCAATATCCGCTGGCTACGGCCCTGTCGCGACCGCTCATGGCCAAGCTGCTGGTGGACACGGCGGCAGCCGAAGGCGCGGTGGCGATAGCCCACGGCTGCACCGGCAAAGGCAACGACCAGGTAAGGTTCGAGGTGGGCATTAATGCCCTGGCCCCGGATATGAAAGTCCTGGCACCCGCCCGCGAATGGGGGATGACCCGCGATGAAACGATAGCTTATGCCGAGAAACACGGCATACCCGTTCCAATTACCGCCAGGAGCCCGTATTCAATCGACGAATGTATATGGGGTCGGGCAATCGAGTGCGGCGTCCTGGAGGATGCCTGGGTAGAACCGCCGGTCGATGTGTACAAATGGACCAGTTCCCCGCAGGAAGCCCCGGATAAGCCGCAGTATATAGAAATCGGGTTTGAGAAGGGTATCCCGGTAACAATCGACGGTAAGGAAATGGACGGACTCTACCTGATTAACGAGATGAACGAAATCGCCGGGCGGCATGGCGTGGGTAGAATAGACCACATTGAAAATCGTGTCGTCGGCATAAAGTCGCGGGAAATTTACGAGGCGCCGGCGGCAATCGTCCTCATCCAGGCCCACCAGGCGCTGGAAGCCATGACGATGTCCAGGGACCAGCTGCGCTTCAAGGAGAAGGTGGCCGTGGAAATGTCCGACCTTATCTATGACGGCCTGTGGTTCAGCCAGCTGAACCGTGACCTGTCTTCTTATATAATAAGTTCCCAGCGTTACGTCACCGGCACGGTCAGGATGAAGCTGTTCAAGGGTTCGGCAACCGTGATGGGGCGGAAATCTCCGTGGTCGCTTTACAATCTTGCCCTGGCTACATATGATAAGGGCGACCAGTTCAACCAGAAAGATGCCGAAGGCTTTATACATCTCTGGGGGCTGCCGGTCAAGACACAGGCGCAGATACAGTTGCTGGGGGATAAGGAGGGGCCTCTAAGCATCATGGGGCCTCCGAAGCCAGAAAATAGAACTAGAGTGAGGAGTTTTGAAGAAGTTTGGCAAAACATTAAGAAATTACAGGGTGAAGACGTTTACACACTTCGTTATCACCATAAAAACAACATTGTGAAAGTCGATGAAACGGGATTAAAAAGACTTCCAAATGGTAGTGATTATTCTTACTTTATTACTAAAGGGACATTTAAAACGGTGTGGAGAAAGCTGATAAAAGACGGAGAGTTTGTACCCGTGGAGGAAGGCGGGTATTACTTTGCCTGTGCGTGCATAGCACATCTGCATCTGCCCGAGGTTAATTATTCTTTTGAAGATGGAATTTTACGCTTATCTCTGAGAAGTGGGCATTAAATGAGTCACATACGCAGTCGTTTCAGCAAACCGGCTGATAAACTGGTGACGCAATACACCGCCTCCCTCCCCTTCGACCAAAGATTGTACCGGCAGGATATTGCCGGCAGCATCGCCCACGCTAAAATGCTCGCCAGACAGGGCATCATCTCCGCCGCAGAATCCGCTGAAATTACCGCAGGGCTTGAGGCTATACGCGCCGAAATAGAACAGGGCAAGTTCGAGTTCAAGACGGAGCTGGAAGATGTTCACATGGCTATCGAGTCCCGCCTTATCGAGAAAATTGGGGAGGTGGGGCGAAAGCTGCATACCGCCCGCTCCCGCAACGACCAGGTGGCACTGGATATGCGGCTCTTCACCAGAGAAGCCATCGCCGATACTCTCAACGGCATAAGGGAATTTCAGAGGGCGTTACTTGACATTGCCGAAGCCAATAAAGAAGTTGTCATGCCCGGTTATACCCATTTGCAAATAGCGCAGCCGGTGCTGCTGGCGCATCACCTCCTGGCCTACTTCGAGATGCTCCAGCGTGATACCATGCGTTTCAGCGTTTGCCTTATACATGTCGATGTGATGCCGCTGGGCAGCGGGGCGCTGGCGGGGGTCGCCTACGATATCGATAGAGAGTTCCTCGCCAAAGAGCTTGGCTTCAGTAATGTCAGCCGGAACAGCCTTGACGCCGTATCCGACCGCGATTTTGCCCTGGAGTACGAGGCCGCCGCAAGCATCTGTATGATGCACCTTTCCCGCCTCGCCGAGGAAGTCGTGCTGTGGTCTTCGGCGGAGTTCGACTTTATCGAGCTTGACGAGGCGTATGCCACCGGCAGCAGTATCATGCCCCAGAAGAGGAACCCGGACGTGGCTGAGCTGGCCCGCGGTAAGACGGGGCGCGTCTTCGGCAGCCTGATGGCACTCCTGACGACGATGAAGGGACTGCCCCTCGCCTATAACCGGGACATGCAGGAGGATAAAGAGGGCTTTTTCGACACGGTGGATACGCTGCTCTCCACGCTTAAAATCTTCGCGGGCATGGTGAGGACTATACAGGTAAAATCGGCAAATACCGCCAAGGCAGTTGAACGCGGTTATATACTGGCGACAGATTTGGCTGACTATCTGGTAAAGAAGGGCGAAGCCTTCCGCGCGGCGCACGATATCGTCGGCAGGCTGGTGAGCTATGCCGCGGAAAAGGGAAAAACGTTCGCGGAAATCGGTATTAGCGAATACAGAAAATTCTCGCCGTTGTTCGGGGATGACGTCCGCGAAATCAGTATAAAGTCGTCTCTAGCTGCCAGAAATGTAATCGGTGGGACAGCCCCGAAGCGTGTCAAACAGGCGTTGGCCAAAGCAAGGAAGATGGTGGGGGAGGGATAGCAATTTGACCGTCGGGGAAGGCCGGGGGGTGTTAAGCGTTAGCGATTTTCTGCTGCGTACGCAGACACCTGGTGCAGAGGTTCATCCGTTTTGCCTGTCCATCAATGTATACCGTTGCGGGATGGATATTGGGTATCCAGCGGCGATTAGTGCGGCGCTTGGAGTGACTGACATTATGACCGAACTGCGGCGTTTTACCGCATAGATCGCACTTCAATTACTGACTCCTTTGAATAACAGAAAGGCTATTGCATTATTTACTAATACATAGTAACATAGTGAATCAAGATTAGCAAGAAGTGCATCCTTGATGGGGAGTTAAGTTCGGGTTATCTAGCAAGGATGGTGTAATATGAGCCAGATAAAATCCGTGGCCGGCCAGGACCTTAGAGATATGTTCTCGGCGGCTACCTCATGGTTGGAGAAAAGCTCTGCCGATATTGACGCGTTGAATGTTTTTCCGGTGCCGGACGGCGATACCGGGACGAACATGATGCTGACGATGCGCTCGACGATGGAGGAGGCCTACCGTGCCCCGGACCACAGCGCGGCGGGTATTGCCCATGCCATGGCCAGAGGCGCTCTCATGGGCGCCCGCGGTAACAGCGGCGTTATCCTGTCGCAGATTTGGCGCGGCCTGGCGCAGGGCCTGGAAGAGAAGGAGACCTTTACCGCCGCCGACCTGGCCGCAGCCTTTCAGCAGTCGGCGCAAATTGCCTATAAAGGGGTGAGCAATCCGGTCGAAGGGACCATGCTCACCGTTATGAAAGACGCGGCGAAAGCCGCCCAATCGGAGGTTGACGCCGACAACGAAGATATAATAGCAGTTTTAGAAGCGACAGTGAACGCCGCCGCCGAATCCGTGGCCAATACGCCGATGCTTCTGAAAGTATTGAAGGACGCCGGCGTGGTAGACGCCGGTGGGCAGGGCGTCTACACGATTCTGGAAGGGGCGCTGCGCTTTCTCCGGGGGGAAACGGAGCTGATGCGCCTGCGGAAACCGCAGATAATCGTCAGCGAGCTGCCCCATTCCGCTTCGATGCCGCAGTCCGCGGTTGTCGATGAAGTACCTTACGGCTATTGTACCGAGTTCCTGCTGAAGGGAGAAGAGCTGGAGCCGGAGGTTATCAAAAAGCGACTGTTAAAGAAAGGTGAATCGCTGATTGTCGTCGGAGACGATACGGCGGTGCGTATTCATATCCATACGCTGACGCCCGGCAATATCCTCCAGCTTGCCGCCAAGCTGGGTACGATGCACCAGGTAAGCATCAGGAACATGGACGAGCAGCACCAGGACTTCCTGGAAATGCAGAAAGAGAGGATGCCCACCACCGATACGGCCGTTATCGCGGTAGCTGCGGGAGACGGCCTGGCCGATGTCTTCGGCAGCCTGGGGGCAGCCGCGGTTGTGCCCGGGGGCCAGACCATGAATCCCAGCACTAAGGACATCCTACAGGTGGTAGAGTCAACCCTCTCCGATAAGGTTATCATCTTACCCAATAATAAAAACATCATAGCCGCCGCCAACCAGGTGCAGTCCCTGACTCAGAAAAAGATAGCGGTAGTCCCCACTAAAACAATCCCGCAGGGCGTGGTGGCACTCCTGTCATTCGACTACGAGGCGGAGTTCAATACGAACGCCGAAATTATGGAAAAAGCCCTTCCATCGGTGAAAACTATCGAGATTACACGCTCGGTGCGCGCCACCAAGATAAACGGCCTGAAAATTAAGCGTAAGCAGCCAATCGGGCTGCTCGACGGCGAGCTTATAGCGGTGGGCGATACCAACCTCGATGTTCTTAATCAACTCCTGTCCAGGCTGGACCTGGAAAAGGCCGAGGTGGTTACCTTATATTTCGGGGAAGATGCCGAAGCAGAGGAAACCGAGCAGATCAATGACGGTATTATGGAGAAATATCCTCACTTACAGGTAGAATTGATTCGTGGCGGTCAACCGCATTACAGCTATATCATATCCATTGAATAGAAAGGCGGTATACGGGGATGGCAGTGAAAATAGTAACAGATACATTATCCGATATCACCAGCGACCTGGCCGAAGAATTGGGGATTACCGTTGTACCCCTGTACGTGCGTTTTGGCGAGACAATCTATAAAGACAGGGTGGAAATCACCAGCGAAGAATTCTACCGTAAATTGGTAAGTGAGGCTAATTTACCATCTACAACGCAGCCGACTCCCAATGATTTTTTACAGGTATACGAAGCCCTGGCAAAGGAAACCGATGAAATACTGGTAATAGTCGTCTCCGGCAAGCTAAGCGGCACCTATCAATCGGCGACCCAGGCCAAGGAATTGATGAAGGGGAAGTGCCGCATCGAAGTTGTCGATTCGCTCTCGGTAGCCATGGGCATGGGATTGATAGTAGTTTCCGTAGTCAATGCCGTCAAGGGCGGTGAAAATCTGGATGAGGCAGCCGACCTGGCACGCGGGGCGATAGCGCGGTCGCATCTCGTAGCCTATTTCGATACGCTTAAATACCTTGCCAAGGGCGGACGTATCGGCAAGGCCAGCGGGCTGCTGGGTTCGTTGCTATCTGTAAAACCGATACTTACTATCAGAGATGGTGAAATGGCTCCGTTAACGAGGGTACGCTCTTTAAGCGCGGGTCTCGATTATATATATAATTACGTCGCCGGATTTTCCAATATCGAAGGGATGGCCGTGGAGCACGCCACGACTCCCGATGACGCCGACCAGTTGGTAGAGCGCCTCGGTAAGATTTATCCTAAAGAGCGTATCTATCGCTCGGTCATCAGCCCCGTCGTCGGCACTTATTCCGGGCCCAATGCACTGGCCATAACTATTCTGGAGGGAAAGAAGAAGTAATGCCGGTTAAGGTCGTCACCGATAGCGTCTCCGATATCTCCCCGGCTATGGCTGACGAGCTGGGGATTACGGTAGTCCCTCTGAACGTTGTCTTTGAGGGCTACACCTACCGAGACGGCGTGGACATGACTACCGATGAGTTTTACGAAAAGCTGGAATACGAGGAGATTCACCCTACCACTTCGACTCCGGCACCCCAGATATTTGCCGAGGCGTACGACAGGCTCGCCGACGAAGCGGATGCGATACTGGTGATAACCATTGGGAGTAAACTAAGCGCCACCGGAGAATCCGCTTTTAAGGGCATTGAGATAATGAAGAAGAAATGCCGGGTGGCGGTGGTTGTCTCGGAGCTGGCAATGATGGCCGAGGGACTGCTGGCAATAGCCGCGGCCAAGGCAGCCCGTGACGGCGCCAAGCTCGATGAACTCGTCGAGCTGACCAGAAACAATATACCCCGTGTCGGGTTACGCATCGCGTTCGACACGCTGGAATATCTCCACAGGGGAGGGCGAATCGGTAAAGCACAGACCCTGATGGGTTCCATGCTGGGAATCAATCCTATCCTCGGCATCAAGGACGGTGAGGTATTTCCTTTTGGCAGGGAACGCTCAAGGGCCAAGGCGATTGACCATCTGTACCAGTTCGTTGCCGGCTATTCCCGAATTGACGAACTGGCGGTTGAAGACGCTACCACCCCTGATGAAACCGGCGCCTTCGTTGCACGTCTCGGCGCCGTATACTCGCAGGAACGCATTTATCTCTCCAAGGTAAGCCCGGTAATCGGCACCAATGTTGGGCCGAGCGCTATCGGAGTGGCCGTGCTTGGAGATAAATAAAACGGTATATTGAATAACCCATTCGTTTTATTATGCCGGTAAAAATTATAACTGACAGTGTCGCTGACATTCCCGCCGAGGTAGTCGCCGAACTGGGGATTACCGTTGTTCCGGTACTGGTGCGCTTTGGCGAAGAGACGTATCGTGATGGTATCGATATGACAACCGACCAGTTTTTCGAGAAGCTGGTAAACAGTAAGGTCATGCCGACCACTTCCGTGCCCTCCCTGGATATATTCGCCAGGACTTACGCCAGGCTCGCCGAAGAGACGGACGAGATTCTGGCCCTCATGCTTAGTTCCAAGCTAAGCGGGATTTATAACGCGGCTTTACAGAGCGCCGACCTGATGGAAAGCGAGTGTCGCATCGAGATTATAGATTCCGGCTGCGCGGTCATGGCGCAGGGTTTTGTTGTTATCAAGGCGGCAAAGGCGGCGCTGGCCGGGGCCAGCCTTGACGAGATTCTGGAAATTGTTCGTCGTGACCTTCCCCGCGTTGAAATACGCGCCGCTTTTGACACGCTCGAATATCTCCAGAAGGGGGGGCGTATCGGCAAGGCGGCGGCTTTAATGGGGTCGATGCTGAAAATAAATCCCGTTATCGCTTTAAAAGACGGCGTGGTTGAGCCGGCGGGCAGGGCGCGCTCGCGGGCGAAGGCAATTGACATACTCTACGACTTTGCGGCGGGTTATTCACATATCGAAGAACTGGCCGTAGAGGGCGGTGATTGCCCCGAAGACGTCGACCAGCTTATCGAACGCCTCGGCGCGATATTCCCGAAAGAGCGTATCTATCGCTCCCGCACGACCCCGGTCATCGGCGCTCATACCGGCCCCGGACTTTTACTGGTGGCCGTGCTGGGCGATAAATAAAGGTATTTTCTATGCTGTCATTCCAGCGCAGGCTGGAATCCAGAGCACCGTTTTGTCATTGCGAGCGCAGCGAAGCAATCTCTATCCCCCACCCCTTTCATGTGTAATCTATTCCCACCCAGGCCGCCCTCGTAACATTAGTGGCTTAGCCGTAAGACAGCCCCGCCTATTTTATACCATTTCGAGGGATATTTAAGAGGGGTGAAACTCCCTCTTTTATTTTATTCCCCCCTCTCCTGTGACACCTCGTCAGGAGAGGGGGATAAAGGGGGTGAGGTAGATAATCAATCTCGATAGCAGTGTATTTCACCTTTAGCGCAAAGGTGCTTTTACCCCGTATTTTGTCTATAATATTGCAGGGAAGCTTTTTAAATGAACGCCGAATCTTTGCGTAAAATCCTGGACCTCGAACGGCAGAAAGGTAACGCCGATACCGCCGTGTTCGGCGGACTGGATAAATTCCTGCGCAACTGGTCGACACAAGCCGTGGAGTCGTTAGGCAACCCCCGCCTGCTGGGGCGCTTTCATAAGCTTTTCAAAGTGAGCTATGCCGACATGACGCCGGAGCGGCGAAGCGCCTGGGTGCGGGATGTCCTGCAATTTCTGGAGAGCGTGGAAAATAAGAATAACGTTATTGAATCGTCTCCCCAAGCGCCGCCCCGTAAAAAAACGGCGAAAAAAGTACAAAAAGCCCCCACCCCGGCTGTTGGAACCGGACTCGATTCGCCGGTGACTGTCGTAAAAGGTATCAGCACCGCGCTAGC
Source organism: Dehalococcoidales bacterium (assembly GCA_034430575.1). Classification (GTDB taxonomy): domain Bacteria; phylum Chloroflexota; class Dehalococcoidia; order Dehalococcoidales; family RBG-16-60-22; genus JAFGPF01. The sequence goes on from DAOUDZ010000080.1 coordinate 21,241, forward strand.
GTCTAAATTCGGAAAACTGGGAGTGAAAACGGTACGCGACCTTCTCTATTTCTTCCCCCACCGCCACCTGGACTACAGCAAGATGAAGCTGATTTCCCAGCTGGTCGAGGGCGAGGAGCAGACCATCGTAGCTAACGTCTGGCAGGCGCAGGAAACCAGACCCGGGGGACGGCGCAGCACCGAGGCCATCGTCGGAGATGAGACGGGCAATATCCGGGTGGTCTGGTTCAACCAGCCGTACCTGGCGAAGAAGTTAACCACCAACTCCAGGATAATGTTGAGCGGTCGCGTCAGCCTGTTCAAAGGGCACCACGTCTTTCAGTCGCCGGAGTGGGATATTATCGAAGGCCAGGACCTGGTGCATACTGCCCGTCTGGTGCCGGTCTACCCGCTTACGGCGGGACTGCGGCCGCGGCAGGTCAGGAAGCTGATGAAAGAGTTCACCGACCGGTGGGTGGGGCAGGTAACCGACTTCCTGCCGGCGGAACTGCGGAAACGCCTTGGTCTATTAGAGCTTCCCGTAGCAATCAGCCAGGCGCACTACCCGGAGGACGAAGCGACCAAGGATAGAGCCAGGGTACGGCTGGCCTTCGACGAGCTTTTCCTGCTCCAGCTCGGCGTGATGAGCAAAAAGCGCGACTGGCAGGAGAGCCGGCCGGGTAACGCGTTTGATATTAAAAAGACAGTTATAGAGAAGTTCCTTAATTCGTTGACTTTTACCCTGACCGGCGCACAGGACAAGGTCCTCAACGAGATAGTGGGTGATTTAGGCAAATCAAAGCCGATGAGCCGGCTGTTGCAGGGAGAGGTGGGCAGCGGCAAGACGGCAGTGGCCACAGCGGCCCTGCTGGTGGCGGTAGCAAACGGCTACCAGAGCGCTTTCATGGCACCCACCGAGATTCTCGCCGAGCAGCATTTCGCCACGATTTGCCAGCTTCTTTCTAAACTGGGGAATGAGGAGGGTGAGGGTTATCTTAAAAGCTATACCGGCTTCCTGGAGCGACCCGTAAAAGTGGCGCTGCTCATCGGCGATATCAAGCAGGCCGGTAAAAAGCAGATACAGAAACAGGTCTTAGAAGGCGATATTGATGTACTTATCGGCACACACGCCCTCGTTCAAAAAGGGGTGGAGTATCATAAGCTGGGACTGGCGGTAGTGGACGAGCAGCACCGTTTCGGCGTGGAGCAGCGCTCGGCGCTGCGGGAAAAGGGGTTCAATCCGCACATGCTGGTGATGACGGCCACGCCTATTCCCCGGACGCTGGCGCTGACACTTTACGGCGACTTAGACCTATCGGTAATCGATGAACTGCCGCCGGGCAGGCAGACCGTGAAGACGAAGTGGCTCAAGCCCAATCAGAGAGAAAGCGCCTACGCTTTCGTGAGGAAGCAGGTGAACGAGGGACGCCAGGTCTTCATACTCTGTCCACTGATTGAAGAGTCAGAGGCGGTTATGGCCCAGGCGGCGGTGGTGGAGTACGAGCGCCTTTCCAGTGAAGTCTTTCCCGATTTAAGACTGGGTCTGCTGCACGGGCGACTATCCTCGGCGGGTAAGGATTCGGTCATGGAAAACTTTCGCCGCGGCGAGCTGGACATATTGGTCTCCACACCGGTTATAGAGGTCGGCATCGACATACCCAACGCCACCGTCATGTTGATAGAAAGCGCCGACCGTTTCGGGCTTTCACAATTACACCAGTTCCGAGGTCGGGTAGGGCGCGGCGAAGCGCAGAGCTACTGCATGCTATTGGCGGAAAACCCTTCCGAGGTTGGACGGGAAAGACTTGACATAATAGAGGCCATGCAGGACGGATTCAAGCTGGCCGAGGAAGACCTCAAGATGAGGGGGCCGGGAGATTTTTTCGGCACTAGGCAGAGCGGCTTGCCCGACCTGCGCATGGCAAAAATATCCGACGTGGCTATCCTGGAGCTGGCGCGGACGGAAGCGATTAAGCTCTTTCAGGTCGACCCTGCCCTGGAGAGGGCGGAACACAAGCTCCTGGGGCAGGAGATGGCGCGCGTATGGGCGGGAGCCGCCGAGTGGAGCTAAAATAATATAAAATCTTTATCTTAAATTAATATTTTCTTAATGTCGTATTGTGGTATATTATGGTATACTCTTGGAAAATACAGAAAAAATACCTCTAACTCAAGAGCGCAGGATAATATTGAGTTCAACATACGCTAAAGTTATCGTAAATCCGGCCGCTGGTGCCGGTAAAACTGCCCGTTTGTGGCCCCGGATAAAGGATATGTTCCGGGGGCAGGGGCTTCGTTTCGAGCATGACATTACCGAAGCCCCCGGACATGCCATCGAGCTTGCCAGAGAAGCGGCGGCTAACGGCTACAACATGGTGGTTTCGGTAGGCGGCGACGGCACCATCAACGAGATTGTCAACGGACTGTATGCCTCCGGAAATATCGGAGATGCCCTGCTGGGCATCGTCAGCACGGGGACCGGCAGCGATTATATCCGCACCATCGGCGTGCCGCGGCGTTATGAAGATGCCTGCCAGTGTTTCCTCCAGCCGAAAAAGCTTACGGTCGACCTCGGTGTCGTGGAATATTCCAGCAACGGAAACGGGGCGGAAAGGCTTTTCGTCAACTTCGCCGGCATGGGCTTCGATGCCGAAATTGTACAGCGCACCACGCAGCAATTTAAAGCGCTGGGCAGCCTGCCTTCTTACCTTATGGGAACGCTCACCACACTCATATCTTATCGGAATCGGGATATAACCCTCGTGGTGGATGGAGAAGCGATGGATACGCGGGTATGCACGGTGGTTATGAACAACGGCAGGTACGGCGGTGGGGGAATGTTCACCGCGCCCGACGCCAGCATTAACGACGGCTATTTCGACGTGATGATAATCGGCGATATGAGCAAACCCGACCTTCTCCGGTCGTTACCGCGCATATATAAAGGCACGCACCTGACCCATCCCAAGGTGACCATGAAGAAGGCGAGGGAAATAGAGGTACGGTCGGCACAGCCGATGCAGTTGCAGGCCGACGGCGAACTCCTGGGGCAGGTTCCGGCGCGTTTCCGTATCCTGCCTTCGGTGCTGAAGGTAGTTATTTAGCCAGGCACAATAAAAATATTCAGGGTTAATTATTCATGAAAATATTTACGAATACCGGTAATAATAAGATGAAGTACCTTCTTATCACGCTGGTGGCCTTTGTCATCCTGGATGGCCTATTAACGGAGTTGCTCCTGGACAGGGGTGTGGCGTGGGAAAGCAACCCCTTTTTGCAGCCCCTGGTGGGAGACGTGGGTTTTATGATATTGAAGGTAGTCGGCGCGGCGCTGTGCGCTTTTCTACTCTGGGATATCTATAAACGGTTCCCCAGGGTGGCTGTAATTGCCACCTGGATTGCGGTGGTGGGATACGGCGTAATTGTGGTCTGGAACTCTAGCCTGTTTCTTCTAGCCTGATATCGGCGGCTTTCACGCTTTTAGAACGTTTCCAGTTCGGTGCTGCTACGGGCAGCTTATCTACAAACTCGATTTCCCTGGGCAGCTTATAGTCGGCCATGCGTCCATGGCAATACTGCCGTAATTCCTGCTCGGTTGCCGTTTCTCCCGGCTTAAGGCGCACCAGGGCTTTTACCGTTTCGCCGCGTACCAGGTCCTGCGCGCCGAGAACTCTGATTTCCGCTATCTTGGGGTGAGTCGCCAGCACTTCTTCGATATCGTCGGGGAAGATATTCTGGCCCTTCAGGATAAGCATTCTTCTCTTGCGGGCGGTGATGAAAAGGAAACCCTCTTCATCCATACAGCCGATATCGCCGGTATGCAGCCAGCCGTTTCTTAGAACCTCGGCGGTGACCTGCGGCCTGTTGTAAAAACCGGTCAGAGTCGGCCCCCGGGCGACTATTTCCCCTTCCCGGCCGGGCGGCAGCTCATTGTCGTTTTCATCAAATATCTTAATCTCCCAGCAGGGCAGCGGCTTTCCCGCGGAGCCGGGTTTTCCGGTGCCGTCGATGGGGGCACAGGTGATGTGACAGACCGCCTCGGTTTGTCCGTAGACATCGGTGATGCCAATGCCGTAATGCTGCTTGAACAGGTTTACGACCAAGGGTTCCAGGGGAGCGCCGCCGCTAATGCAGAGTCGCAGCGAGCTTAAGTCGTGCCTGATTCCCTCGCGCCGGGCGACGTTTATCATCAGAGAGTAAATATAGGGGACGCCCATGTATATCGTGCCTTTTTCCCGTTCCACAACCTCCATGAAGCTGTCGATAGAACGCCCCGTTCCCGGCACCACCACTACCTGATTGCCTTTGTATATGGAACCCATCAGCACGGCGGTCAGGCCGAACTGGTGGTACATGGGGAGGGCGAACTGTATCATAACATCTCTATCGGTCTGCCGGAACGTATCGGCGGAGTTGATGGCCTCGGTGATAATACTCCTTTGGGATAGAGCGACGCCGTGCGGTTCCCGGGTGGGACCCCCGGTATAAGATATGATGGCGATATCATCCGGGTTCAAGGGCACGTCAACGCCGGAGGCAGAATTTTCAACCAGGATTTTACGGTAGTCTGTAAATTGCTCCGCGTAATCAGGGTCGAAGGTAATAACATGCTCAATAGAGTCGAACCGGGACAGGGAGGGCAGCAGCGATTCCAGCGGCGGATTTTCGGCAACGAGTACCTTCGGGCGGCAATCGTTGAACAGGTTGACCATCTCGCCGGCGACGTACCGGGAGTCGAGCGGGACGGCTATCCCTCCGGCCTTGATTATCCCGAAGAAGATAGATACAAACTCCGGGTTGCTGGCCTGGAGTGTGGCCACGCGGTCCCCCTTTTTAACCCCCATTGCTATCAGGGCATGAGCGACGCGGTTGGAGTCCTCGTCGAGTTGGGCAAAAGAGACCCGCCGCTCACCCATGAGAATGGCGGTTTTATCCGCAAAACGGCTGACGGCGTTTTCCAGCATTGTTTTCAGGTTCATCGGTTGATTCCGGGCCTGCCTTTCTATTCAGGGTCTTCCAGCAACACTCTGGCGTCCACGGCGATAGCGCCGTCATTGTAAGCGATAACGGGATTGAGGTCGAGCTCTTTGACTATCGGGGATTGTGTCACGAAGTCGGCGACCGCCAGCAACATGTCTTCCAGCTTAGTTTCATCGACGGGCGGCTGTCCCCGGTAACCGGTCAGCATCCGGTAGCCCTTTATTTCCTTTATCATCTCGCGGACATCCCGCCGGGTAACGGGTATGACCCGCAGGGAGATGTCCTCGAGTATTTCCACCCAGACTCCGCCGAGTCCGAACATGAGTACCGGGCCGAACTGGGGGTCTTTAGACATGCCGATGATTACCTCTACGCCCGGGGCGGCCATCTGCTGCACCGATACGCCGTGTATGCGTGCCCCCGGGTGCTTCTGCCCGGCAGCTTTGATAATTTCATTATAGGCCTGTTCTACCTGCTCTGGAGTTTCCAGTCCCGGCCGGATGCCTCCGGCGTCGCTCTTGTGGACGACATCCGGCGAGGCTATTTTCAGGACCACCGGGAAGCCGAGCTGCCCGGCGATAGATACCGCCTCCGCTGGCGATATTGCCAGCCTGGTGTCATTAACATTTATGCCGGATTGCCCGAGGAGTTCCTTGGACTCTATCTCGGTCAGGACAGACCTGCCTTCATTTCTGGCTTGCTCGATTATTGCATGCATGTTTAATGGAGTTCTCATTGTGGAATAATCCAGTATAACAGACCTTGGTCAGGTTTGAAAAGGGCTGGTTAGCCATCCAGGAGCACCTTAGTTTCCCGCGCGTTAAGCCGTCTTACTTCTCCCTCTTTAAGGTCGCCCAGGGTGAGCTTGCCGATGCGCACGCGCTTAAGGGCTAGGACGGGATGTTTTAATTTTTCAAACATACGGCGTACCTGCCGCTTTCTGCCTTCGTGGATGGTGATGCTGTATTTGAACGGCGGCGAGGAGGAATCAGCTTTAACCAGGGCCGGGTGTGTCATCCCGTCTTCCAGCAGGATACCGTTTCCCAGTTGTTTAATTTCATCCTGTTTCAGGCTACCCCTGATATGAACCAGGTACTCTTTTTCGTGCTCGTACTTTGGATGGGTCAGCCGGTAGGTAAGGTCGCCGTCGTTGGTGAGCAGGAGCAGGCCGGTGGTGTCGCTGTCAAGTCGGCCAGCCGGGTAAAGCCTTAGTTTACGGTATCTAGGAGGCAGGATATCCAGCACCGTACGGCGGCCCTTCTCGTCCCTGACCGTGGAGACAATGCCTTCCGGCTTATTGAGCATAAGGCAGATTATCTCATCGGGTTTGAGGTTTAAAACCTGCCTGTTGAGGGAGACGCGGTCTTTCATTATATTAACCGGGTGGTTGAAGGATTCGGCTGTTTCACCGTTGACCTCGATATTGCCGTGCTTGATAGCTTCGGCCATGCGGCGGCGTGAGCCGATGCCAGCTTCGGTTAGCGCTTTGAGGAGCGGTTTGGTGGGCATATAACAACCTGCCGTAAGTTATAATCGGATAAAGAGAGGGTTACTTTAAGTATAAATCTTGTGGAAAATAAAGGCCAGCGGTTGATGTTATAAGGCGTCTTTGTCCGGAGAGCGCGTTGATAATCTTTTCCTGAAGTGCTGGATGAGCCGGATAACGACAATTAAAAATCCTATCCCCACCAGGACCCATGGCGCCAGCACCATAGCCTTGTTTACGATGAGGACTTTACCGCCGATAACTACGGGCGCACCGCTATCGGTAGTTTCGAATTCCGAGCTGGACAGGTCGGACCACTGCTCAAGGCCTCCCTCGGTGGCGTAAGACTACGCCTGGAAGTAGTAAATCTGGCCGGAATTAAGGCCGGTGATGTTGGCGGAAGTGCCGGAGCCGAAATAGCCGGGGTCGGCCTTAACGGGAACGTGCCCAGTGGCTCCGAAGAGAAAAACAATTACCAGGGCAAGTGGCACCAGCCTGATTACAATCCTGTTTAGGTAAATAGCTAATTCTCGCATACCTGATGAGCCTTCATCACGCTGAACAGTAAGGGTTAACCCTCAATTTGGCTACAAGTTATCCCTATTTAAGATTACTATCCCATCATGAAGAAAGCCCTAAAAATGCGTAAAGATTCATAAAGTTTTTCTAAAGAAATGGCCATCTGGCGGGAAATCCCGCCGGACACGTTCCGTGCGCTGTGTTTTCTTTGCAGTTTTCTCACGGCTGTTGGCGAACCGAAATTTTATCAGGCCACGTCTTTCCCCGGTTAGCTTTTGGTAACCTGGCACAACTGCGACTTACAGGGGAGGAACCCCGAAATCGGGTCGAGCGTGCGGTCATCGACCAGCAGGTTTACATTGGCTTCGTCCGGCCATTCGTGCGGTATGGAAACAACACCGGCCATTATGGTATCTGTAACGCTGGCCTTTATCCTGATGCTGCCGCGGGGTGAACTGACTGTTACCGTGTCTCCCGTCTTAATGCCGCGAGGGGTGGCGTCGGTGGGGTTTATGTCCACCAGCGGCTCCGGCATGAGCTGCCGCAGTTGGCCGATATTGCGAAACTGCGAATGGGTATAAGCTATTACCCTGGCCCCTGAAGTCAGTACCAGTGGATAAGCCTCGGCCAGGTCGGGTCGGCTGACAGGGCTCTCCACGGGCTCCTTGTAGACCGGCAGCGGGTCGAGGCCGTGCTCTGCCAGTATAGAAGAAGCGATTTCTACCTTGCCGGATGGCGTTTGAAAGCCTGCCTTTTCGTAGTGCTTTTCCGGTCTTACAGGCAGCGGACGCATTATACCTTCAGGATGTTGCTTTAGGTCTGCGCAGGTTATGTTCAACGGTTCCAGCTTATAGTTGACGCATTTCTCAAAGTCTCCGTCCCAGAATAAATCGCCGAATCCGAGTCTCCTGGCCAGTTCCGAGTAAATTTCCCACTCGGGCCAGCTTTCGCCTATCGGTTCTATAGCCGGCTCTATCAACTTTATATTCTCGACTCCGAAGTCGGCTATGAGGATATGCCGCTCCAGCCACGATGATATGGGGAGGACGATGTCGGCAAGCTGTGTGCCGGGCGTGTGGAAGTATTCTGTCACGGCGATGAAATCGAGCTTTTTAAAGGTCTCTGCCATGTGATGAGAGTCAGGGAAAAACTGAACATTGAGACCTGCCGAGAAAAGGGCTTTGAGGGGGTAAGGTTCGCCGCTTTCAATCTGGTCAACAATGGCGTTGGACTGCATCTCGCGGTATCGTTTTGTCCATATCGGGAACCGTATTGAGCCTATACCCGGCGGCATATCGGCCACCCGCTCGTGCAGGGTAATATCATTTACCGGCTGACCATGGGGCGTCCACCGGTTGCCGCCGGCTACTTCAATGTTGCCCGTTATGCCGGCGAGTAAAATTATAGCCCGGTGGTTCTGTACACCGTTGGCGTGATGGGTGGTGCTATTAATGGCCGTAATAATTTTCGCCGGTTTCTGGGTGGCGTACAGTATGGCGGCTTCCTTGATTTTGGCAGCAGGTACCCGGGTTATCTGTTCCACGCGCTCCGGCGTGTATTCCTGTGCCAGTTTTTTTAATCCCTCGAAGCCGATTGTCCACTTTTCAACGAAATCTTTGTCGTGCAGGTTTTCGTTGATAATGATGTTTATCATACCCAGTGCCAGGGCGCCATCTGTGCCCGGTCGCACTTGAAGGTGTATATCGGCCCTGGAAGCAATAGTAGTGACGCGGGGGTCGATAACGATGAGCTTTACTCCTTTATCACGGGCTTCCAGATATCCCAGCCATGATTGAGGGTGTGAGTTCTGTATGCTGGAGCCCCATATCATATTACACTTGGATGCCGGGTCGGGTATGTTGCTCTGCGCGGCGAGCAGGCCGTAATCCGGGCCGTAGG
>DAOUDZ010000081.1:0-5411 GCA_034430575.1 Dehalococcoidales bacterium
CGCGTAGAGGCGGTTGAGTATAATGGCGATTTCCACCTGCCCCAGGATGGAATTGTGCACCTCCTCAAAGACGAAGACCACCTTCTCCAGGTCCCCTTCGATGACCTGCATCACTTCCCCCACCCCATCGGCCACGGCCTCCGCCATCCCCTGGAGAGTGACGGGGATAGGTTCCGGGGTGGTTGGAGGGGGAGTGGGTTCCGAGGTTGATGTGGGCGTTGTTGTAGAGGTGGGTTCCGTGGTTGCGGTGGTAGGCTCGGTGGTTGTAGACTCCGGGGATGTGGTTGGCGCGGACCCGGGGCAGCCCGCCAGCAGCAGGGTGGCAATCAATAATAGTAATATCGTGAATGCCACAATTTTAAATTTACCGTTCATCACGTCCTACCTCCTCATCAATTCGACCGCTTCATAATATCTAAAACAAATACGATAGTCAATAGTAAAAACCCCCGGATATCCGGGGGGTCTCTGTTTACTTGGTAGCCCAAGTTGTTCAATACATAGAACTTTTAGAGTAGAATTTGCTTTCGGCTGACTTGGCAGGTGTAGTCTGCTATAATCTTGGTGAAGAACGCTACAGGGTAATGGCACAAGGAGCCAGCTGTGGAATTGAATAGTGTCATTAAACTTGTTATCAGTATCCTTGCCAGCTTGGCCGCCGGGGGCATCGGCAGCCTTTTCACCTTCAAAGCAATCCCAACCTGGTACGCCGGACTGAAAAAACCACCCTATACCCCACCCAAATGGGTATTCGGGCCCGTATGGACGACCCTGTATATATTGATGGGAATCTCCGTCTTTCTTATCTGGCAAAACGGGCTGGCTATTAATGGCGCCTGGCTGGCTTTTACGCTATTCTGGATCCAGCTCGCGCTTAATGCTCTATGGTCAATTATCTTCTTCGGGATGAAGTCGAAGGGGGGAGGAGTCATCACGATTATTGTCCTGTGGCTCCTTATTCTGGCAACGATGATTGCTTCTTTCCGGGTCTCAGGGTGGGCAGGCGCACTTCTGGTTCCTTACATCGTGTGGGTCAGTATCGCTTCGTACCTGAATATCGGGGTCTGGCGGCTGAATAAGCTCTAGCACGATGCCATAAATGTCCATGCCTATCTCCTCGCAGATAGCTCGGGTATGCCTTGAAATTTCCACCGCTTCTTCGAGGCGACCGTCGATAGTGGCCAGAATGCCTTCAACAGTCACAGATAAACCCAGCAGGTTGACCTGACCGCTGCGCTCGGCTATCTCTCCCATCTCTTCAAAGAGCTCTTCGGCACGCTGTCGCTGGCCGGACTATGTCTTCCGCAACCGCAGAAATTGCGGTATATTACTATGAAATACCGGCTTCTGTTTGACTTTGAATTCTTATGAGATTACCATAGTTAATAGCGTTGCATTCTTCTAGCAGAGCTGTTTAGCCGGTTTGTTGCGCTTTAAATTGATTTGTTATGTTGCTAGAAGCATGGGAATTCGTTCAACGGCGTCCGGATTTACTCGTTGGTTGGGTTACCTCTCACATTTGGATAACCTTCGTGGCTGTCGTTATAGCCGTCGTTATCGGCGTGGCTATCGGCATTTTCATCACCGGCAAAGGGCGTGAGCACCTGGCCGATTCCGTCCTCTACCTCGCCGAAATCATGATGACAATCCCCAGCCTGGCCCTCTTCGGGCTGTTGATACTGCTTTTAAGCAGCGTCGGTCTCAAATCGTTCGGCTTTTTCCCCACCGTTATCGCCCTCGTCATCTACGGGCAGTTACCCATCCTGCGCAACACCTACACGGCCATTAAATCGGTCGATCCGGCGATGGTGGAGGCGGGCCGGGGTATGGGTATGACCGACCGTCAGATAATCTTCCGTATCGAAATCCCGCTGGCCATGCCCGTTATCATGGCGGGCGTGCGTAACGCCACCGTCCTAATCATCGGCATTGCCACCATTGCCGCCATGCTTGGCTCCGGGGGTCTCGGGGTGCCTATTTTCGGCGGGATTCGTAATGCCCGGGCCGACCTTATCCTCACCGGCGGTATCTCCGTCTCCGTCCTGGCAGTGGCCGCCGACGGTATTATGGCGCTGCTGGAGAGAATCATCACACCGAAAGGACTCAAGGTAGGGTAATAGTCATGATTAAGCTGGAAAACGTCACCAAGGTATATCCCGACGGCACCAAGGCGGTGGATAATATCGACCTAGAGGTTAACGAAGGGGAGATATGCGTTTTCCTGGGCCCGTCCGGCTGCGGCAAGACCACGACGATGAAGATGATTAACCGGCTCATCCCCATCACCAGCGGCACGATATTAATCAACGGCCAGGATAATAAAAAGATGAAGGTGAGCGAGCTGCGCCGCGATATCGGCTACGCCATTCAGGAAATCGGGCTCTTCACCCACATGACGGTAGGGCAGAACATCGAGACCGTGCCGGTGCTCAAGGGCTGGAGCAAGCCGAAGCGGCGGGAGCGGGTGGAAGAACTGCTCGCGCTGGTCCGGCTCGACCCGGCCGAATACATGGACAAGTACCCGGCGGAGCTTTCCGGCGGCCAGCGCCAGCGGGTGGGCGTCGCCCGCGCCCTGGGGGCCGACCCGCCGATACTCCTTATGGACGAACCTTTCGGGGCCATCGACCCCATCAACCGGGTGGAGTTGCAGACCGAGTTCCTCAAAATCCAGGAGGAAATCCGTAAGACTATCATCTTCGTCACCCACGATATTTATGAAGCGATTAAAATGGGCGATAGAATCGCCCTGATGAAAGAAGGGCGCCTGGTGCAGTACGATACGCCGGCTAATATCCTCTACCGGCCAAAAGATGAGTTTGTGGAGGATTTCGTCGGGGCCGACCGGGCCCTCAAGGGCCTGCAATTACTGCGCGTCAAGGACGTGGTGAACCGGGGTATCCCCACCGTTACCCCGGAAGACAGCGTCGAGAAGGCGCAGCGATATCTGGTGGAGACGGCCGGCGATTTCCTGGCCGTCGTCGACGGGCAGCAGAAATTCCTCGGCTGGATAAGCGCCGCGGGGCTGGAGGGAAAGAAAAAGGTTGCCGACGCCATGGAGGCGTCATCCATCGTCACTTCCGACAACGCCGTCCTCAACGAGGCCCTTTCGATAATGCTGGCCAGCCGGTTCCGCTCTTTGCCGGTTATCGACAGGGCCGGCAGGCTCCAGGGGATACTGACGATGGACGCCATTCAGGAGAATTTGACCGAAGCCATTAAGCCGGGAAAGGCGGCCGCGTGAGACGACGCATTGTGCTGATATCGATCCTGGTTATCCTGGTGGGTGTTACCATCGGGGTAACCAGTGTCGAGAAGGCGGGCATCTTCAGTATGTTCACCTATAGCGAAATTTTCACCCACTCCTACGACCACATAGTGATGGTGTTCTGGGCGCTTGTCTTCAGTATCTCCATCGGCGTATTCCTCGGCGTTCTCGTGACGCGGCAGGGGTTCTCCCGGCTCTCGCTGCCGGTTATCGGCGTGGCCAGCATCGGGCAGGCCATTCCTAGCCTGGCTTTAATCGCTATCATCGCCATTCTGCCCATCAGCCTGTGGTCTATCGAGTTCGGCTTCAACTTCCAGACGGTGGTTATCGCCCTGGTTGTTTACGGGTTGATGCCGATTATCCGCAACTCTTATGCCGGTATCTCTAATATCGACCACGCCATCATCGAGTCGGCCCGGGGCATGGGGATGACCAAATGGCAGATATTCCGCAAAGTGGAACTGCCCATGGCGTTGCCGGTGATTATCACCGGGATACGGATATCCGGCGTGGTGACCGTCGGTACCGCGGAGCTGGCCGTCCTCGTCGGCGGCAAAGGCCTCGGCGTGATTACCTTTACCGGGGTGTTCAGCATGGAGCCCCTGTTGATTCTCCAGGGCGCCGCGCCGACGGCCATCCTGGCCATACTCCTGGGCGTCCTTTTAGAATTTATCGAAAACCGGGTAACGTCGCGTGGATTGAAAATCCGGGTAAAAAATGCATGAGAGGAGGTGATAGTCGCTAAAAAAATCCTAATTCGAGATACGTTACGACCAATAAATGAACTATTTGAGGAGTGGAAAAATGCGTAAAATTGTAATATTGTTCCTGGCTCTCATTATCGGGCTTATGCCCATCCTGGCATCATCGTGTACCAGCGAAGAGAAGACGGTCACCGTCGGCTGCAAGAACTTCAACGAGCAATACATCATCGGCCAGATGCTCGCCCAGCTGCTGGAAGCCGAGGGCTTTACCGTGGAGCTGGTCTCCGACCTGTCGACGGAAAGTCTCCGCAGTTCCATGGAAGCCGGTGATATCCAGATCGGCGCCGACTACACCGGCACGGGCTGGATGAGCCATCTCGGCCACGAGTATACCCCCGGCGTGGACAACAACGAGCTCTACCAGATGGTCAAGGACGAGGACGCCGCCAACGGCTTTACCTGGCTGGACCCCATCTGGAACAACAACACCTACGTGCTGGTCTCCTGGCCCGAGTTCGTTGAGGAGAACAACCTGACGACCCTTTCCGACCTGGCGGCGCTCTATAACGCCGGCGACGTGGAGATTACTACCTTCGTGGGCTTCGAGTTCTCCACGCGACCGGACGGCCTGCCGGCGCTGGAGGTGCATTACGGCTTCTCCGTCCCGGATGATTCGCTGAAGACCGGCGCCCCCGGGGCTTCGCTGCTGGGGCTGGAAAACCACGAGTGTGACGTGGCCATGGCCTTCGGTACGGACGCGGTTATCTCCGAAAACGGCTGGTACGTCTATCAGGACGACCAAGCGTTCTGGCCCCCTTACGACCTGGTGCCCTACGTCAACACCGAAACACTCGATAAATATCCTGAAATCGAGGATATCATCAATGAGCTCGTAGCGACATTCCCCGGCGGCGGGCAGACCGCCACGCCGGAGATAATCGGGCAGGGGCAGAAGGTCTGGCAGGATCTCAACGCCAAGATAGGTGTGGAGATGGAGCCGGACGAGATAGCCCATGAATACCTGGTTGAGCACGGCTTAATCAGCGAATAGCAACCCTTTTTCCGGAAAAAGAGCACACGGGGGGAGCCTCTCGGCTCCCCCCGTTAGTATGCGAGCGCTAATCCTCGCCAGGGGGCGTGAAAGGTTCGCAAGGTCCCCCCTTGACAAAGCTGATAGACCCCATTATAAGACCGCTTCACGTTCTTTTGTGAGGAAGATAGTTATCGATGCTGATAGGGTAACGGTGGAATATAGGATACAGGTACTGCCGGATAACGAAAGAAAGAGGATTAGTCCTGCCTACAGTAAACCTTGGTGGACCAAAGGGGACGATACCTAGAACCACGCACTTATGGCTTAATCAAATTACAGCATACAAATTACACTTGATACCTATAGCCATGTTGCGCCAGGGTTACAAGAAGCAGCAGCGCATAAATTT
>DAOUDZ010000082.1:0-10276 GCA_034430575.1 Dehalococcoidales bacterium
CCCAGCACCCCTGGCTGGAGAACGACTGCCTTATCGCCGATGTCGTCCTGCCCTCCAACACCACGCTGGAGGTAGAGGACATCGTCACCAATGTCAGACAGGGTGTCAACTTCCACAGCGTGGCTATTATGGAACAGGCCGTTCAGCCTGTCGGCGAGTCCAAGAGCGACTATGAGGTAGTCCTGGAAGTCGCCAGGAAACTCGGCTACGGCGACCAGTTCAGCGAGCGCAAGACAACCCGGGACCTGCAAAAACAGGTCTTCGACGATATGGAAATCGAACACCTTATCAAGTGGGATGATTTCCTGGACAAGAAATACTTCGTCTTCCCGGTCGCCAAGGACTGGGAAAGCGACCCGCCCGGCTTCCGCAAGTTTTATGAAGACCCGGAGAATAACCCGCTGAAGACACCAACAGGCAAGCTGGAGTTCTACTCGGCCAGGCTGGCGGAACACTTTCCGGATGACAAGGAAAGGCCGCCCATTCCAAAGTGGATTGAGAAGAGCGAAACCCACGACGAGAGAATTTCCAGCGAAAGGGCCGCCATGTTCCCGCTGCTGCTCATGTCCAATCACGGCCGCTGGCGCACTCACGCCCAAGGCGACGATATTACCTGGACAAGAGAAGTGGCGACCTGCAAGGTGCTGGCGAAAGACGGCTACAAATACGAGCCCGCCTGGATTAATCCCATAGATGCCGAAAAGAGGGGGATTAGGGACGGGGATATCGTCAAGGTATTTAACGAGAGAGGCGTCGTCCTCTGCGGCGCCCGTGTCTTGGAGAGGGTAATGCCCGGTGTTGCCTACGTCGACCACGGCGCCCGCCACGACCCGCTGGTTCCGGGCAAGGTCGACCGCGGCGGCGCCATCAATACCATCGCCCCTTATGGCGTTGCCTCCCGGAACGCCGTCGGCCAGGCCACCAGCGGTTACCTGGTCGATGTGCAAGCGGTCACCGAGAAAGATTACGAAGAATGGCGTAAAATAGACCCCGAGGCATTCGATAGTGCCTTCAAGAGAGAATACGACCAGGCGTCCGGGCTACGCTTTAACGCCTGGGTTGAAGGAGGAATGGACTAAAATGAAGGTTTTCGCAATAGACGTTGGAATCTGCAATGGGTGCTACAGCTGCCAGATTGCCTGCAAGGACGAGCATGTCGGTAACGACTGGACACCCTACGCCAAGCCCCAGCCGGATACCGGACAGTTCTGGATGAGGATGACCGAACACATCCGGGGCACCGTGCCCAAGGTAAAGATGCACTACATCCCGATTCTCTGCCAGCACTGTGATGAAGCCCCGTGCATACCGGCCTGCCCCATCGAAGGCGTTATCTACCGGCGGGATGACGGACTGGTCATCATCGACCCGGAGAAGTGCACCGGCTGTAAAGCCTGTGTTGACGCCTGCCCTTATAACGCTATCTTCTTTAATGAAGACCTGAACATTGCCCAGAAATGCACCGGCTGTGCCCACCTCCTCGATAGCGGCGAATGGACGGTACCCCGCTGCGTCGATGCCTGTCCCACCGAGGCTCTCAAATTCGGCGAGGAATCAGAATTCAAAGACCTGATTGCCAGGGCCGAGGTGCTCGAGCCGGACCTCAAGACTAAACCGAGGGTGTATTACCTGAATATACCCAGGAAGTTCATCGCCGGCACCGTCTACGACCCCGTCGACAAAGAGGTCGTCATCGGCGCTACCTGTACGTTGACCAGCAACGGCTCCAAGCTGACGGCTACCACCGACGGATTCGGCGATTTCTGGTTCGAGGGGCTTGAAGAGAGCGTGTTTTCACTGAAAATCGAGGCGAAAGGTTTCGCCGCCAAGACTTTCGAAAAACTCAATACGGAAAAAGATATTAACCTTGGGGACATTGCTCTTTCCAAGTAAATACGGAATATCACCACCTGACCGGATGAATAACTGATACCGAGGGGGTTCGTATCAAGCGGGCTCCCTCCATTATTTAATAGTCGTGACGTCCCGTTTACTCGGATAGTCGGGAACTCCCTTGAGGAAGAAGTTCGCCAGCAGACCCAGAAGAGTTACGATTAAAAACACAGTAAAAACCTGGACCAGAGCGGAATTCAATGCATTCCGCAACGCGGTCAGCAGCTGCTCGAAAAGCACCGTCCCCTGGCTGCCCGTACCTTCAAACAGGCTCTGCAATTGAGCATGCGCCTCCACATTCACCAGCGCCTGGGGATTATCCACAATCTCCGCCAGCTTTTCCGGCGAGACGACGGCCTTCACTTCCGATGAGAGATTACGGATAAATGAAGAGGCGAAAGTATTATTGAGTATGGACCCGACTATCGCCAGTCCGAAAACGCCGCCGAGCGGCCGCAGCAGCTGTATCATGGAGGTAGCCGTACCCATAATCGAATAAGGCACCGTATTCTGGACGGCAATGGTGTGAACGGGCATTATCATTCCGTTGCCGATACCCACAATAATTATATACATTACCGCCGCAGCATAGCTTGTATCGGGCGTCATCCTGGTAAGCAGGAAAAACCCGGTGGCGGAAAAGACAAAACCCACGGCACCCTGCAAACGGTAGCGTCCCCCGGCACGTGATAACAACTGCCCGCTGATGAAACTACCCGCCGCCATGCTCAACATCATCGGGGTCAGGAAACCCCCGCTCGCGGTGGCGGTAGCCCCCAGCACTCCCTGGAAAAACAGAGGAATAAAGGTTATTACCGGGAAGAAGGAGGCGCCGTTAAGAAACGCCACTATCGACGATACCGCCATGACCCGGTTCTTGAAAAGTATCAGCGGGATAATAGGCTCCCCGGCATGCATTTCGTTAATTATAAAGACAATCAGCATTATCACCGAGAAAGCCAGCACGCCGATAATAACCGGTGAACCCCAGGGATAATCGACACCACCCCAGTTCAACGCCAGTATCAGCGGCGTGATAAATAGGGTCATCGTCACGACACCGCCGTAATCCACCTTGTGTTTCGCCTGTGAGGTCTTTAACTGCGGGAATAGAAAGATGAATATAATGATTATTATCAGTCCGATGGGTATCGGGACGAAAAAGCACCAGCGCCAGGAAAGTGCGTCTGTCAGATAGCCGCCCAGAGTAGGCCCGATAACTGTCGAAAACCCGAAGACGCCGGCCATCAAACCGCTGTATTTGCCCCGTTCCTCCGGCGGGAAAATATCCGCAATAACGATAAAGCCCAGGGCGGACATCACGCCGAATCCTATCCCCTGAAACGCCCGGAAGATGATGAGCTGGGACATCGACTGGCTGATGCCGCAAAGAAACGAACCCAGAGTAAAGATAGCCATGCCAACGACGAAGAACCATTTACGACCGTACATATCGGTAAGTTTACCGGTCAGCGGCAGGGCAATAGTCTCGGTAATAATATAGGATGTAAATACCCAGGTGTACTGGCTAAAGCCGCCAAGGTCGGTAATAATTCTGGGCATGGCCGTGGCGGTTATCGTCATGAATATCGAGCCGAGGAACATGGAGAGCATCGTGCCCACCATGGCGGCGACAACCTTCCGCTTAGGCAGTGAACTCTGATATAATGGCGCTTCCTTGATTTCCACCCGCTATTTCCTTATGATAAATATCTACAATTTACAGAGTATATCACCGAGTTTTTCCAGTGATAGAGATAGTTCCCGCAATTCATCTTCCGAAAGGAAAGACAATTTCCCTTTGATACTTTCCTTAATGACACGGTCCAGTTCCTCAATTATCCGCTTGCCTTTATCAGTAAGCGTAAGATTAATAATCCGCCGGTCGGCGGCACATACCCGCCTGGTGACGATATGCAGGCCTTCAAGCTTATCGATAAGGTGGGTCATCTGCGGCTTGGGTATTTGCAGCTTCTCCCCGATTTCAGCTATATGTCTGGTGCCCTCTTCATTTAACGTTTTTATGATTTCCAGGTGGGGCAGAGATATGTCCTCTTCAATCTGCGCAAAGGCTGTCCGCACAACTTTCCTTTGAATACTGCGGCGTATCAGGGGCGTGATGGAAAGCAGGTCGTTAACGACACCATCAATTCCATTTTTCTTCATATCCAGCCGTATTCACCGGGACTTAGTTTATAAAGTTAATAGTTAACTATATGAACTATTGTACCGCGCCCGGCCGAACGCTGTCAAGATACTCTTGTCCGTATTATTGGACTATTAAATTCGTCTATATTAGAATAATGAAGAATACGGCACGGCTTCTAACGTGCTGCCCACATCGAACGGGAGTAACAAAATGAGCCAGTGGCGTGAAGAAAAGAAGACAGTCCTAGAAGCAGCGAAAGAAATGCTGGCGGAAGGTCTAGTCGTCGGCACCGGCGGTAATATCAGCCTGCGCCTGCCGTCCGAAGGTAAAAGACAGTTGCTGGCGATTACCCCCAGCTCGCGGCACTATGACCTGCTCGGCGTCGACGACATCCAGATTGTGGATTTCCGAGGGCAAACGGTAGAAGGCAGTTTGAGTCCATCAATAGAGACGACGCTGCACATCAACATATACCGGGCCAGAAAAAACATCAACGCTGTTATTCATACCCATTCAGTATTCGCCAGCGCCGTCTCCGTTACCGGACGGGGTATCCCCCCTATCATGAATGACCAGGTTGCCTTTCTCGGCGGCGAGATAAGACTGTCTAAACACGCCTCCAGCGGCAGTCCGGAGCAAACATCCAGTGTTTTAGCCGCTCTGGAAGACAGGAATGGGGTGCTCCTGCCGAATCATGGCTCAATAGGCATCGGCCGCACCATGCGCGATGCCTTTACCGCCTGCGAACTGATTGAAAAAACCGCCAGAATATACCTGCTGGCATTATCCGCGGGTACCGTCGAACAACTGCCCGCCAATATTTTAGAAGCAGAAAAGGCGGCCTATGATAAACTCCAGAGGGAAGAATAAATAACAACAGGCTTATGAAACAGAAAACATCAGTAATAGCGAGCCTGGTATTAATGATACTGCTGCTGGGCGGCCTGTTTTTACCGGCCAAACCGGTATCTGCCGGCGGAGCTGTATGGTCAGCCGAGACTATTCCCGATACGCTGGAATATATCCTGGGCCCTGACGGCACGGGTGATAATTTAGATGTCCGCGATTTCGCCTTTGCCGGCGACGGCATGACCGTATACGCCGCCCCGGGTGACAGTATTTCAGATAATGTGGTCTACAAATCTACCGACGCCGGGCTTGGCTGGGCGGCCCTGGAGCTTGACATCACCCCCGACCTCGTAGCGGTTGCCCCGGATGACAGGGACATAGTAGTCATCGCCAATAGCAGCACACCGGAACTCTATCTCACTACTAACGGCGGCGTTACCTGGGATACTCTGGGAACTCCCCCGGAAAACGGCGGTCCATCGGCGACAGCTATACATGATATTGAGATATCGCCCATCAGAAACACGATACACTATATAGCTGCGGCCGGTACGGACACAGACGGCGAAGCCAACGTGTGGATTTTCGACCATGGCGCCGGCGTTCCCTCCTGGAAAGGGACTAAAAGCATGTCAGGGTTCGGTGTCGGCGATGTGGTAGCCGCCGTGGAATTTTCTCCCAATTTCTCATCGGACCTGGCTATGGTTGCCATCAGCGTAGATAATGGCGCTAACATCAAACTACATATCCTTGATATCATCGCTGAAAAGTGGAACAGCAGTGCTGGCTATGTCAACTATCCATGTACCATCGTAAACAATGGCGACATTTCCGGGCTATCTTCGGCTTCACTATCGCTAGACCCAGACTATCTGGCCACGGATGACGATACCCGCAAAGTCTTTATCGGCTTGACCGTCGAAGGAGCCGAAGATACCAGCGGAATATACCGCTACGTAGACACCGCTAAGACCCTGATAAAGGCAGACGTAAAAATACACAGCGTCGTCTTTAACGGTTCCTACCTAGTCGCCGGCAGCTATGATAGTAATACCGTTTACCGCAGCGCTAATCCTTCGGCAACATCGCCGACCGTGCTAACTTCCTCCACCACGAAGCAACCCGGCGGCGTAAACAGGGTAAAGGTCGCCTGGAAAACACCCAGTTTTGTGGCTGGAACCGCCGGTAACGAAAGCGCTTTTTCAGTCTCTACGGATAACGGAAAGACATTTAACGACATCAGCCTGATTGATACCTCTATCGATAGTGCCACAGACGTCGCCGTGTCATCGGACGGCAGTAAAGTCTACTTCACGACTGACGATGGTGAAGACTTCAGCCTCTGGCGTAAAACCACCACC
The DNA here is from genome assembly GCA_034430575.1 of Dehalococcoidales bacterium. Classification (GTDB taxonomy): domain Bacteria; phylum Chloroflexota; class Dehalococcoidia; order Dehalococcoidales; family RBG-16-60-22; genus JAFGPF01. The sequence continues at coordinate 6,253 of DAOUDZ010000082.1, forward strand.
TGGCAGCGAGTATTCAGCCTGCAAGGCACGACTGACTATATAGTGCGCATCGCTCGCCAGGACCCTGACTACGTTTTCCTGGCTCAAAAGAGTAACAATACCATTTACACCAACAGTGACGGCGGACTCACCCAATGGAATACCCGAACTTGCAGCCTGAATATCCAGGACCTGGCCGTGGAAAGCACTACCGTCTTATACGCTCTCGATAATATCGGCGTGGTGTCCAAATCAATCAATAGCGGTTTTAGCTGGTTTAGGGGGATATCTACAAGTCTCAATAGCGGCGCCACATTAGTGAGCGTCAGTACAGGCACGTTAATGGCAGGTAGCCAGGACGGCTACGTAGCTTATAGTACCGATAGCAGTCTATCCTGGGATACAATTCCGTATACACTGGAGCTGGGGGCAGGCAGGGTCCAGATTGTACCCGACGAGAACTATGCTTCCAACCACATTATTTACGCCGCCAGCCATACCCCGGGACAGAACATTAGAAAATGGCAAATCGGCACCAGCACCGCATGGACGGATATTTTCAGAAATACTTTAAACGGCGGTATATATGGCCTGGCCATTAATAACAACACGCTTTACGCCCTGGAGTTCGACACGTCCACCGAACAGAGCACATTATGGCTGTATATTTCTCCAGCAAGCGCTACTGCCACATCAATAAGCTGGAGTTCCAGCACCACGACCTCCACAACCGATATTGATAATGGTACCGTGTATCTCAATGCTACCCCCACAGCTCTTAGAGCCAGTACCGGTAAACTCTGGGCGGTTAAAACGAACGGCACCAACAAGCTCTATAGTTACAGCGATGTCGATATCGCATTAACACTTACGTCACCCGCCTTGGATTTTATCAATTCTGTTAATACCATGAATGGTATTGCCCATGACGTATGTTTTACATGGGAACGCCCTACTGAATCGACCGAATACGAACTGGAAATCGCTCTGGATGAGGATTTTTATTCCCTTGTAGCCAGCATAACCGTAGCTACAATTAATTCGGTAGCCAGCGTGATTGCCGGCCCGGGCCAGACAGGAGACAATTACGTCAACTTTATGCCCGGGACAACCTATTACTGGAGGATACGAACATCACAGCCGGTTTATAGCAGATATTCCGTACCAAAATACTTCCACATCGAGCCGTTGAATGCAATCCTTCCCGTAATACTTTCACCACCCAGCGGCCGCTCAAACATGAGCCGAAGGCCTTCGTTCTCTTGGACACCGATGTCCGGCGTTACCGAGTACCAGTTCGTACTAAGTGACAACATCGCTATGACTTCACCCATCGTTGACGTAACCGTGACTACTACTGGCTTTGCCATGACCCAGGAGCTAGAATACGGGGTCACCTACTTCTGGCAGATCAAGGCTATAAGACCTATCGAGGGTGATTGGTCTTCGCTGGGCATATTTACCGTTAAGGGGCAACCGACCGAGCCCGTTCCCCTGCTCACCGTCGAGACGCCAACTCCCCCGATAATCGAACTGCCTGCCCAGCCACCGAAAAATACAGTCACTATATTACCTCCCCTTAAACCCCCGGAACCAATCGTCCCGGACTATCTCCGCGCCGCAATTATCATGGCCTCTATCATTTTATTTATCGTTATTATACTTATAGTAATACCCCTACCGGCCAGACTCTTCCCTGCAACATCCACGCTGACCGGACCGTTTAAGGGACCATCAATAAAGGCCAGATACTACAGCGATAAAATAAGTAAAAAGTGGGAAGACTTAGCAAACCGCATCAGGGATCTGGTGCCGTCCGCAACTCCCCCACCCACCACAGACGAGACTGCAAGCGGCGGTACTATCTCATTTGCCGTTAGAAGTTTCCTCCTTAGAACAGCATCCGCAGAAAAAGACGACGGCCAACGCCTCCTATCAGAAAAGGAGGAACGTACTCTTGGGGAAAAACTTGCTTCAGGCATCCAGGCCATAGCCAAAGAGAAAACCCTCTACCTGGAATACCCCGAAGATGCTGTTCACTTCCTTCAAATCTGGTCGCGTTACGGTTCCCGGGACGAGACCAACCGCTACCTGAAAAAATCGTTTAAGTCCAGGCCGGAGAATGCCCTGGCACTCCTAAAATGTTATCAAGAAGCCTCCGCAAGCCCGGAAGCCGATTCCGCCGGGAAAAAGGAATTTACCCGGGCAAATTACGCTGCACTCGTTAGAGTCGTTGACACCGATAGCGTCTACACAGCCATCTCCAGACTCCTGAAATTCAGGTTTGAAAAAGCGGAAGATAAAACCCTGGCAGACCCTGCCGACAGGACAATCGCCTACCAGTTCGTACGCATCCACTATGATATTAAAAAATAGTATGAATAAGCCCGGTATGGTCAGCGGATATTACCTATCAAACGGTTACGCATACAGTAAAAAGGGGGGAATCTGTCCCGCTTAACTCCGCAAAGCGCTATCGTTTGACATTACGTCTCATATTAAGGTAAACTACTACGGTACAATTATCTGAATATCTGAACAGGGTAATTGTACAAGCAAAGGGGACGTGATTTTTTACAGTGATGCCTCTGTTACTTAAGACTTCAGTCTGCTCGTTTGCGTATTATCATTCCCCTCCCACTAGAAAGGCGGCCGGACTACTTAGAACAATTAAGTTGTACTGGTGATATGGGATTGCTTAAAGGACGCAAGGATACTATCTTACTTCTCTTAAAAATAACCGTACTATATCAGTCTGTTGACGTTTATGACACCAGTTGAAATAACAGGGTGGCTTCAAAGCTACTGTCTCTTGTTCCCTTGTTTTAATCCGTTAACGCGCAAGGATTGGCAAGTTAAGATAGTGACTAAAAGGCAATTTTAAAATAATAAAACCGGAGGAGAAATTTATGGCTTACCCAACATTCGAGTCAATTACACTTGAGAAAGACAAGGAATACCCCAAAGTTACCTACCTCACCCTGAACCGACCCGATAAGAACAACGCCATCAGCATCGGCGAAGATTACATGACCGGCGATATCAAGAAGGCCATGTGGGAAATTAACCATGATGACGATTGCAACGTGGTTATCTTCAAGGGCGCCGGCAAGAACTTCTGCGCCGGGTTCGACCTGTCCATGGTCTACCGCGTTTACGGCGGCGCCAAAGGTGTCAAACCCAGCCAGAGAATCAGGCTGCAGACCGACCAGGACCAGCTTTATGGATTCCCGCAGGCCATCCTGGACTGCAACAAAGTCGTCATGGTGCAGGTCCACGGCTGGGCCATTGAAGCCGGACTATACATCACCAAGGCCGCCGACATTGTAGTCTGCGCCAAGAACGCTAAGTTTTCCCAGATGGGCCAGCGGCTCGCCTTCGGCGGTCTGCCCACTCTGCCTATCGAACTGGTCATGGGTCACACCAAGAAGGTCGAAGAAATCCTGCTCACCGGCCGCACCATCAGCGGCGATGAGGCCGAGGAGGCCGGCTACGTCACCAAGGCCGTCCCCGAGGAAGACCTGGAGTCAGAGGTACACAACCTGGCTGCTGCTATCTCCCTGCTGCCGCGCGACTGCGTGGTCATGGGCAAGTTCGCCCGCCGTCACATGCTGGACAGGCTTGGTCTGACCAATCTCAAGGAGGTCATTCTCTACCATTCTTTCAGCACCAACCTCCATTACGAACCGGATGAGAGAGAGCTCATGTTCATCAAAGACAGGGAAGGCATGGGCGAGAGAGAGGCCTTCCACAAGATGCACGAGAAATACGAGGAACGCCTCAACAGGACCAAATATTTCAAGAGCTACCGTCCGGAGAAAAAGAAATAAGGACTTCGTAGTCTGCTGATAAGGAGCAAATGTAATGGCACATCCAGAATTTGCCAAAGACGACTATTTCAAAATAGACGTTGAATGCCATCTAAGCGGCGAGGCGAACAAGAAATACTTCAACTACTTCCCCGAATACAGGAAGTGGGTGTACGGCACGGCGGAAACCGCCCGCGCTTTCAACGCCGTTCCCCACCATGTTACCAAAGACTGGA
>DAOUDZ010000083.1:0-3623 GCA_034430575.1 Dehalococcoidales bacterium
TGGATGCCGCCAGCGGCACGAAGCTATGGTCTTTCGATGCAAATTATCCTGTAAGGTCATCGCCGGCCGTGGCTGACGGCGTGGTATACTTCGGCTCCGATGATTATTATATTTATGCTGTTGATATTGCTACAGGAGCAGAAATTTGGAATTTCAGAACAAGAAGTCATGTAGGCTCATCGCCGCTGGTTATCGATGGGGTTATCGTCGTCGGCTCGGCAGACGGCTCATGTTATGTCCTGAATGCCAGGAACGGACGACTTCGCCTCAACTTTGATACTAAAGATTCTATTTTATCGTCTCCGGTGGTGAAAGACGGAGTTGCCTACGTTACCAATTCAGCAGGTTGGATGTATGCTATTGATTACCAGGCCAAGAACTGGCCTTTTGAACACAAGATTAAATTTTACTGGAACGTGATGTATGTCAGGGGCGCGGCGCCGAAGCCCCCGAACGCTTCAGGCTTTATCTGGTTGCACCCGCTCGGGTGGGGGGTAAGAACGACCTCCTCTCCCGCTATAGTAGGCAATGTTATTTATCTGGGTGCGAATTATAATATGCTGGCCTTGGAAGTGAGTACCCAAAAAATATTATGGTCCTTTGAAACTAAGGATTTATTGGCGTCCTCACCCGCCGTTACGGATTCTACCGTCTATTTCGGTAGCCATGATGGAAATCTGTATGCTGTAGATAGAGCTAACGGCAATAAGCTCTGGAACTACACTACCGGAGATAAAATCACCTCTTCTCCCGCCGTAGCTGACGGTATGTTGTATATAGGCTCACACGATGGCACGTTGTATGCCTTCGAATAGCCTTGAGAAGAGGGGAATGGCTCTGCCCGGTATTAAAGGTGATTTAATTGCGGCGTCAGAGACCGTTTTATGCGACCTGTAAAAACTAAACGGCACCGGAAAATACGCGGTGCCGTTTTTTTGTTAAGGGGTAAATATTTAATTCAATTATTACTTATCCAGGGATTTCGTCGTCTGGATGTAATCCGTGTCCAGTTTAGCGGTAAGTTCTTTCTCTCTTTTTTGTACTTCTTCAACAAATTTATCCCTGCCCAGTTTAAACCAGTAAGGCTCCCATTCTATATCGTTAAGATTTTCAATCAGCGAGGAGATGGTATCGAAGGGGAATGTCAGAATAAACCATCCTTCCGGCATCGCCCGTCTTGCTTTCATGCTGAAGCCGAGGCCGCTAACGGTGTAATTCAACTCGCCGCTCAAGTACGGGTGGGCGAATATCCAGGCGCAGGCAAGGCACGTAGACCCCTTGCTGTGCCACATCTTACCGTCGGAAAAACTGCTGGCCCGGAGGATGATTTCCGCTTGAGTGACATTGGCGGTAAAAATCAGCAGGTCGGGCTCAAAATTCATCTGGTCAATTTGAGCGCAGGAAATATATTTAACGGAATCTTTAGCCATATGGGGAACGTAATCATAGATTCTCCGGTTGGCCCCCGGGGTCTTAAACATGGAAAACATCGGCCCGAGCTGCCCGCTGTACATGACCGGCGGGTAGTCCTGTATCCCCAGTACCTGCTCGCCGCACTGGACGTTTTCTGTGGTAATGTAAAATGGTTTGCTGGTCTGGGCTTCCGCGATAAGCTCGCAAAGCGCCAGGACCTTATCTGTCGGCTCTATTCCCTCCGGCTTTCCCAGCGAATATTTAATGCCGATGGGTTTATGCTCGAAGTTGAATTTCCCGAATATCTCATAGTCTTTTTTTGTTAAACTCATGCTAACCTACCTTTCCGTACCCGATTATATCACGCTTTAGAAATGATAAACAAGGAAGGTTAAAGTTATTGTTGATATCCTCGGTGGTAGGGTTTATAATAGGTGCGCCGTCAGAGATTTGGGTTCGTTTTACGACATAGACGGCAGAAATCGCACGTGCTGACCTTTCTGACTTCATTTGAATATTTGACTATATTCAAGGAGGATAAAGATGAACAGGTTACTGCTACCGGACAAAGTTGCCATCATCAACGGCGGCGCTACGGGGATGGGCAGAGCTACGGCCCTTATCTTCGCCGAGGAGGGCTGTAATTGCGTTATCGCCGACGTCAAAGAGGAGGAGGGAGAGAAAACCGCCGAGGAGGCCAGCCAAAAAGGCAAGGAAGCTATCTTCATCAAGTGTGACATCACCGATACCGCGCAAATCAAAGCCTGCGTGGACCAGACCGTTAAAAAGTTCGGCACGGTACATATCCTGATAGGCAGCGCCGGAGGGAGCGTTATCACAAGCAGTGCCATGACGCCTCCCAAGGAGGGCGAAAGACCCGCGAGGGGTGTAGAAAACACACAGGAAGCATATTTCGACCTGATGACGGATCTTAATTATAAAGGTCACGTATTTTTCTGTAAGGAAGTCGTGCCGTACATGAAGAACCAGAAATACGGCAAGATAGTCCTGATTTCCTCGATGGGCGTCTATAATCCCCCCGGCCCATCCGTGGAATATCACGGGGCTAAAGCTGCCATCATCGGCCTGGTCTATAACCTTGCCTATGAGCTCGGTCCCAGCAATATCAACGTCAACGGTATTTTACCGGGCCCCATCAAATCGCCGGTCTGGGACCCCGTCCTGTCCATGATTCCGCCGGAGGAGAGAGGCCCCGTGATGGATCAGATGGGTAAATTTTCGCCCATAGGGAGAGTCGGGCTGCCGGAAGATATCGGCTATACGAACCTGTTCCTTTGCTCGGAGATGAGTTCCTACATCACCGGGCAGATGCTGAACGTCGGCGGCGGCATACCGATGGGCAGGTACGACCCCGAGAGGGGCTTCGGGCGCATGGCGCGGGAAGGCAGGCCGCCCCGCTAAAAGATATCCATAAATGAAAAAGGCGGACTCTCCAGAGGAGCTTGCCTTTAACAGCACAGCCAATAAATCAAAATGGGTAAAGGAGAAAATAAAAATGGCAGAAAAAGAATACGCTCATCTTATCAAACCCGCGCTCATCAAGGACCCGCCTAAGGGACTCTACGCCGAGCCTCGTGTCTGGATGGAAGCCAAAGACATGGAAGGGTTCAACGCGCAATTTTCTTACGGGTTCGTTAAAAAACCCGGCACGTTCCATCCCCTGGAGGGTATGCTGGTACACCCCTACGATGAAATCCTCGTATTTGAAGGGACGAAAAACACCGATATCTTTGACCTGGGCGCGGAAATATCGGTGCTACTTGGCGAAGAACAGGAAGAACATGTCTTCAACGAGCCTTCGTGTGTGCTTGTTCCCAAAGGATTGCCGCACGGTCCGGTTACGGTTAAGAGCCTGGAAAGACCCATCGTCCATTATACCATCGGCCTGGCTGACGCATATCAGGCTGAAGCTGCTTCACCGAAATCGGCCTCTGCAACCAAGGGTGATAAATACAGCAAATATATCAAGAAAATGACTACCAATTTCAAGTCCATGGGTGCGCAGGGGGCCCAAATGGCGGGCGGTGAACAGTACGGGTCAATCAAGGCCGCGAATATGGGAGTGGGGCCGGGTAACGGCGACGAGGTCGTCTGGCTCTACGGTGAAGACCTGGAGGGGTTCAACGTTAATTTCACCTGGGGATTCTACAGCAAGTGCGGTAAATGGCACCGCGGCGGCGAAGCTCATT
>DAOUDZ010000084.1:0-12060 GCA_034430575.1 Dehalococcoidales bacterium
TTCCGCCCACGTTCAACTCAAGGCAACCAAGACTCACCGGGCTCTGTATATTAACCCATGTCTCGTTGGGGCCGCGGTAGCTGATTTTCTCCATCATTCTTTTCAGTTCGCCGCTATCGTTTCCAAGTACTCCTGCAATTCCTGCCATGTCTTTAAACTCCTTTAAATAACTACCGGTACGGTTGGAATTCGGTTATACTCCTTCAAACTCATCCAGCGCCTTGATGGCCTGAAAAGCGTCCGCGCAAAAAGCGTCCGCGCCGATTTCCCCGGCGTATTCGTCTGATACGGCCGCCCCGCCGATGAGGACTTTCACTTTGTCTCTAAGGCCGTTCTCCTTCAACGCCTTGATGACAACGTCCATTCCTGTCATAGTGGTGGTCAGCAGGGCGGAGAGACCGAGGTAATCTGGCTGTTCATCCCTGACCACGCTGATAATTTTTTCTTCCGGAACGTCTATGCCGATGTCGTTGACTTCGTAGCCGGCGCCCTTGAGCAGGATAGCCACGATATTTTTACCGATATCGTGTATGTCTCCTTTAACCGTGGCGATGACGAATTTTCCCTTGGTTTCCACGTTCGATTCTTCAAGGAGGGGCTTCAGTATGTCCATGGCTGCCCCGACGGCGTCGGCGGAGGCCAGCATATCTGGTATGAAGTATTCCCTCGTGGAATATTTCTCGCCGACGACTCCCATTCCCGCAGTAAGGGCCTGCTTGATGATTAACTCCGGAGAAATATTATTCTTCAGTGCCGACTCCGTAAGCTCTACTACGCCCGGGGTACCTGACAATGCTTCGTCAATACCCATATCATTCCGGGTCTTTCTCCCCTGTATTACGTTTTCTTTAATCATACTTAGAATATCTTCACTCATGATTAACTTTCCCCTTTATAGACATTAAGCCTGAGTAACAGACCGGGTATCTCCCGGAATATTCTGGCGGTGGTTTCCGGGTCGATATGCTCCACCGGTTTAGCCCTTAGTTCCTCCAAACGGTCATTGGCTAAAGCAAAAACACTATCGACCTCGCCTTCCGCCTCGTAAGGATAAGGGGGCGAGATTTCCCCGCTGCGCATGACCGGGCGGATATAATTGATAAACATTTTTTGCGGCGTGGCCACTACTTCCTTTATTTGTTTCTTGATAGTATCAAGCTCCTGCTCGTTAATGCGCGGCGATTTCAGGAAAAATTTAATCATCTTGAAATGCGCGTCATCCAGGACGGCCTGGAGCAGGCAGAACACGGAGTTGCAGTCCAGCAGCCCGAAGGCACAGTGCAGGAACTGCGGCCCGCTCAACGTGACCAAGATATCGGAGAAGAGCCTCTCTATCGACGATTGCTGTCCGGGTATCTTGACATCGCTCACGCCGGAAGTGGAATAGTTCGGCAGTTTATAAAATCGCGCCATCTGCACGCAGTCGATATTATACTGGCTGGTCTCTATCGACCCGTAGGAATCGCCCAGCGTATCCATGCGCGCCCTCACCGGCACGCTGCCGTAGAGCACCGGCGTCCCCTTGTTCACCAGCTGGCCGAGCGTTATGCCGGCCAGTACCTCGGCGTTAATCTGGGCCATGATACCGGCCTCTTTAATGGGCGCCGAAGTTCCGGCCTGCGGCGAGGAAGAAACCACGATGGGCAGCCCTCTTTTACACACCTCCATAAAAGTCTCGGTGGTATCATCGACGAATTGCAGCGGGCTTTTTACCAGGCAGGTAATAAACGATATCAAGGGATTCTCCTTGAGCTTTTCCGGTCCGCCGGCAATAATTTCCGCCATCCTGACCACGTTATCCAGCTGTTTCAGGCTGGTGAGACCGGACATGACATGTTTGGTGGTGTTATCCAGGCAGGCGAAGAACTTATTGACATCTTTATTATCTTCGGTTATGTCTTTATCCTGGATATTAACCGTGCGTATATAGCCGTCCACGGTTTCCAGGTGCTCGCAGACATGGGCGGAATCGCATAAGTCGGCCACCGTGCCGCGCCGGGGGTGAAATTCCGGCACTTTTATTTCCCGTGAAGAGTCCAACTTACTGACGTAGGTCGGGAAATCTACATCCAGCCAGATATTGGTCTCCGAGCCGGTGATGAAAAACACGCGCGATTCATCCCCGTTCATTATCAGGGTATTATACGGGTTTCTGGCGCCCAGCTTGACCGTCTTCGGGGCACTTTCCAGGGCACCGGCAACGAGCCTTTCCGGTATTTTCACGCCCCAGCAGGGCGTCCCGCTGCCGGAGATTGCGGACACCTCGGCGCCATGGGACTGAAAGACCTCCGCCGCCTTTTTATTAAAGCAAAGGAGCCCCGGGTCATTAAGAATATCGATGGAGGCATCGTGAATCTGCCGTACCTGCTCGCCGGACAGCCTTTCTATAGGATTTTCAATTAATATTCCTTCTCTGGGCATTTCGCTCCCCCTTCTCTACATGGCTACTTGCCGGAGCTCAGGGCTTCTACTACGGCCACGGCATGAAACCCATCGGCGCCGTAACCATCGGCGCCAATACTCTCGGCGTACTCTTGCGTAACCGGCGCCCCGCCGATGATTACCCTTACCTTGTCTCTAAGGCCATTTTCTTTAAGCGCTTTGATAATTTCCTCCATGTTTACCATGGTGCTGGTAAGCAGCGCTGAAAGCCCGAGGTAATCGGGTTTTTCTTCTCTGACGGCGTTTACAATGTCCTGAGGCTCGGCATCGTGACCGATATCTTTAACGATGTATCCGGCCCCCCGCAGCAGTATCGATACGATGTTCTTGCCGATATCATGAAGGTCACCCTTGACGGTGGCGATAAGCATCTTGCCCTTGGGCTTTATGCCGTTCCTGGCCAGGTGCGGCTCCAGCAGCTCCATGGCAACTCCTACCGCTTCGGCCGAGGCCAGCATATCGGGTATATAGTATTCTTCATTCTCGAATTTCTCGCCTACGGTCTCCATGGATGCCGTAAGCCCCTCGGTGATAATGTCAGCTATATTGACGCCCAAGTCCAGGGCTTCTGTTATCAACTCGGTTACGCCGGGCTGCCCGACCATACCCTCCTCGATGCCTTCGTCATCCCGGGTGACTCTCCCCTGAATTACATTCTCTCTGACTAAGTCGATTATTTCCGCAGACATCCTTCCCTCCTATCCGCTTGCGGGCCTATCTTCAGGCTATAATGCCTTTTATCTCCGCCAGTATCCGGCTTCTAACCGCATCCGGTAATTTAACCGCGGGGGTTTCCAGAATAGTATTTACGGTCCTGGCGGCTTGTTCCCAGGTGGTTTTACCACCCCCTTCTTCCCACTTCTCCCGGCTGTTCCGGTCGCTCAATACGGGCTGGTAATGCTCCCGCCGCATAAAGCGCCGCGTGTGCTTGGCGGTGACGAAGTTGCCACCCGGCCCGATTTTCTTGATGAGGTCATAAGCCAAGGTCTCGTCATCTACTCTTATCCCCTCGACGGCCCTCATCACCATGCCGATTATTTCATTATCAATTACATATTTTTCGTAGCAGACGGTCAGGGCGAACTCCATCAACCCGGCCGCGTCATGGATAAAATTAGAGCCTGCCAGGGCACACAGCAGGCTGGTAATAGCCGATTCGTAACCACTCTGGGCATCCAGTGTTTTAGAATCCGTCATGCCTCCGGTGGCGTAGTAAGGCAATTTGTAAAATTGAGACATCTGGGCCCCAGCCGCATTGAGCAGGCCCATCTCCACAGAACCCGCTATATATTTATAGTCCCGCAGGTCCGTATTGGTGGCCACCGAGCCGAATATTACCGGCGTTCCCGGATTAACCGCCTGGACCAGCATAACTCCCATTAATGAATCCACCGTCTGGACAACCAGATTGCCTGCCAGCGTTACCGGTGATGTCGCCCCGCACAGCGGTTCCGACGGACATACCAGAGGCAGACCGCTCCTGGCGACGGCTACCACCATATCGCCGTATTCACCATCGATAATAAAAGGGCTGATGCTGCAGGTTATCACGGATATAATGGGTCTTTCCCGCAGCGCCCCCGCCGAACCGGCCACCGTTTCCGCCATTCGTATGACCTGCTGTAAACCTTCGGATGTATAGACTCCGCCCATAATATGCTTGGTGGTATTGTCCAACCCGGCGAAGAAACGGTTGACATCTACCTGCTCTATCGATAGTTCGTTGGGGTAGGTGGGCAGCAGAAAGAAATGGATATTATCCAGTTTATCTACAAGTCTGGCGATTTTCTTCAGGTCTTCCAGATTAGCCGGGCGGTTCTTGCCCGTTTCAGGTTCGTAAACATTAAGGCCGGTGCCCCCGGTACCGGCGTAGACGCGTTTCCCGCCTAATAATATATCGTGCTTGTCGTTACGGCCGCACAGCCTGATTTCCGATGGGGCTTTCCCGATAAGGTCCATCACCTTTCCGGGGGATATGCGTACGCGATTTTCCCTATCTACACTGGCCCCGGCTCCTTTAAACGCAGCCACGGCCTGCTCCGAATTTACCTTACAACCGACTTCCTCAATAACGCGTAAAACAGTATCGTTGACACGTGATATAGCTTCGGGGGTAAGGGGCTGATAACTCCCCCCGTCAAGTCCTTTTCTTATAACTATAGCCTACTTCCTCCTCCCCGGGCAGTCCTTTTTCTTACAGGTAAGGCACGGGTTATACTCTTCAATACCATTACCGGGCAGGCCGACCCCGATGATACCGGATATAGACTTGCGGGGTATCATCAGCATACTCTCCGTCAATCTTACACCGGCGGTATCGCCTTGCATGGCTTGAAAGACTGCTTTCTGCTGGCTGACTTCCCAGTCGCAGTAGCCCGGGCTGAAACGCCAGCTGGCAACAAGCCCCTCGGTACCGACCTTCACCTTTATTATCTTTTCAACCTGGTCGGCCAGTTTTTCCGCCGTGCCTGAACCGATAGCATCGAGCACGGTCGCCTGAAGTACCAGATGGCTCTCGGCGAGGTAAGCCACCATTTCTTCCAGGTAGCTACCGATTGTCAGGGTGAAAACGGCCACCTTGCGGCACCTCGCCAGCAATACGGCGAGTATTTTACTTTTTACGATAATTGAATCCCCGATGCCGATATGCTTTCCGTCAACAAATTCGATATCCCTGATTGTATACGAATAGGACGGCGCAATAAGGTCATGATAATTATCTATATAATCATCCACCAGGGAGGCAACACGACCCGAAGGCTGATATTCCCCGTCGTAGCCAATCTGGTTCAGTACTATCTGTTTTTCAATTTCTATTTGCTCATCTATAGCGGGCATACTTCTTCCACCTTTCTTTTGCTGAAGACGGTCTCAATACAAACACGTTCCCTGCAGTTGGCACATTTAAAAAAATGAAATAGGGGAAAACCTGGCGGGAAGCTCAACAGTTGAGGGGTTTTAGCAACAAAGAACAAGCCTGGTTGGGAAAATGCTTATTGGAAACGATTAATAACCTGATATGAACAGACCATTGCTGATGGACTGCTTAATCTTAGAATTACTGGAATCAACAGGGTGAGGCGAGATTCACAGAGTGGTCGACGAGTCCCCAGACAACACTTTTTTCTAAATCTTCAGGTCACAACTAATCCCTTCAAACATTTTAACACTCCTTCCCTTTGCCGATGTTTATAGTAACATGTCGGGCGACCAATGTCTAATCCCATCCGGGGTACTTCCCAAAAGTACGGGGCGGGGTTATGGGGAGGTAATTACGTCTTAATGAAGATATAGGCTTATCAACTGGAGAGAATATGGCTGACCCGCCTTTAAGATTATTAAGAGAGTGATACTTTGTGTATTCCGGTTATCCGGCCTGTTACCGGCGATAATAATTATGAATGGTGGGGTTCATTGTGAAGATTAGTGAGGGAAGATGTAATAAATTTGACAATAATAATACATATACTGGTAGTTTTGTGCATAAAATCAATTGACAAATCATTTCAAATTAGTTAGACTTTCTCTAATTCTCAAGAAAATGCGCGGCGTAAGCGCGAAACGAGTTGTTGAAAATAACTATCGTGAATTTTCACTGGTCTATTAATCTGATATAATCGGAGGGAAGGAGGTATATGAAATAATTCACTATCTATTAGTTCGGTACTCTACGTACTATGAAGGAGGGAACATAAAGTGAAAAAGGTTTTTATTATAACTCTAATGATGGTAATTATAGCCGGCCTGCTTCTGGGCAGTTGTGCTGAACCAAGTCCTGCCCCGTCACCGGCTCCGGCTCCCGAACCGGAACCCGCACCGGCACCGGCACCGGCACCGGAACCAGAACCCGCACCGGCACCGGCACCAGAACCCGCACCGGCTCCCGGACCTGATGAACCACAATATGGCGGCACTTTTATCTGGAATCACAATGGAGGTATCACCCAGATAGGTTCCATCGCTGACAACCTCGGAATTGCCGGTAACCGTAATTCTTACCCCGCATTAGAGCCGCTTATTGTGACCGACGAACAGGAACGCATCCAGCCCTGGCTGGCCACGGGCTGGGATATCTCGCCGGATGGCAAGACCATCACACTTACATTACGTGAGAATGTCAAGTTTCATGACGGCACCCCCTTTAACGCCGAGGCCGTAAAGTACAATCTTGAAGCTGTCCGTGATGCGAATCTCTCCGGCACCGCCTTCCTTACCAACCTCGTATCAATCAATGTCCTGGATGAATATAATCTCCAGCTAAATCTGGAAGAGACCGACTCTACCTTCCTGCTGCGTATCGCCGGGGGAGGTCTCGGCATGATGGCGTCGCCGACGGCCATGGCAAAAGAAGCGACCGCGGAAAATATGGCCGAGCTGCACTGTGTCGGTACCGGTCCCTTCGTGTTTGATAGCTGGCAAAGAGACAACTACGTTAAATACAAGAAGTGGGACGGCTACTGGCAGGAAGGCAAGCCCTACCTGGATGCCATAGAAATCCGCAACATCGCCGACCTGACCGTCAGTCTCATGTCTTTCGAGGCGGGAGAAGCGCAGGCTATAGAGAATGTCGACCCCGTTGATGCGGTCCAACTGGCTGCCAAAGGCTACACCATTTACCAGCCGAACCTGTTTTTCCTCCATAGCATTCTCCCGGATGGCAATAATCCGGACTCTCCCTTTGCCGACAAGAAGGTAAGACTGGCACTGGAATACGCCCTTGACAAGAAGACAATGGCGCAGGGTATCGGCGAGGGATACTACGATGCTTTGGCACAGCTGGCGTTACCCGCGGACCCCTGGTACAACGATGACGCTCCACTGCGCGAGTACAATCCCGATAAAGCCAGGGAGTTACTCGCCGAGGCCGGCTATCCTGACGGATTCACCACCACGCTGGTCTCCGATGTCATGGCGCGACGCGATACCCTGGTAGCCGTACAGACGTACCTGAAAGCGGTTGGCATCGAGACCGAACTGGAAATCCTGGAATTCGGCGCGGCCTTCTCCAAGCCTCGTGAGGGGTGGGAAGGCATTCTCTTCCCCGGTTTCCCCAATGTCGGTACGCTTGTGGGTATCATGGGCCGCTGGGGTGACGAGACCAACTACATCAGCTTCTACCATCCTGAAGGATGGCAGGACAAATGGGATGCTGTTACCGCGCAGCTGGATGAAGCTAAACGCACGGAGCAACTGAAAGAGCTCATCAAGATACTGTATGACGAAGTTGTAGGTATCCCTTATCAGGGTGACTGTCCGCTGGTTGCCCTGTATAACAATCTTCATGGATTCGAACACCATGCCAAACACGTAACGAGCTACTGGGCGCCGCAAGACGTCTGGCTGGAAAAGTAATAGTATCAGTTAAGCGAATAGTTTACAGGGTTGGGTGGCATACCGGCGTATCCCGATATGGCGACACGGCATGTCACCCAACCCGGAATATAAGAGCACTTTATAGTGCGATAAGCATGCTTTATTCTTGCCCGGGTTGCATGTTTAAACAGACATAGCCGGGGCGTACGTTTGAGGAATATCACTTAACATTGGCGGAGGTCTGTGTGACATCATACATCATTCGCCGGATATTAATAGGCATTGTTGTTATCCTGATAGTCACTATCATGATTTTTCTCTTTATCCGTCTTTTGCCCGGCGATCCATTGGTGATATACATTAACCAGGCCGATATGCAGGAGATGACCGAAGAACAACTTTACGACCTTCGGGTTAAGTTCGGCCTGGATAAAACCATACCGTTGCAGTATGTCGACTGGTTGGGTGGACTTTTTACCGGTGATTTTGGCCTTTCGATATATTACGATGTTGATGTGGGACATCTTATCAAGGAACGCATGCCGATAACCATTTACCTGGGGGTCCTGGCCTTAATAATCAGCGGCATTTTCGGTATCGGTTCCGGCGTTATTTGCGCCCTCCGGCGAGGGACGTGGATAGATACGGTGGTTACTTTTCTGGCAAACATCGGCATAACGGTACCATCTTTCTGGGTAGGTATTATTCTTATTTATCTCCTGGCCCTCAAGGCCGGGTGGCTGCCGGTAACCGGCTGGACCTCACCTTTCGATGATTTCTGGTTAAGCCTAAAAAAGGTGATAATGCCGGTTCTTTGCCTTTCTCTCTTCTCTATAGCCTCGCTGGCCCGCCTGACCCGCTCCTCGATGCTCGAGGTGATTCAGCAGGACTATATCCGCACGGCGTGGTCCAAGGGATTGAGAGAGCGGATGATTATTACGAGGCACACCATCAAGAATGCCCTCATCCCGGTCGTTACCGTACTTGGTCTCCAGGTAGCCTTTATCTTCGGAGGCTCGGTCCTTATAGAGACAATTTTCAATATCCCTGGCATCGGCAGGTTGATGACGCAATCCGTGATGCAGCAGGACTTCCAGGTTATTCAGGCCGGTACGCTCATCATTGCGGTAGTGGTGGTATTATCAAATCTTGTCGTTGACATCTCCTACGGGTGGCTCGACCCGAGGATACGCTTTGATTAAGGAGTTCCGTCATGGCGGAGGACACAGATACTGGTAACAAGGCTGTTGATGATTCCAACTGGTCAGAAGTAGCGCCGAGTTACAGCGAGACGAGACGCATGATTTCCGTCTTTGCGGGGCGGCCTTTGCCTGTTATCGGGTTAGTGATAATAGTAATACTGATAATCGTGGCTATTTTTGCGCCCTTTATCGCTCCTTATGACCCGTACGAGATGGATATCCTTAACAAGTTGCAGCCGCCGAGTACGGCTCATCTCCTGGGTACGGATTCCCTGGGCCGGGATACCTTGAGCCGCATACTCTACGGCTCGCAGACCTCTTTAATTATCGGACTATCTGTAATAAGCTTTTCTTCAATAGTCGGCATAGCACTCGGTCTTATCGCCGCTTATTTCGGCGGGATTTTCTACCATATAATCATGAGATTTATGGATGCACTCATGGCTTTCCCGATGCTGCTGCTGGCCCTCCTCGTGGCTACGTTGCTGGGGGGAGGCATGAAGAATGTCATCGTTGCCCTAGCTATCGGCATGATAGCGGCACCCTGCCGTATGATGTGCGGTGTTGTCCTTTCGGTGAAACAGAACGAATATGTTCTTTCGGCGCGGGCTATGGGTATGAGCAACCGGCGTCTTATGCTGCAGGAGATTCTTCCCAATGCGTTTCCTCCCCTCCTGGTATTGATTACCATCGGCCTAGGAGCTACCATCCTGGCGGAGGCCGGTTTGAGCTTCCTGGGAATCGGGATAACCCCGCCGACACCGGCCTGGGGGGGTATGGTCAATGACGGCTATAAATTTCTTATGACCAGTCCGGTGCTGGCCATTTCACCCGGTATAGCCATCATGCTCGCTGTCTTCGGCTTCAATATGCTCGGGGACGGCCTTAGGGATGCGCTTGATCCAAAACTCCGGGGAGTTATCGAGTAATTTACGAATAATAATTATCAAGGAAATTACCATGACAGCTTTATTGACCGTTGAAAATCTGAAGACTTATTTCCGTACTTACCGCGGACTGGTTAAGGCTGTGGACGGCGTCTCTTTACATATCAACGAGAGGGAAATAATAGGTCTGGTGGGGGAAAGCGGGTGCGGTAAATCGGTCAGTATGCTCTCCATTCTGCAACTTATACCCACCCCGCCGGGAGAGATTGTAGGCGGCAAGGTGATGTTCAGCGGCCAGGACCTGCTTCAGTACAAAGCTAACGGCGAAAGGATGAGCTCTATTCGCGGCGCCAAGATAGCCATGATTTTTCAGGAACCCATGACCTCGCTCAACCCGGTGCTGACTATCGGGCGGCAACTGACCGAGAGCCTGGAGGTTCACCTCAACATGGAACCTCACACTGCCAGTGAAAAGGCCGTAGAACTATTAAGACTGGTCGGCATCCCTGATGCGAAAAACCGCCTTGATGCCTATCCCCACCAGTTCAGCGGCGGCATGCGCCAGAGAGTCATGATAGCGATAGCCCTTTCCTGCAATCCTGCGATATTGATTGCCGATGAGCCTACCACGGCCGTTGATGTTACCACACAGGCACAGCTGCTGGAGCTGATGCAGGATATGGTCACTAAAACCAGCACAGCCCTGGTCATCGTGACGCACAATCTCGGCATCGTCGCCCGCTATGCCGAAAGGATTTACGTGATGTATTCCGGCCGTATTATCGAGTCCGGCCTGGCCGATGATATATTTCTTAATCCGCGTCACCCGTATACCATCGGTCTGCTGAAATGCGTGCCGCAACTGGGCGAAACACGGGAAGAGAAAAAACTGGTTCCCATTAAAGGTCTGCCGCCGAACTTGATTAACATGCCGAATAATTGCGCGTTCCTGCCCCGGTGCGATTATTCCCAGGAGAGATGCCGGCGGGAACCATGGCCCCCGCTAACCCTGTTGGAAGGCCAGCACTACGTAGCGTGTTTTGCGGATATCCAGGAGAAACCATGAATCAAGAACAAAATCAGAATGTCATCGAAATTCTGAACCTCAAGATGTATTTTCCGATAACCAGGGGGCTGCTGCAACGCAGGGTCGGCGAGATAAAGGCCGTTGACGATGTTAGCTTTCAGATAAGAAAAAATGAGACCCTCGGGCTTGTCGGGGAGAGCGGGTGCGGTAAAACCACCATAGGCCGCACTATACTGCGCTTATATAAACCTACCTCCGGGAAAATAATTTTTGACGGGACAGATATTTCCGGCATGAAGGAAGACCGGATACGACCGCTCCGTTCACAGGTCGGGGCTATTTTCCAGGACCCTTATGGCTCACTTAACCCCAGACAAACAGCACGTACTATCGTCGGTATGCCGTTGATAGTCCACGACCTGGTAAAGAAAAAAAATTTTAACGAAAAGGTGGAAGAACTTTTCCGACTGGTCGGCCTGGATCCATCAATGATGGATCGTGTTCCCCATGAGTTTAGCGGCGGCCAGCGCCAGCGCATAGGCATAGCCCGAGCCCTGGCCTGCCAGCCCAATCTGATAATCTGCGACGAGCCGGTCTCGGCGCTGGATGTCTCAATTCAAGCCCAGATAATCAACCTCCTGGAGAACCTCCAAGTACAGCTGGGTCTTACCTATCTCTTTATCGCCCATGACCTTTCCGTGGTGCAACACATCAGTAATCGTGTTGCGGTGATGTACCTGGGACGCATTATTGAAATAACGAACTCGCGAGAGCTCTATTCAAATCCCCTCCACCCCTATACCAAGGCACTGCTTTCGGCGGTGCCGGTTCCGAATCCGGTAATAGAAAGGAAACGGATGCGGGTCGTTCTCAAAGGGGAAGTGCCGAGTCCGGCGGACCCGCCGATGGGTTGTCATTTTCACCCGAGGTGCAATCTGGCTACTTCCGAGTGCCGCGAGGCAAACCCGACGTTGCGAGATGTCGGCAACGGTCACGAGGTGGCTTGCTTTAAAGTTTAAACAACATCCACATTTTCGCAATAGCCGGAAAGAGCCGGCTATTTCCCTTCCAGCGCCCGTTCCATGCGCAGGCCCGCACCCGCGTGATACGGTCTCTTAAATGCCTCGGGGTACTGCTTTCTTAACTCGTCCAGGTTTATCTCCGCTACTTCCACCAGGAAGCTGCTGAC
>DAOUDZ010000085.1:0-1888 GCA_034430575.1 Dehalococcoidales bacterium
GCAGTGCTTCGTAGTACTCGTCTTCGGTAAAGATCAATTCGTGGTGCTCGGAGCCGATATGTTTAGCGGCAATACGGGAAGCCTTAAGGTCATCGCTCTCGTTACCGTTTTCGTCCTTCATCCCTACCACAAAGGTATGGAGATGGGGGATTTCCTCGGCAGCAATGGCCGCTACCAGGCTGCTGTCGACGCCGCCGCTGCAGAAAGAGCCTACGTGGATTTCCTTATCCGACAGCAGCCGTTTTTTCACCGACCTGACGAAGGTTTCCCTGATGAGTTGGCACGCCTCTTCGACATCGGTAATCAGATGGTCTTGAATCTGGGGAATCTTGTAGTACTGTACAAACCCTTCTTTGGGGGTATAGTAGTGTCCGGCGGGGAACTCGTGCACCTCGTCGACGCCGGCCAGGGTCATGGCCCCCAGCTCCGACGTAAAGTAGAGATTATTATTGACATACCCGTAATAGAGCGGCTTGATGCCGATAGGGTCGCGGGCCAGCATGAAGTCGTCGCCATCGAAGATGGCAAAGGCGAACATCCCGTCCAGCTCTTTAACACACTCCGGCCCCTTCTCCTGATAGAGATGGAGAATGACCTCGGTATCAGAGCCGGTGGTGAACTGGTATTTATTAGCCAGTTTCTCCTTAAGTATTTTGAAGTTATATATCTCACCGTTGCAGATAATGCCCGTCCGGCCGCCGTTGGTCAGAATCGGCTGGCGGCCCCTGGCCACATCGACGATAGACAGTCTGGTGTGTCCGAAAACGGTATGATTAAACATGTGAGTGCCGCGGTCGTTGGGGCCGCGGTGGGGAAGGGCGTCCAGCATTTTATTAATAGTTTCCGTATCTCTGGTTCCGAAACATCCGGCTATTCCGCACATAAATTTTCACCTACCTTTTAATTACTGTATTAATTTCGCTCTCCTTAAACTCTTCCAGCAACTTGATGGCCTGGAAACCATCCACACAATAGGCATCAGCGCCTATTTCCTGGGCATACTCGTCAGACACCGCCGCTCCCCCGATGAGAACCTTGACCCTATCCCTCAAGCCGCTATCCTTCAGGGCTTCGATAACCGCACCCATCTCGGTCATGGTAGTGGTAAGCAGCGCCGATAGCCCCAGGTAATCGGGGCTTTCTTTTTTGATAAACTCGATAATCTTTTCCGTAGCCACATCAGTACCCAGGTCGTTCACTTCGTAGCCCGCCCCTTTGAGCAGGATGGCGACGATATTCTTGCCGATGTCATGGATATCCCCCTGCACCGTGGCGATGGCGAATTTCCCCTTGGTCTCAACATTGGCCGCCTCAAGAATCGGCTTAAGGATATCCATAGCCTCGCCTACCGCCTCCGCCGAAGCTAGCATATCGGGGATAAAGTATTCCTTGGTGGAATATTTCTCCCCCACCACCCGCATCCCCGCCGTCAGCGTATTGATTATCTCCTCCAGTGAGATTTCTTTCTCCAGCGCTAACCGGGTGAGTTCCACCACCCCCGGCGTCCCCGATAGCTTCTCGTCTATACCTTCTTCATCCTGGTTCTTTCTGCCCTGGATAACATTCTCCTTAAGCCGGGCAATAATATCGTCTTCGGTCATTACTACTTCCCTTCTTTATAAACGTTCAGCCTGGGCAACAGGCCGGGAATCTCCCGGAATATCTTGGCCGTAGTCTCCGGGTCTATGTGCTCCACCGGTTTAGCCAGAAGCTCACTCATCCTCTGGTAGGCCAGGGCAAACACGCTGTCGCTCTCCCCGTCCCCCTCAAAGGGATAGGGCGCTGAGATTTCCCCGCTGCGCATCACCTGACGAATAGAGCGGATATACAGCTTCTGCGGTGTCGCCACCACTTCTTTTATCTGCTTCATGGTTTCCGCCAGCTCCTG
>DAOUDZ010000086.1:0-2743 GCA_034430575.1 Dehalococcoidales bacterium
GAATGCCATCTAAGCGGCGAGGCGAACAAGAAATACTTCAACTACTTCCCCGAATACAGGAAGTGGGTGTACGGCACGGCGGAAACCGCCCGCGCTTTCAACGCCGTTCCCCACCATGTTACCAAAGACTGGAAAGAACCGCCTGTAACCAAAGCCGAAAAATCAGATTTGGCGGAAGAAGACCAGCTCATCATTTACCTGGACCGCTACGGCGTGGACATGGCCTGTATCCTCCCCGAGTCCATGATGGACACCACCGGCTATTCCACCAAATGGTCCACCAACGGCTATCTGCTGGCCGCCGCCGAAAAGCACCCGGATAGATTTATCGTTCAGCCTAACCTGGGACCAATGATCAAGAGGGGCATGAAAGAAGTCCTCTGGGAGCTGGATTACATGGCACAGGAAAGAGGCTGTAAGCTATTCAAGTTCTATCCTCCGGAAGACACCTACATAAACGATGAACGGATATGGCCTTTTTACAAGAGATGCGAGGAACTGGGAGTCGTGGTTACCATCCACACCGGCTGGAGCTGGTGTCCTCCTGGTAAAGCCAAATACTGCCTGCCGGTCCTGCTGGATGACGTCGTGAACGATTTCTACGACCTTAAAGTCGTCGCTTTCCATGCCGGCTGGCCGCATTGCCATGACCTGAACATGGTAGCTTTGTCTCATCCTAATGTATACATCAGCCTAAGCCTGATCATGCCCTGGTACAGAGCAGCACCCCGGCGATTAGCCGAAATCATCGGCGAGGCGATTCAGTTTGCCGGTCCGGAACGCATTGTCTGGGGAACCGATTTCTACGGCCCCGGCGGACTGTTCAGGGAAGCGATAATAGGCCTAAGAACATTCGAGATGCCGGAAGACCTGCAGAAGGGCTACGGCTATGCCCCGGTGACCGATGAAGTCAAGGGCATGATTTTCGGCGAAAATCTCGCCAGAATACTTGATATCG
Source organism: Dehalococcoidales bacterium (assembly GCA_034430575.1). Lineage (GTDB taxonomy): Bacteria > Chloroflexota > Dehalococcoidia > Dehalococcoidales > RBG-16-60-22 > JAFGPF01. The sequence goes on from DAOUDZ010000086.1 coordinate 959, forward strand.
ATACGTCCAAACGACGCGTAAAATAATAAATAGCTAAAGAAAGGAGAAATATGTCTACTGAATTCCCAATACTGTTTTCGCCTATCAAACTCGGGCCCCTGGAGATCAAGAACAGAATTGGCGGTTCCTGTACCACCACCGGCGGCGCCGATATAAATGGGTACATCACGGAAGAGTGTTTATATTCTTATGCCGCCCGGTGTGAAGGCGGCGCCGGTTTTATCACCATCGAATGTACCTTCGCCACCGACTGGGGCGCCAAGACCACCAGCTTCGGCAACCCACGTCTCAGCGGCCGTGCCTATTACGAAGGCATGTCCAACCTGGCCGAATCCATGAAGCAGATGGGTGCCAAGGCCTTTATCCAGATTACCCCCAGTTTCGGTCGGCAGGGTTCCGGCCGTCTGTCCGGCGAGACGCCGGCGGCACCATCGGCCATTCCCTCCGAGAGGCCGCAGGACTACGAACAGAGGATTATGCCCCGCGGCTACGAGACCAAATCGCAGACGATGGGCGGCACTACCGTCCCCAAGGTCCTTACCATCGAAGAAATCGACTATATGGAGAGGACGTTCGCGGACGCCGTTGCCGGCGCCAGGATTTGCGGCTTTGACGCCGTCGAGTTCCACAGCCCGCACGGCTACCTCATTCACGAGTTTCTATCACCGCGCTCCAACCAGCGTAACGACCTTTACGGGGGCTCGCTGGAGAACCGGTTCCGCTTCTTAAGGAACCTGCTGGTCAGCGCCCGGCGCCGCGTCGGCCCGGATTTCTGTCTCGGTATCCGCCTTAGCGGCGACGAGCATATGCCCGGCGCCATCCACGAGGAAGAACTGATACAGGTTGCCAAATGGTGCGAGGAACTCGGCGCCAGCTATATCCACCTTTCCGATGGCTCCTACGAAGCCAGAAAATGGTTCTTCCCCCAGGACCCGTTCTGCTTTATCGAACATGCCAAGCATTTTAAGAAAGAACTTAAGATACCTCTAATCGTTCCCGGCCAGCACGACCCGTATCTGGCCGAGGAAGTGCTCCGCAACAAGTGGGCCGACGCCATTACCATGGGCCGCCAGCTCGTTGCCGACCAGCGCACCCCGAGCAAGTGGGAAAAGGGCGAGGTTGACGAGGTAAACCGATGCCTGCGCTGCAACGTATGCCTGGCCCGCTTCAACCGCGGTCTGGCCATCCGGTGCGCCGTGAACCCCAACATCGGCCGTGAAAAATACGACCCCAAATACAGTTCGACCGATAACGCCCTCACCCTCCGGCCACTTCCCGAGCCGTTCATGCCCCCCTGCCAGGACACCTGCCCGGCCGGACTGGACATTAACGCCTACGTGCTCATGGCTTCCCGCGGGCAGCTGGGTGAGGCCTACCGCTACCTGAAGCAGTACACCCCCTTCCCGGGTGTTCTCGGGCGTGTGTGCCCGCACCCGTGCGAGGTGGAATGTAATCGCGGCAAGCTGGACGACCCCATCGCCATCAACGATATCAAGCGTTATATCGCCGACTCCGTGATGAACGAAGGCCTGCCCGATTACCTCAAGAGACAGTGCCTGCCCGAGAATCTCCCCATCACCAGGAAGGAGAAGGTTGCCGTAATCGGTTCCGGCCCCGCCGGCCTGACCGCGGCTTACTTCCTGATTAAGAAAGGCTACGCCGTAACCGTTTTCGAGGCGGCTGCCAAAGCCGGCGGCATGATGGCCTACGGCGTCCCGGAACATCGCCTGCCGCGGAAGGTAGTCCAGTGGGAAATCGATACCATCAAGAAGATGGGTGTTGATA
>DAOUDZ010000087.1:0-6151 GCA_034430575.1 Dehalococcoidales bacterium
GCCTCACCATGCCCAGGTAACCGTTATTAAGAACCGCAATCTTGACGGCGATATTATCCTGAACCAGAGTCGCCAGTTCCTGGATAGTCATCTGCAGGCTGCCGTCGCCGTCAATACACCAGACGGTCTTATCTGGGCAGCCCACCTTGGCCCCCATCGCCGCCGGCAGCCCGAAGCCCATGGTGCCCAGTCCACCGGAAGTAATGAAGCTACCCGGTTCTTTATGGAGGTAGTACTGGGCAGCCCACATCTGGTGCTGTCCAACGCCGGTAACGGTGATGGCATCACCCTTGGTAGCCTCATAAAGCTGGTGAATAATGTACTGAGGCAGGAGCCCGGCGCTATCATTCACGTCCCCCAGGGGGTGCTGCTTCAACCATTCATCAAGCTGTTTAATCCAGTCTATATGTTCCCCGGTCTCAACCATTTTGTTTAACGCCTGAAGCACCGCCTTGACATCACCGACTATCGGCACGTTAACGCCGACATTCTTGCCAATCTCCGCCGGGTCTAAATCGACATGGATGATTTTGGCATTAGGGGCGAATCCGGCTATCTTACCCGTTACCCGGTCATCGAACCTCATGCCGACGGCAATCAGCAGGTCGGTGCTGTCTATGGCTTTATTAGCGCAGCCCGTGCCGTGCATGCCCGCCATGCCATAACTTAACACGTGGTTTTCCGGAAAGCTGCCGATACCCAGCAGGGTGGTAATAATGGGTATCTGGCCTGTCTCGGCAAGCTGTTTCAGTTCGTCGCTGGCCCTAGAAATAATGACACCCCTGCCGGCGATAATGAGGGGTCTTTTCGCCTCATTTATCAGTTTGGCGGCATTCTTAAGCTGGGTGGGATGCCCCCTGGTGGGCACCTTATAGCCGGGTAGTTCCACCTTCTCCGGATAGGTATAGTCGGCCTGTTCCGTCTGGACATCCTTGGGCAGGTCGATAAGCACCGGCCCGGGTCGCCCGGTCCTGGCCAGATAAAAGGCCTCTTTTATGATACCGGCCAGCGAGCCGGCGTCCTTGGCGATATAGCTGTGCTTGGTAATAGGCAGCGTTATACCGGTAATGTCTATTTCCTGAAAGGCGTCCTTGCCGATAAACGACCTAGCGACCTGCCCGGTCATGGCTACCATCGGCACGGAATCCAGATAGGCGTTGGCGATGCCGGTTACGAGGTTGGTGGCACCCGGCCCGGAAGTGGCCATGCACACGCCTACTTTACCCGTCGCCCTAGCGTAACCATCGGCGGCATGGGCGGCACCCTGCTCGTGGCGTACCAGGATGTGCCGAATCTGGGGATATTGAGGCAGGGTATCATAAAAAGGCAAAAGAACGCCGCCGGGAAAGCCGAACATCACACCGACTCCCTCGGCTATCATACTTTCACATATAATCTGGGCACCAGTTTTTTTCATATCAGCCCCCTTATTTACTGAACACCGCGCCGGTGCTGGCCGAGGTTACTTTCTCAATGTAGCGGCTAAGATAACCCGTTTTTATCCTAGGCTCGAAGTCAGCCAGCTTTCCCAGGCGGTCGGTTATTTCTTTTTCAGTTAGTTCTATATCCAGTTTGCAGTTCTCGATATCAATGTTGATGATATCTCCTTCCCTGACAGCGGCAATCGGCCCGCGGGCCGCCGCTTCCGGAGAGACATGCCCGATAGACGCGCCGCGGGTTGCCCCGGAAAAACGACCATCGGTAATCAATGCCACCTCCTTGTCCATGCCGATGCCGGTAATCAGGGAGGTGGGCGTGAGCATTTCACGCATCCCCGGCCCCCCTCTGGGGCCTTCGTAGCGAATGACCAGCACGTCGCCGGACTTTACTTTCTTATTCACAATGGCTTTAGTAGCCTCTTCTTCGGATTCGAAAACACGCGCCGGGCCGCGATGAGCCATCATCTCCGGGGCGACCGCCGCTTTCTTGACCACGGCGCCTTCCGGCGCCAGGTTGCCGAAAAGCATGACCAGGCCTCCGGTGGCCGTGTGGGCGGTTTTCACCGAGCGGATAACCTCGCTGTCCAGTGTCTTTACCCCTTTAATGTTCTCCCCCACCGTTTTTCCGGTCACGGTCTTCGATTTCAGTTTGAGAAGCCCCTTTAGCTCGCCCATCACCGCCGGTATACCACCCGCCATATCCAGGTTCTCGATGTGATAGGGGCCGGACGGTCTCAATTTGCAGAGATAGGGCGTGCGCCGGCTTATCTCGTTCACCGTGGCCAGACTGAAGTCGACGCCGGCTTCACTGGCGATGGCCATAACATGCAGAACGGAGTTAGTGCTGCCTCCCAGCGCCATATCCACCGTAAAGGCATTGTAAACCGCGTCACTGTTTATAATATCCCCGGGGCGTATATTATCCGCCAGGAGCTTCATTACCTGCCGGCCGGCCTGCCTGGCGAGCCTGCGCCGCGCCGCGTCCACCGCCGGGATGGTCCCGTTGCCCGGCAGCCCCATTCCCAATACCTCTGTCAGGCAGTTCATGGTATTGGCGGTAAACATGCCGGAGCAGCTGCCGCAGCCGGGACAGGCCGCTTCTTCCAGTCGAACCAACTCTGCCTCGGTCATTTTACCGCCGGTGACGGCGCCGACGCCCTCAAAGACCGTACTAAGGTCGATTTTTTCGCCGTCGAGTTTTCCCGCCAGCATCGGGCCGCCGCTGATGAATATCGCCGGCAGGTTAAGCCTGACCGCGGCCATGAGCATTCCGGGGATTATTTTATCGCAGTTTGGTATGAATACCAAGGCGTCGAAGGCATGGCCTTCAGCCATTATTTCCACCGAGTCGGCAATCAGCTCCCGACTTGGCAGGCTGTACTTCATGCCGGCATGGTTCATGGCGATGCCGTCGCAGACGGCAATCGTGTTGAACTCGAAGGGAACGCCTCCCCCCTCGTGCACTCCGGCCTTAACGGACTCGGCAATATCGCGCAGGTGAATATGGCCGGGCACAACCTCCGTGAAGCTGTTGACAATGCCGATAAACGGCCTTTCCATATCCTCACGCGTGCACCCCAATGCATACAGCAGCGACCGGTGCGGCGCTCTTTCCACTCCTTTTTTCGCGGCATCACTTTTCACTTTACTTCCCTCCAAAAAGCTCTACTAAAAAAATAGCCGTCTCTTGAGACGGACCGGGGAAATCAACTTTTAGCTTGAAGCCCGTACCTAAAGATAGCATGAGAGGCCGTTTATTGTCAAGCTGGCGCGTGTGTAAATTTGTTGTAATCAGGTAGTTTTTCTAACCTCACCCCCTGACCCCCTCTCGCTGCGCACTCCCCTCTTTTAGAAAAATCCCTCTTAATCCCCCTTTTTCAAAGGGGGAAACTGGGTGGGGAAAAGGCTACGGGATAAGCAGAGGATGATACGAGGGCGGCACGGGTGGGAATAGATAAGAAACGGGGGGGATAAGGGGCGGATATCACCACCCTATCACCATCGTCCCTTTAGTAATGAAACCTGCTTTGCGGGCAGCTTCGGTAAGCTGGTCGCGGAAGGCGGGGTGGGCGATGGAAATCAGCATTTTAGCGCGCTGCCAAGTACTCTTACCTTTAAGGTTGACCATGCCGTACTCGGTAACGATGTAAGAAACATCCGACGCGGGGACGGTCACCATGTCCCCGAGTTCCAGGACGGGCACGATATTGGACATTAATTTGCCGTCGTTGTTCCGGCGGGTGGCGTGGAGGCAGATAAAGGCCTTGCCCCCCGGCGACATATAGGCGCCCCGGGTAAACTCAAGCTGGCCGCCGGTGCCGCTTATCTGGCGGGTGCCCACCGACTCCGAGCAGACCTGCCCCCGCAGGTCGACGCGTAAAGTGCTGTTAATGGCTATCTGCTTTTCGTTCCGGGCGATGATATAAGGGTCGTTGGTGTAATCTACCGGGAAGCCGGCCAGCGCCGGATTTCTATCCATGAATTTATACAGCTTCTCCGAACCGGCGGCAAAACAGTGCACGGCCTTACCGGGATTGATAGTTTTTTTCTTTCCCGTGACCACTCCCGCCTCGATAAGCTCCATCATACTGTCGTTGAACATCTCGCTGTGTATGCCCAGGTCTTTCAGGCTGTGTTTAATCAGCAATTTCCCCACGACGCTGGGTATCGCGCCCACGCCGAGCTGTATAGTGGCGCCGTCTTCTATCTGCTCCGCCAGCAGCCCGGCGATAGCCTCGTCCTCTTTAGTTACCTCCGCCGCCGGGAACTCCGGTATTTTGTACTCGTAGTTCTCGACGATGTGGTCCACCCCGGAAATGTGGACGACCTCGTCATAGCCGCCGTAGACCCACGGCTGGTATTCATTGACTTCGACTACTACCGTTTTGGCCACCTCGCAGGCTGCCTTCTGCCGCGTTATCGACGTGCCGAAATTAAAGCTGCCGTTTTCATCCATCGGCGTAACTTCGATAAACGTGATATCCACCTCATCCTTGAGCCACTCGCGGTACATCCGCGGCCCCTCGCTTAGCCCGAAGGGTATGTAGGAACAGGCGCCGTCCTTATGATATTCCCGCTCCACCTTCCCCAGGAACCAGGAGTTGTGGATAAAGTGCTCCTGGCGAGGGTCAATCCGAGGAATCTGGGTATGGGAATGCTCCGCCCTGATTTTTACCTCTCTTAACTCCTTAGCCCGCTCCGCCAGTTTCTCATCAATCAGCGAAGGAAAGCCGCAAATAGCCCCGTAGTCAATCCACATGCCGGACTTCACCAGCCCGGCGGCTTCCTCGGCGGTAATCAGCTTGCGTTGATATTCTTCACGATATTTTGTCATATTCTCTCATCTTAATCGAAAATACTCCTGTCATTGCGAGGCCGAAGGCCGCGGCAATTCCAATCATCGACTTAATTACAAGTGGGGATTGCTTCGTCGCTATGCTCCTCGCAATGACAATATTTAATCACACTTGCACTGCTTATCTTCTATTTCCTTTATCTTGTTCAGCCTGGGAATATGCCTGCCGCCCTCGAACTCGGTGGTGAGAAAAACCTCCAGGATGGAGGGGACACGCGCCTTACCCTGCTCCGCCGACAGGCAGCAGATTTGAGCATCGTTGTGCTGGCGCGCCCGCTTCGCCGTAAAGGCGTTGTAACACTGCGCCGCCCTTATTCCTCTCACCTTGTTGGCGGAGATGCACATGCCGATACCCGTACCGCATATCAGGATGCCCCGGTCATACTCTCCGCCGGCGACGGCCTCGACCACCTGTACGGCGATATCGGGATAATCCACCGCTTCTTCTGTATAGCAGCCGAAGTCGTTATAATCATACCCGTGCCCTTCGAGTATCCTGATGACGAGTTCCTTGAGTTTACCACCCCTGTGGTCGCCGCCTATAGCTATACGCATAGATAAACCCTCCTGTCCCAGTGTACCTTATTCTTCAGGATTCTGGAATCTCTTTAATACCTCACGCAATTCCAGCCAGCTGACGCGCCCCTGCCGGATAAGTTGGGGCGGATTTTTCGCTAAATCAATAATGGTAGATAGTTCACGCATCTTTATTGGCCCCTGGTCTAATACCAGAGCCACGTCGCTAATGTTCTCGCCGAGCTGCGCTTCAACCTCCTCGACCGAGTAAGTTCCCGGCCTGCCGCTGACATTGGCGCTGGTAGCGGTCAGGGGATGGCCTGTCATTTCCACCAGGCGCAATATCGCCGCGTTATCGGGGATACGGATGCCGATGGTATCCAGTCCAGCCACGAGCAGGGACGGGATTGTTTCTTTCTTGCGCAGCACCAGCGTCAGCGCCCCGGGGAGATACCGGTCAGCGAGATACCGGGCGGCCTCGTCCAGATAGGCGTAATTCTCCGCCTCCCGGATATTGCTTACGGCTATATGTATGGGGTTGGCGAAAGAGCGGCTTTTCAGGTGATAGACCCTGGCTATGGCGCGGGTATCCAGGGCATTGGCCGAGAAGGCATAACCGGTATCGGTCGGGCATACCACCACGCCACCCTTATTAATCAGCCGGGCGGCATGTTCCAGTATCTCTTCATCGGGACTGGCCGCGTCTATCTTCTCTGTCTTCGTCTGCATATTATCCTTCCAGCGGGACATTGGGGAAAACATTCAGACTTAAACCGGAAACCTCCCCCAGCTTCATTCTAGCGTATCCGGCGGCGGCAATCATAGCGGCGTTATCGGTGCA
>DAOUDZ010000088.1:0-19356 GCA_034430575.1 Dehalococcoidales bacterium
TGCCGAGCTTCAAAGCGTCATCCGGGTGAATATCAATGGCGCCGTTGGGATGCAGGTCGTTCAGCACTTTGGTCCTCCGGCTCATACTGCCGGTATGCCAGTGCTCCAGTATGCGTCCGGTGGTCAGGATGAGGGGATAGTCGGGAGAGACCGATTCCGCCGGAGGCCGGTACTCGACGGCGTGGAACTTACCGAGGCCGCGGGAAAATTCCCCCTCGTGAAGGGTGGGCGTCCCCGGGTCTTCCCTGTCCCGACAGGGCCACTGCAACCCATAGCTGTTTTCCAGACGGTCGTAGTGAATACCGCCGTAGATGGGGGTAAGCGACACCATCTCCTCGTTTATCTCTTCCGTATCCCGGTAGGAGAAAGGATACCCCATCTTATCCGCCAGCATGGATATAATTTGCCAGTCGGGTCTGGCTTCGCCGGGCGGCTCGACGGCCTTACGGAGTTTCTGTACCCGCCGCTCGGTGCTGGTGTAAGTGGCATCTTTTTCAGCAAAGGCCGCCGCCGGCAGGATAACATCGGCCAGGACGGCCGTCTCGGTGGGGAAGATATCCTGCACCACCAAGAAATCCAGCTCCTGCAGGGCTCGCCGGGTATGAATGGCGTAGGGCTCACTTAGTATCGGGTTTTCACCGAGGATATACATGGCCTTGATTTTACCGCGGGAAGCCACTTCAATCATCTCGGTAACGGGCAGCCCCGGCGTATCTTTAATCTTACAGTTCCAGGCTTTTTCAAATTTTTCCCTGGCTTCAGGATTGGTCACCGGCTGGTAACCGGGGAAGACGTTGGGCAGGGCGCCCATGTCGCAGGCGCCCTGGACATTGTTCTGGCCCCGCAGCGGACTGAATCCCGTCCCCTCCCGGCCCATATTGCCCGTCATCATCAGCAGGTTGGCGATGCTCTTAACATTATCCGTGCCCGTGGTGTGCTGGGTGATGCCCATGCCGTAGAGAATGCAGCACCTCTGGGCGCTGGCAAAGAGGCGCGCCGCCCTGATTATCTGCGATTTAGGCACGCCGGTAATTTCCTCGGCCATCTCGGGCGTATAATTTTTAACGGTGGCCGCCATTAACTCGAAATCTTCGGTACGTTCCTCGACGAACTGTTTATCATAGAGACCCTCTTCAAGAATGACATTCATCATAGCATTGAGCAGCGCCACATCCGTCCCGGGTTTTTGCCGCAGGTGGACGGTGGCTTTTTTAGCCAGTTGTATAGTACGCGGGTCGGCCACGATAAGCCCGGTACCGTTCTTTACCGCCTGGCGGACATACCGCCCGATGATGGGATGGCACTCGGTGGTGTTGGAGCCGATGATAAATAGGAGGTCGGCCTTTTTAAAGTCGGAAATCGAGTTGCTCATAGCGCCGTCACCGAAGGCAATGGCAGCCCCGGCTACCGTCGAAGCATGGCAGAGGCGGGCGCAGTGGTCGACATTATTAGTGCCGATGACCGCCCGGGTGAACTTCTGCACCAGGTAATTTTCCTCGTTGGTGAACTTGGCCGAGCTTAAAACACCAAGGCTGTCCGGCCCATGTTCCGATTTCATTCTCAAGAACCGGTCCGCCACCAGGTCAAGGGCTTCATCCCAGGTGGCCTCCCGGAAGATGTCTTTGAAATTGCCGTTGACCTCCACATCTTTGCTCCAGCCCTCTTTCCTTATCAGGGGACTGGTTAAACGATCGGGGTGATTGACGAAGTCGAAGCCGAACCGTCCCTTAACGCAGAGGCCGCCCTTATTGACGGGACTCTCTTTATCGCCCCGTACTTCCACTATTTCATTGCCGCGTACGCCCAGATAGATAGAGCAGCCCACGCCGCAGTAGGGACAGACCGTTTTTACGTAACGCGTCGCCTGTTTGGCATTTTTAGGGATAAGCGCCCCGGTGGGACAATGCTCCAGGCATTCGCCGCACCCTTCGCATATCGATTCCAGAAGAGGTTTATCGCCGAAGGTGCTTACCCTGGCCGAGTTGCCCCGGAAAGCCAGGTCGATGGCGCCGACGCAGGCAATCTCGTTGCAGGCGCGTACGCACCGACCGCAGAGGATGCACTTGTTGAGGTCGCGGGTAAAGGCGGGGTGGCTATCGTCGATGGCGACGGTCGTCTTACTCTTCCGCATTCTATCGTAGTGCTCCTGCTCCACGCCGAGGTAGCGGGCTACCGTTTGAAGCTCGCAGTTCTGGTTTTTGGCGCAGGTAAGACAGTCGCCGTGATGGTTGGCCATAATAAGCTCCATGGTGATGCGGCGGGACTGGCTGACTGCGGGTGTTTCGGTATGAACGACCATGCCGTCCGTGGCCGGGGTAGTACAGGAGGTCGGCAGACCGCGCATCTTCTCTATCTCCACGATACAGAGGCGGCAGGCCCCGTACGGTTTCAGGTCTTCATCGTAACATAGCGTGGGTATATAGACACCGGCTTTCCGTGCCGCTTCGAGCACTGTAGCCCCTTCCGGCACCTCGACCTTTATGCCATCAATGGTCAGGGAGATGGTCCCCAGTTTTTTCTCATCGGCTACAGTTGAGCTAGTTGTCATCATCAGTTGCCTCCATTACCTTCAAATAACCCTGGTTGTTAAGCTTTATCGCCCACGGGAACAGGCTCGGCGGGAGCTTCGATGGGTTTCCCCGAGGTTTTCATCACAGCCCCGAATTTAGTCGGGCACGCGTCAAAGCAGCTTCCGCATTTTATACATTTATCCTGGTCGATAACATGCACCATGCGCTTATCGCCTTTGATTGCCTCGGCGGGGCAGGCGCGGGCGCAGATACCGCAACCCTGGCATTTTTCGGCGTCGATATAGTAGGACACCAGCGCTTTACAGGCCAACGCCGGACAGGTTTTATCATCGATATGGGCTTCATACTCTTCCCGGAAGTAGCGGATAGTCGTCAGCACCGGGTTGGGGGCCGTTCCGCCCAGGGCGCAGAGAGAGCCGTTTTTCACGGCATCGCCCAGTTCCAGCAGCAGGTCGATATCTCCTTCCCTGCCGTTGCCGCCGACGATATCTTCCAAGATGTCCAGCATCTGCTTGGTGCCCCAGCGGCACGGGATACACTTGCCGCAGGACTCAAGCTGCGTAAAGGTCAGGAAATACCGGGCTACGTCTACCATGCAGGTATCTTCGTCCATGACAACCATACCGCCCGACCCCACGATAGAGCCGGCGGCAGCCAGCGATTCGTAATCGACCGGCGAATCAAGGAAGCTGGCGGGTAAACACCCGCCCGACGGACCTCCGGTCTGGACGGCCTTGAATGTCTTGCCATCGGGGATACCGCCACCGATGCCCTCGATGATTTCTCGTAACTTGATGCCCATCGGTACTTCGATGAGACCGGTGCGGTTGACCTTTCCCACCAGCGAGAAGGTCTTAGTGCCCTTGCTTTTTTCCGTACCCAGGCCGGCGTACCAGTCCGCCCCTTTCTGCATAATGGCGGAGATATTAGCCCAGGTCTCCACGTTGTTAATATTGGTAGGTTTGCCCCAGAGGCCGGATTGAGCCGGGAAGGGGGGTCGGGGGCGGGGCATGCCCCGGTTACCTTCGATAGACGCCATCATCGCGGTCTCCTCGCCGCAGACGAAGGCGCCGGCACCTTCCTTAATCTTTATATGGAAATTGAAACCGGAACCCATGATATTTTCGCCGAGCAGTCCGTACTTCTCCATCTGCTCGATGGCGGTAATAAGCCGTTGAATCGCCAGCGGGTATTCGGCCCGTATGTAGATATAGCCTTCGGAAGCCCCGATGGCATACGCGCCGATAAGCATACCTTCCAGTACGGCGTGGGGGTCGCCTTCGAGGACAGCCCGGTCCATAAATGCTCCGGGGTCGCCTTCATCGGCGTTGCATATAATATACTTCTGCGTGCCAGGGGCATCGTGGCAGAACTGCCACTTGAGTCCGGTGGAGAACCCGGCGCCGCCGCGACCGCGCAGGCCTGACTTCTTAATATCGTCGATTACTTCCTGCTGCTTCATGCCGAGCGCTTCGGCCAGTCCGTCATAACCGCCGCCGGCGATATACTGGTCGATATCGGTGGGGTCGATATTCCCGCAGTTGCGCAGGGCGATGCGTACCTGGGGCTTGAGAACGGGAAGGTCAAACAAACGCGGTATTCCATCTATGTCGCCTTTGCCGCGGGTGCCCAGGGCGATGTCGGGGCGGGGATTATCACCTGCCAGGTAGTCCCGGACAATCTCCGACATTAGTTCAGGCGTGAGATTTCCGTAAAAAATATTTGGCTTGCCCGGTTTGGCTATCTCTATCAGAGGCTCGGCGTAGCAGAGACCGATACATCCTACCTGAATAATGTCGGCCTCCAGTCCGTTTTTATCCAGCTCCCCGCGGAGTGTTTTAAGTATGTCTTCAGCCCCGGCGGCGATACCACAGGTGCCCATGCCTATTGAAATACGGGGCTTCGGGCTTGTCTGCATGGCCTCCCATTTCGAGATTGCCTGCTCTTTTACCTCTTGAAAATTCATCATGTCCCCCTGAATATTGCTCCTAGTCCTTATGACCCAGTATCTCTTTCACCCTGTCCGGCGTCATTCTGCCATACACCCTGTCGTTGACAACCACCACCGGCGCCAGGGCGCACGAACCGAAGCAGGCGACCGTCTCCAGAGTGTATTCCAGGTCGGGCGTCGTCTCTCCGTCCTTGATGCCCAGCAGCTTTTCTATCTTATCGAGAATCCGGGGTGCTCCTTTAACATAGCAGCCCGTGCCGCGGCATACCTTGACAACGTTCCGTCCGATGGGCACAAACCTGAACTGCGCGTAGAAAGTAGCCACCCCGAAGACCGTGCATTCCGGCACGTCGACAAAAACCGCTATCCGGCTCATCGCTTCTTCGGGCAAATAGCCGAAGACCCGCTGCACCTGCTGTAATATCGGTATCAACTCGGCTTTATCGCCGGTAAACGATTCCAGCACCTTATCTACTTGAGCCGCTACATTACTTTCGTCTTGTTCGGTTACTGTCCCGGCTTCCTGCTTTACATCAGCTATACTCATTCCAGACCTCGCTTTACTTACCACTTTTCCTGTTGAAGACGGCACCATATCCAAGTGCTTAATCGCTTGTCCAGTTTGCCGACCCATGATTCTATCCGGCGTAAATCACCCGACGCCAGAGCCGCTTTTTCCTCCGAAGTCAGGTCGTACTCTTTCAGCACCCTGACCGGGTTTTCGGCCAGCCGGGCCAAGAACTTGTGGTCATCCGCAGCCCGACCCAGTATCTGAAGGATGGCCTCTTTGCCGGAGGCAGTCTTCTCTTCCTCAACCTCAATCGGATGAGGGGAAAGGTCTTTTTCCAGTTCATCAAGCACTGTCGAGATGTTGATGGAATTATCGTCCCGCTCGCTCTCCATATGCATCGCCTCCTTCAGGTCCCTCAATTTTCAGGATATCACTGAAATAAGCCAATTCCATCCAGCATCTGGCCTAATCTAGCCTGTCATCATGGCCTATTTCCCTACTAAGCAATTTGTACATATTGATACATGCCAGCACCCACCTTTGAACTATTCCCCATGGCAGACTATAATGAGAATAAGTAATGGTATTGCTATTAATGAAGCACCCAAATGAACAAAATTAGAGTATTAATCGCCGATGACCACGCCCTCTTCCGCGAGGGAACGCATAGCCTTATCGACCATGAGAAAGATATGGAGGTCGTCGGTGAAGCCAGCGATGGTGAAGAGACCGTTAAACTGGTAAAGGAGCTACACCCCCATCTAGTCCTCATGGACATAGCCATGCCCAAGGTCAACGGCATCGAGGCGACCCGACAGATTAAAGCCGATAACCCGGTCACAGCCATACTGGTATTAACCGCCTATGATAACGACCAGTACATCGTGGCTTTGCTGGAGGCGGGGGCCGCCGGATACCTCCTGAAGAATGTCAGCGGCAGCGACCTGGTTAACGCCATACGTTCCGTACATGCCGGCGAAGCCGTACTCCATCCTGCTATTGCCCAGAAGGTATTCAGCCGCCTGGGGGAGTCCGGCAGACAGGCAGAGGAGCCGGCACAGGCGACCGAGCTTAGCGAGCGGGAAATGGAGATACTGAAGCTGGCCGCCAAAGGTATGAGCAACCAGGACATCGCCGCGCAGCTTTTCTTGAGCCGGCGCACGGTGCAGGCCCACCTGGCCAATATCTTCCGCAAGATAGATGTGGGCTCGAGGACAGAAGCCGTCCTGCAGGCATTGAGGAAAGGCTGGGTAGGCCTGGACGATTTAGCATAGTACCAAAAAACGATAGGACCACGCTGGTGAAGAATTTTTACAGGGTTCCACATTTCTGGATTATCCTAGCTATCATGTCCTGCGGTGCCCTTATCTACTATGCCGAACGTATTCCGTGGCTTCAGACATTGCTGCCCGGGGCGCCCTTTCAACTCGCCCGGTATTCAACTTACCGTATCCTTTCAATAATACCGGTAGCTTACGCCGCCTTCGTCTTCCGCTGGCGGGGCGGGGTAATAACAGCGATATTAATCAGCCTGGCACTCATGCCGCGCGCTATATTCTACTCCTCGCTGGTACCGGAGGCCGTAACCGAGACTATCGCCTTCCTTTTCATCAGCCTACTGGTAACCTGGTTGATTCACCGTCAGCAAAGGGCACTTGACCAGCTGGGAAAAATCAGGGAAGAGCTCCAGGCAAGCGTTGAAGTTACCAAAGAAGACGAAAAAAGGCTGGCAGCTATTAACCGGATATCAAGCACCGTCTCGGAATCGCTGGAATTAAGCACGGTATTAAGCAATGCCATAGATAACGTTATGGATGTCATGCAGATTGACGTAGCCTGGGTATTCCTCCTCGATGAAAAAAGCGGCGAACTTACCTTGGCGGCTCAACGCGGTTCCTCGGAAGAACTCTCCCGGGGGGTGGATAGAATCAAACTGGGGGAGGGTTTCAACGGGCGGGTAGCCCAGTCAGGTCAACCGTTATTCGTCGAGGATGCTTCTCAAGATTCGCGGCTTACCCGGGAAGTGGTCAGCAAGTTCAAACTACGCTCCACGCTTATCGTACCGATAAGCTCGAAAGGGAAGGTAAACGGTACCATATGCATCGCCATGCGGAGCTACCGGCAGTTTCAACCGGAGGAGTTAGAGCTGCTTACGGCCATGGGCAACCAGATAGGCGTGGCTGTGGAGAACGCCCACCTCTACCAGCAGCAGCAGGTTACGGCGCAACAGCTGCGTATATCCGAGGAGCGCTACCGCGGTCTCTTTGAAAATTCAAGCGATGCGATTTTCGTCTGCTCCACAACAGGCCGCATTATCTCGGTCAATCGCGCCTGCGAGCAGCTAACCGGCTACACATTGAAGGAGATGGCAACCACCGCGGTCTATGACCACTTTTCCGGAGAAAGCAAGGAAAAGCTAAAACAGCTGTTTTCAGAAAAACTGGGGCGTGTGCCGGCGGGAGGCATTACGGAAGCCCGCTTAAACGGGAAAAACGGCACAGAGGCGTATGTCGAACTCCGGAGCAGCCCCCTGCTCCGGAGAAACCAGATAATCGGCCTGCAGGTAATAGCCCAGGATATGACCGAGGAGAAACAATTGCGCCAGAACATGGAGTACTACATCAAACAGGTAACCAGGGCACAGGAAGACGAAAGATTACGCATCTCCCGGGAGCTTCATGATGACACCGCCCAGATTCTGGCCACGCTTTCGCGTGGACTCGACTCTCTCACCACGGGAAAAAGAGAGCTGACGAAACCCGTAATTAAGCAACTGAAAAAGCTGCACGAGATGTCTGATTCCGCCCTCGACGGCGTACGCCGTTTCAGTCAGGACCTAAGACCATCTATACTGGATGACCTTGGTCTGGTCCCGGCGCTGGAGTGGCTTATTGCCGACCTGGAGAAGGGATACGGCACAGCTACAAAGGTAGATATTACAGGAAGCCGTCGCCGGCTTACCCCGGAAATAGAGCTAACTGTTTTCCGCATCGCCCAGGAACTATTGAGCAATATCAGGAGGCACTCACAGGCTTCTTCCGTCGAGATGAGTCTGGACTTCGGTACCGATGCGCTGACGCTAATTGTAAGCGACAACGGGCAGGGTTTTAACGTCCCCGAGAGAACAAGCGACCTTGCCCAGTCCGGGAAACTCGGCATCATCGGAATGCGGGAAAGAGCCCGCTTAATCGGGGGCACCTTAGTAGTGCAATCGGAAAAGGGCACCGGCACCACTATAACGCTCCGAATTCCTAACTAGCCCTGCCGTAATATCTTAATATCCGGCACGCTCTCTCGGATTATACAGGCGTACACCCCAGCAGGCTGCGGCAAGATGATGAATTCTCGCACGGGTTAATGCGGGGATAAGGTTATGACCGTCAACGTTCAATAATAAGGTGATTATTTAGCGTTATTCAGATGGAGTCCGGTTATAAAAGCTTTTACGGCAACGGGGCAGAACTGCCTGCCCGCATAATCATTCAATTCCTTAACGGCGCTTTCGACAGTCAGAGCCGCGTGATACGAACGGTCGGTGGTCATGGTATCAAAAGCATCAGCGACGGCTATTACGCGAGCTCCCAGCGGAATCGCCTCACCACTAAGTCCGCTGGGATAGCCTTCACCGTTGAACTTTTCATGATGACAGAGTACCAGCTCGCTCGCCTTTTCCAGGAAAGGTATTCCTTTCAATAAGTTGGCACCGATAACAGGGTGCTCACGTATTATATTCCACTCCGATTTCGACAGAGAGCCGGGTTTGTTAAGTATTGTGGAGTCAATGGAGATTTTACCGATGTCATGGAGAACAGCCGCGTATTCCAGGGTTTCCATTTCCTCGGAGGAAAAAGAAAGGTAAGCGCCTGCCAGTAACGTGTATTCCATCACCCGCTGGGAATGCCCGCGGGTATACGGGTCTTTAGTGTCTATAGATGCCGCCAAGGTTTTGATAGTACTTTTATAGGCATCCAGCACCGTCTGGTGCATCTTGGTATTTTCAATCGCCATAGCCGCTGTATTCGCGACCGATATAACGGCTTCAAGGTCCTGCTCTTCGAATTCGCTCCCATCCAGCTTGTTCAGTACTTCAATCACACCCAGGATTTTACGATGTACCGCCAGCGGTGCACAGACGAGCGACTTCGTAGTAAAGCCGGTGGTCTCATCAATCATTTTGTGAAAGTTCTCGCTCCGGCTGACGTCATTGACAATTAACGGTTTGCCGGTGCGGGCGACCTGTCCGGCGATACCGTACTGGGTGTCTAATTTCACCTGCCGCAGATTTTTACCCACCGGCCCCGACACAACCTCGAAGTATAATTCCTGGTCGTTGTCTCTGAATAAAAGAATAGAGGCTGCGGAGGCATCAAGAGTCTTCTGGGTCATTTCTATAACCTGTTCCAGCATTTGCTTCATGCGTGGAACCGACCCGACCTTCTTACTTACCTCATAGATGAGTTCCAGCCTCGCTTTATTTTCCTGCTCCACGCGGCCGGATAAGGCTGTTTTTTCCGGGCTAGATACCATTTATCGTTTCCTCGTTTCAGAACCAGATATCAGCACTAGGCTGACGCCATTACAGGTTCAAGATTACGAAACATTCCCTTGCTTTTTTCCGGCAACCTTTCAAATTCATCTTTTACCACCCAGACCAGCTCGTTTTCGCCCACGCCGCGAATAGAAACATACTTGGGCGCGAAGAGCCGGAGGTATTCAACAGGCATATGTTCGCGGACCTGAAAACCGCGGTGAGGAAAGCAAAAGGATAAAGAGCCTACTTTTGATAACCTAGAAGCATTATTAATACAATGACCCACATAATCATTCCCGTTACCCACGCTGAAGATTTTGCCCCGGGCCACACCGCACCGGAGAACCCTGGGTGGTTTATTCACGGCCATGCTCATCTGGGGATAAAATTCCTGCCTGTAGGCACGGCAAATCTGATAAAGAGCAGCTGTTACCCTGCAAATTTGACCTTCTGTCATCCGGCGGGCATTCCAGAGCAGTAAAAGGCCGTCACCTAAAAATTTCACCATGATGGGAAGTTCTGCCGTAAGCATACTGCGATTACCATAATTTGCCTCCGTCAGACCCTCTCTGACCCTTTTGAAAAACCACTCCAGGAAATCGTTGAGAAACCTGGGAATGGCCAGGTACGAGTCCACCTGGTTGCAGAAAGTCGTAAAGCCGGTGAGGTCAAACACGGCGGCTACCGCTTCTTTTTCCTGGCAGGGAGCACTGATATCGCCGAGGTCCAGCATGGTGGGATTGAATCTCTTGATAACTTCGTTATCAATGACTCTCGTCCCGCTTTGCGGTCTGGCGGCAGTATTGGCTTTCGGCCTGGCGGTTCTAACCCGCCTTACTATTATCCTCTTCATAACGCACCTCTCCGATGTATCAATAATAATGCCGATATGATAAACAAATCATAAACGTAGTCGAGAAGCGTCTAAACATTCCGTAACAATCGTAAACTAAGGCAATAATACCCTGTTAACAAGGGTATTACGGTTCTGACGATGGGAATTTTTATCCCGCAAATAAAACTAATTCAATCAACTCTTAACGAGCAGGCTATCTTTTCCAGGGTTGCTTCGTCAAGGGGACCGCCGAGTGTACTGGTGAGTATATAGTATCTGCCGTCGGCTCCCCAGGCGAATGAAAGAGCGGCGTAAGGTCGCCCGTTTTTGGGGTCGGCCTCAGTAAATGACTTCTCGCCCGGGTGCCCGCATATCTCGGCAGGCTCACCACCCCCTAAACCGGATTTATGCACCGCGTGTATCAGGTAAATCATGACTTCATGGTCTTCCTGCCACGTGAAAACCTGGTGCACCTGGGTGTTATTGAATTTAGGTTTCAACTCTTCCGGTAAACGACCGCCGGATAGCTGCACCATATATTTACCCGAACTGAAACCCTCCGGCAGGTAGGACGGTACGGCAATTTTAAATCCGGCGATTTTAGAGGCTACTTCCGCCGAGTCCACGTTGGCACCGCCCCTCTCCTCCAGCACCCTTATTTCCTCTTCCGTGAGGCCCAGGCCGGAGTAATCCGTTTCTCCCGAATCGACCACGTCAATCTTGCAGGGTATTTCACCGTAATCCCTGCCGTTGATTTCGAGTCCTATTTCCAGATGATACTGTCCGGGGGTGGCATCAGGTGATATTTCAATCACCAGCACGGAAGCCCTCGAGCTGTGGCCGCTCCACTGCATACCATCGATGAGCGTGATACCATCGGGAACATTATCCGCGTACATGCTCAGGGTTTTAACTTCTTTACCCGGTATAATTACCTTGATAACGTTATTTCTGGTCTCCCCGGCTCGCGTTTCGATATCGTTCCGGTAGTAGACATGAGCCTCGTTTGAGCCGCTGCCCAGAGACACCTCTACTATTTCTATCGGCGGCCAGGGATTCTCTTCTCCCTGCTGGTGGACATTGGCTATGTAGGCCGGCCCACCGCCGGGCACCGGCATGATATCGTCGGGGGCCTGCGGCCCGGTTAAAGATGGAAACACTTCCTTAACCGGTACCGGCGTATGCTCTCCGTTAACACCGGACCGGCAGGCGGGAAACATCACTAATGTAAGAAGCAGCGTTAAAGCTATAAGGCTAAAAAACTTTTTCATCTCGTCTTAAACTTATCACTCCCGGTGACATATTTCAATAACTTCAAGAAGGTACCAGTTTGCTTTTAGTCGGTTGTGGTTTTATAATAATTCATGACTATCCTGTATATCATGAGAAACGATACCTTCGTGAAAAGGCATTGACAAAGCATACTGAACGTGTTAATATGTGGAAAGCGGCATACGGCAACCGTTTGCCGCATTTAAGTATTTACGGGATACGGTATGAAAAAAGTATACATAAACGAGCAGGTCTGTATCGGCTGCGGCCTCTGTGAGGTCTATTGCCGACTAAAACACTCAAAGTCGAAAGACCTGGTCAAAGCCTATAAAAAAGAAACGCCCCGGCCCCTATCGAGGATACGGATGGATGAAAGCGGAATCGTGTCCCTCTCGGTACGCTGCCAGCACTGCGATGACGCACCCTGTATCCGGGCATGCCTGACCGGCGCTCTATCCCGCGACCCGGCGACGTCGCTGGTTAACGTGGACGAAGAGCGCTGTATCGGCTGCGGCACTTGTTCGCTGGCCTGCCCGCTGGGCGTTCCCAAGCTGGACCCATCGCAGAAGAAGATGGTCAAGTGCGACCTCTGCCAGGATGAGGAAATACCGGTATGCGTCGCCAACTGCCCCAACGAGGCGCTTTCGTATGCGGAAGTGCCGGATGAGAGCCTTAAGACCAATCAGGTGATAATATAATGGCAGCAATGAAGAAAATAAAATACCTGATTATCGGCAACTCGGCCGGCGGTATCGGCGCCGCCGAGGCTATCCGCGAGGTAGATAAGACCGGGCCCATCACCATCGTTTCCGATGAGCCCTATCCGGCTTATTCGAGGCCGCTTATCTCCGATTATCTGGCCCGCCCCTGCCCCGTCGAGAAAATGGCTTACCGCCATCCTGATTTCTATGAGAAGAACAGGATAACAATTCTCCTCGACGAGAAGGTCGTTCAGATAGACCCGGATAAACACACGGTCAAGCTGGATGGCGGGACAACGCTAGCCTGGCAGAAACTGGTGCTGGCCACCGGCGGCACGCCTATTTTCCCGGAGATAGAAGGCAACCGGTTAAAAGGCGTTTTTACCTTCAACAGGCTTGACGACGCCAAAGCTATCGACGATTTCCTGAACCGCCACCACGACGGAGTAAAAACGGTGGTCATCGGCGGAGGATTGATAGGCGTCAGCGTTACGGAAGCCCTGGTAAAACGAAACGTAGAGGTTACCATCGTCGAGATGAAGGATTGGGTCCTTAATACTATTCTCGACGAAGAAGCGTCCCTCTTTGAGGCGCAGGCTTTAACC
Organism: Dehalococcoidales bacterium; assembly: GCA_034430575.1. Lineage (GTDB taxonomy): Bacteria > Chloroflexota > Dehalococcoidia > Dehalococcoidales > RBG-16-60-22 > JAFGPF01. The sequence continues at coordinate 12,938 of DAOUDZ010000088.1, forward strand.
CGCGCCGGCACCGACATTATCACCGGATATACCGCCGTTAAAATCAACAGCCACCTGCCCGGCGAGGTCAGCGGCGTTTCTCTCGACGACGGACGCGTCCTGCCCTGCCAGATGGCTATCATCGCTATCGGCGTGCGACCCCGCCTGGACGCGGTCGCTGAAAGCGGCATTAATGTAAACCGCGGCATAATCGTTGACCGCCGCATGGAAACGTCCGCCCCGGATATTTATGCCTGCGGCGATGCCGCCGAGGCTTTCGATTTCGTCTACGGAGTAAACCGGCTCACCCCTATCTGGCCGAACGCTTACGAAGGGGGCAGGACTGCTGGCCTGAACATGGCAGGGAAATCGGCGGAATACCCGGGTGGAACCGCCATGAACGCATTGAAATACTTCGGTGTGTATATTGCCTCGGCCGGGCTGGTGACACCGCCCGATGATAGCTACGAAACTCTCATCAACAGATACGATGGAATTTATAAGAAAGTAATAATTAAAAAAGGCAAACTGTCCGGGATGGTCTTCGCCGGCGATATTGAGAAATCGGGCATCGTCTATAACCTGATGAAAGATGGAGTCAATGTCAGCAAGTTTAAAGAAGCCCTCGTCGCCGATGATTTCGGGCTGGCTTCACTGCCAAAATCAATCTGGAAAGACCGGCTGGATAGTACGCCTCCGAGGGGGGTTACGGTGATAACCTCTATCGAAAAACCGGAGGAGTTGGTCATCGGGGACTAGCACTTATTCCCGAAAGGAACCGACATGAGAGATTTGAGACAGGTAAATAACACGTATAACGATGATAAGGTAATCGACGCCTGTGCGATATTCGGCGCCATGGACACGTCAGGCAAGAGGTTCTCCGGGGAAAGCGTCATTAAAGCAATCACCAATATGCACGACCGCGGCAACGGATTGGGCGGCGGCTTTGCGGTCTACGGCCTTTACCCCGAACACGCCGACCTCTATGCCTTCCATATAATGTTTCTCGATAATGAAGATAAACAGCAGACGGAAGAGTTCCTGCGTAAACATTTTACCGTTATCAGCGAGGAAGAAGTACCCACCCGACCAACGCCGGCGATAAAGAATACTCCGCTGGTATGGCGCTACTTCCTCGACGTGCCGCAAAATCTGCCGGAGAACCTTACCGTGGACGATTACATCGTAGAGAAGGTAATGGCTATCAATACCGGCGACAACGACAGTTTCGTCTTTTCCAGCGGCAAGAACATGGCCGTCTTTAAAGGCGTGGGCTACCCCGAAGAGCTGGCCGAGTATTTCCGACTTGAAGAGTATCAGGGCTATCTCTGGACGGCGCACGGCAGATTCCCGACCAATACCGCGGCCTGGTGGGGAGGGGCGCACCCGTTTTCAATTCTGGACTGGACGGTAATCCATAACGGCGAAATTTCGTCCTACGGGATAAACCGCCGTTTCCTGGAGCAGTACGGCTACCAGTGCACCATGCAGACCGACACCGAGGTTATCGCCTATGCGGTCGACCTTCTCATGCGTAAACACAACCTGCCGCTGGAAATAACCACCAAAGTGCTGGCGGCCCCCTTCTGGGATGAAATCGAACGTATGCCGGCGAAAGAGCAGAAACTCGCGAGGGCATTACGCCAGGTATACGGTAGTCTGCTCCTGAACGGCCCCTTCGCCGTAATTATCGCCCATCACGGGGAAATGATAGGACTGACCGACCGTATCAGGCTGCGGCCGCTGACCGTCGGAGAGAAGGGCGATATGCTGTATCTTTCATCCGAGGAATCAGCCATACGCCTGATATGCCCCGACCTGGACAAGGCCTGGATTCCCATGGGCGGCGAGCCGGTCATCGGCAGGCTGCAAGAAGGGCCGCGTCCACAGGATATCGCCGGCGCGGAGAAGATATCGGCCGGAAAGTCGGTATAATACAATGAAGACTTATAACGCACCAAAATTTAAGATAATCAGAGATAAAGACCGGTGTATCCAGTGCCAGGTCTGCGTTAACCAGTGCAGCTTCGGCGCGAACTATTACGACGAAGAAGACGACGAGGTAAGAAGCCTCGAAGAGAACTGTGTCGGCTGCCAGCGCTGCGTGCTCTTCTGCCCTACCAATGCATTGACCGTCAGCTATACCCCGCTGGACTACCGCGGTAACCAGAACTGGCGTCCCGAAATTATCGAGGACATCAACAAGCAGGCAGAGACCGGGGGCGTGCTGTTGACCGGCATGGGCGATGATAAAAGCCATCGCATTTACTGGGACCATCTGTTGCTTAATGCCAGCCAGGTGACCAATCCCTCCATCGACCCCCTGCGCGAGCCGATGGAGCTGGCCACTTATCTGGGTAGTAAACCCGATAAACTGGAAGTCGAACCGGACTCGTTCGATTTAAAAACGCAGCTATCGCCGCTGGTCAAGCTGGAGGTGCCGGTCATGTTCGCCGCCATGTCCTACGGGGCGGTAAGCATCAACGTACACGAGTCCCTCGCCCGGGCGGCCACCGAGATGGGCACGCTGTGGAACACCGGCGAGGGAGGACTTCACCCCAGCCTGTATAAATACGGGGACAATACTATCGTTCAGGTGGCATCGGGGCGTTTCGGCGTTCATGCCGATTACCTCGATGCGGCCAGAGTAGTTGAAATAAAGATAGGCCAGGGGGCCAAGCCGGGCATCGGCGGACACCTGCCCGGAGAGAAAGTAAGCGCGGATGTATCGCTCACGCGGATGATTCCCGAAGGTACCGATGCCATCTCACCGGCGCCGCAGCACGATATCTACTCTATCGAGGACCTGGCGCAGCTTATCTACGCCCTGAAAGAGGCGACTAACTATACCAAGCCGATATCGGTAAAGATTGCCGCCGTCCACAATTCCGCCGCTATCGCCAGCGGTATCGTCAGAGGCGGCGCCGATATCGTCGTCCTCGACGGACTGCGTGGCGCTACCGGCGCCGCACCCAAGGTTATCCGCGATAACGTGGGTATTCCCATTGAACTGGCCCTGGCCTCGGTGGACAGTCGATTGAGGCAGGAAGGCATACGCAATCAGGCCTCCATCGTGGTCTCGGGCGGCATCAGAAACAGCGGCGACGTGGCCAAGGCAATTGCCCTCGGGGCCGATGCCGTGTACATCGGGACGGCTGCCCTCATCGCGCTGGGCTGCCATGTCTGCCAGCAGTGCCACACCGGCAAGTGCGCCTGGGGTATCTGCACCACCGACCTGCGCCTGACCAAGAGAATCAACCCGGAAATCGGCGCCCGCCGGGCGGCCAACCTGCTCCGCGGCTGGAGCCTAGAGCTTAAAGACATCCTCGGCGGACTCGGCGTTAACGCTCTGGAGAGCCTGCGGGGGAACCGCCTGCACCTTAGAGGCATCGGTCTGACCGATACCGAGCTCGAAATTCTGGGCGTAAAAATGGCAGGAAGCTAGTATGAAAGATACCAGTAAGTCCACTGTTAACATTGACGCCAGCGGCGTTTATTACCGGGAGCTCAATACCCGGCTCAGGAACATTGTCGCCAACGGTAACCGTAAAATCGAGCTGCGTAATGTTCACGGTCAAAGATACATCGGCACCGACCTGGACAAGCCGGTAGAGATTGAGGTTTTCGGCACGCCGGGCAACGACCTCGGAGCCTTCATGAACGGACCGAGGATTATCGTCCACGGCAACGCTCAGGACGGCTGCGGTAATACCATGAACGAAGGAGAGATAATCGTTCATGGACACGCCGGTGATACAGTCGGTCTATCGGCCAGGGGCGGTAATATATTCATTCGTGAAGATGTCGGCTACCGCGCCGGTATCCATATGAAGGAATACAAGGACAAGAAGCCGGTAGTTGTCATCGGCGGCACCGCCCAGGACTTCTTCGGCGAGTACATGGCGGGAGGCATCCTGGTCCTCCTCGGCCTGAACCTCGGCGAAGGGAAAAATCACAAGGCCAGGTTCATCGGTACCGGCATGCACGGCGGCGTCATATACGTACGGGGAAACGTCGAGGAATACCAGCTGGGTAAGGAAGTGGGTGTTACCGACCTCGAAGAAAACGACCGCAAAGCGCTCCGCAGGTATATCAGCGAGTTTGCCGGGCATTTCGATTGTGATGCGGATGATATACTGGCGCACAAATTTATAAAACTGTTCCCGCGCGAGCTCCGACCCTACGGAAGGCTCTACGCCTATTAGCGGTAATGGGGTGCAGTTATGACACGCGTTTTAATAGTAACGCGGGACGATGAAACCAAATCAAAGCTCCGCAAGAACCTGGCCCATCATGACCTTAAGTGCTCCTTCACCTCCGATAGTAACGGAGTTAGCGATGCCGTAGCCAGCAATAAACCGGATATACTCCTGTTTGAAATGGACGAACACTCACCCGCCCCCGAAATATGGGAACTTACCAGAAAGGTAATAAGGTCGGAAAAAATCCCGGTGATAGCCCTCCTCCCGGGAGAAATTCCTGATAACATCAACCACCTCCTCAATGTCGATGACTTTGTAGCCGGTCCTTACGATTCCAGAGAGCTGATTTTAAGGATAAACAGGCTCCTCAAGAGAACCGAAAATGAAGAGGGCAAAAAACGAATAAAACGTGACGGCCTGACGATAGACCTCGTCACCTGCGAGGTAACGATAGAAGGCGAAATAGTCGAGCTGACGTTCAAGGAGTATGAGCTGCTCAAGCTAATGGCAGGTAATCCCGGGCGTGTATATACTCGCGAAGCTCTGCTGGATAATATCTGGGGCTACGACTATTACGGAGGCGACCGCACCGTGGATGTTCACGTGCGCCGCCTGCGCAGTAAAATCGAGGACGCCAGCCATACCTATATCGAGACGGTACGCAACATCGGCTACCGTTTCATCAAAAATTCGTAGCCAATCCCCGGCGTGCAACACAGATTTAACCCACCCGTAATATCTTCGTAACATTAGCCCGCTAAAATGAAGACATCTGGACTTACAGGAGGTCTGGGATGTCTGTCGATACTGGTGATACTGCCTGGATACTGATTTCGTCGGCGCTTGTTTTGCTGATGACTCCCGGCCTGGCCCTTTTCTACGGCGGTATGGCCCGGCGGAAAAATCTGCTTTCCACCATCATGATGAGCTTCGCCGTCATGGGCCTTATCGGTATTATCTGGGCGCTCTGGGGATACAGCCTGAGCTTCGGCGACGATATAGGTAGTTTCATCGGCGGGTTAAACTTCTTCGGGCTTATCAATGTGGGGATGGGGCCATCCGCCGTATATGCGTCCACCGTACCCCACCTGGCCTTTATGGTATTTCAGGGGATGTTCGCCATCATTACCGTAGCCCTGATTACGGGTGCCGTTGTGGAAAGAATCAAGTTCAGCGCCCTTATGATTTTCTCGGCCCTGTGGATGACGGTTGTCTATGCGCCCGTATGCCACTGGGTATGGGGCGGCGGCTGGCTCGGTGGAATCGGCGCTCTCGACTTCGCCGGCGGAGCCGTGGTACACATCAATGCCGGTATCTCGGCGATGGCCCTGGTTTTAGTGCTGGGCAGACGCAGAGGCTTCCCCACCGATGTCATGGAGCCGAATAATATCCCGCTGGTGGCGCTCGGCGCCGGCCTGCTCTGGTTCGGCTGGTTCGGGTTCAATGCCGGCAGCGCCCTTGCTTCTGACGGCCTGGCGGCCAGTGCCTTTGTCGCCACCAACCTGTCGGCGGCAGCCGCCGGTTTTACCTGGATGGTAATCAGCTGGATACACCGCCGCCCCAGTTTGCTGGGAACGGTTACCGGGGCCGTGGCCGGTCTGGTGGCCATAACCCCGGCGGCAGGATTCGTACCGCCGATTACCGCTATACCCATCGGCATCATCGCCGCCGTGGTCTGCTACTACAGCGTAGTATTCATGAAGGAAAAACTGCACTTTGACGATTCCCTGGATGTGTTCGCCGTTCACGGCATGGGCGGCATCTGGGGCGCCCTGGCCACCGGCATCTTCGCCAGTTCGGCAGTTTCCGGAACGCCCGGCTTATTTGAGGGTAATGCCAGCCAGTTGTTGATACAGCTTATCAGTATTATAACTGTTGCCGCCTTTGCCTTTACTGCCACCTGGATTCTGGGTAAATTAATCGATGTCACTATTGGTCTGAGAGTTGGACAGAAAGAGGAAACGGTTGGTCTCGACCTCTCGCAGCATGGCGAAAGAGCCTACGGAGGTCTGCTCCGATGAAGAAGATAGAAGCTATTATCCGGGAAGAAAAGCTGAACGCCGTCAAGGAGTCCCTTGAAGAGAATAGTTATTTCGGCATGACCGTCAGCGAGGTCAGCGGACGCGGCAAGCAAAAGGGGATTCCACTACAGTGGCGCGCCGGGGAATACCGGGTGGACCTGCTGCCCAAGGTCAAAATCGAACTGGTGGTGCTTGACGAGGATGTATCGGTAGT
>DAOUDZ010000089.1:0-4536 GCA_034430575.1 Dehalococcoidales bacterium
CGCCGGTATTGCCGCCGAGGCGGCGCACCGCTGGAAGACCCAGATTAACGAGAATGGCAAGGCCTGGGGGTTTTTTGAGGTATTCCCGGAGCTTAACCACAATGCTACGGTGGGCTATCCGTTCCCGCCGGAAGTAGCGCAGAAAATCAGGGTCATCCTGCTGCGGTCGCCCCTGTTTAACGAGCGCGTCAAACTCCGCTACGATGTCACCTGCGAGCTTCTCAAACGCGCCGGGGTGGCTTATGAGTTCGTGGACGGCGAGGGCAGGAGCGCCTTGAGCCAGATGATGAGCCTTGTAATGACGGGCGACTTTACCAGCTACTACCTGGCCATCCTCTATGGAGTCGACCCCTCCCCGGTAGAGGTCATCAGCTACCTGAAGGACCAGCTGGCGAAAGGGTAGGGGAAAAACAACTGGAAGCATGGACGAACCACGCTTCCAGTCCGTAATCCTTCTTTTCCTGTAAATTTCTATCTCTTCGTGTACTGAGGCGCCTTGCGGGCCCTCTTGAGGCCGGGTTTCTTCCGCTCTTTGGCCCGGGCGTCACGCGTCAGGAGGCCGTTCTGGCGCAGAATCGGCTTGAACCGTTCGTCGGCGCGCAGCAGGGCGCGGGAGATACCATGAGAGATGGCGCCGCTCTGGCCGGTAACGCCGCCGCCTTCCACCTTGATGACCGCATTATACTTGTCGGTGCTTTCGGTGGCGATAAGCGGCTGGATTATAGTGCGCTGGTGCTCCAGAGAAGGGAACCGTTCCTCGTACGGTGTGCCGTTTACGATAATGGCTCCGTTCCCCGCCGTCAGCTTTACCTGCGCTATCGACGTCTTCCTGCGGCCTGTCCCGTAAAAATAACTCTGTTTACTCATGCTTACTATGCTTCCTTATTCACAGCATTCTCAATTTGCGACGCGTGCGGATGCTCCGCGCCAGCATAGACCCGCAGCCTCTTTATCATGCGTGCGCCCAGCCGCGTGTGGGGTAGCATCCCTTTGACGGCATGCTCAAGAGCGCGTGTCGGGTGCTGCTGCATCATTTTCTCCAGGCTGATGCTCTTGAACCCCCCGGGATACCCCGAGTGGCGGTAATACATCTTTTGCTGGGCTTTCTTGCCGGTGACGCGTACCTTGTCGGCGTTGATAATGACGACAAAGTCGCCCGTGTCCTGGCTGGGAGTGTATGTGGGCCGGTGTTTACCCATCAGCAGGCGGGCTACCTGTGTCGATAGCCTGCCCATGGTCTTATCGGCGGCGTCAATCACATGCCATTCTCTTTTAACATCAGCCGGTTTGGCAGTGTAGGTTTTCATCGTGCGTCTCCCTCAAAGGGACCCGGATAGTTCACCCGCATCAGGCACAGTCCGTCGGCTGGAGCGGTCGGCCCGGCCAGGCCGGGAGTCTTCGCTTCGACCATTTGATAAAATGCGTCAACCGTCGTTTTACCCTGGCCGACTTTTATCAGCGAGCCGACAGTATTTCGTACCTGGTGGGGCAGGAATGAATTGGCTGCCATGTCCAGAATAATCATATCCCCGTCCCGTGTTATTTCCGCTTTAAATACTTCCCTTACTGTTCTCTTTCTGCGGGCGGTCTCGGCGCTGGAAACAAAGGAAGCGAAGTCGTGCCTGCCGACGAGGGCCTGACATGCCCGGTTCATCGCCCCGATATCCGGGTCGCCTTCGACCCGGCAGGAAAAGCCCTGCCGCATCGGCGAGCGTGTCGGGCTGTTCAATATGTAGTATTTATACTCCCGACTGACAGCGCCGCGCCTGACATCGAAAGAGTCATCCAATCGGCGTGCTTCTTTCACCGCTATATCCCGCGGCAGATAGTGATTCAGGCCATCGATAAAGGAATTCAAAGGCAAAGCCGAGTCCGTACTGAAGCCGACTACCTGTCCTCTGGCATGTACGCCGGCATCGGTGCGGCTGGCTGCCTTAATCCTAATATTTTCTCCGGTAAGCTTTTTCAATGCTTTCTCTATCTCTCCCTGTATCGTCGGTGCGTTGGCCTGCCATTGTGAGCCGTGGTAGTTGGTGCCGTCATATTCCACAATCAGTACGACCATACATCGTTACTTGACCAGCTCCAATTGCACCATGGGAGCGCCGTCGCCCAGTCTCGGTTCCAGCTTGGTAAGGCGGGTGTAACCGCCGGGTCGTTCTTTATACCGCGGTCCCAACTCGGTAAATATCTTCTCGGTCACCTTTTTATCCGTGATAAATGAAATCGCCTGGCGATAGGATTGAAGTCCGCTCCTCTTGCCCAGGGTAATCATCTTCTCGGCCATGCCTCGCACTTCCTTGGCCTTGGCCTCGGTGGTGACAATTTTCTCACGTTTCAGCAGGTCCGTGACCAGGTTGCGGTACAGCGCCCGCCGATGACCGGAAGGCCTGCTTAAATGTCTGCCAGCTATCTTATGTCTCATATCTGGGGCTCTCCGTGTTCAGAATCTTCTATAATGGGTTTTTCATCTTCGGCGGTATCACCGGCGTCTTCAACCTCGGCGGCTTTGGCTGCCTTGCCTCTAGCCTTGGCCTTGGGCTGACTTTCTTCTTCTACTTCTTCGATTTCTGCCTCTCCATCATCGGTTTCAACTTTGGGATTTAGCGATAGACCTATCGAGGAGAGGCGGTCCTCTATTTCCTGGTAGGATTTCTGCCCGAAATTCCGCAGCTTGAGCAACTCCTTGGTTCCCTTGCCGATAAGCTCACCGACGGTGGTAATGTTGCTACGTCTCAAGCAGTTCATGGTGCGTACCGAGAGGTCAAGCTGCTCTACGGGCATATTGTATTTCTCATCGGGGATGGACATGCGTATAAGCCGCTCTTCCGCCTTCATCTGGGAAATTTTAACGTATTCGACGAAGGGTGTGAGTTCTTCTATTAAAAGACTGGCGGCGTGGCTGACGGCGTCTATCGGCGAGGTTGTTCCGTCCGTCCAGATATCCAGGCACAACCGCTCGCGGCTGGTCTCACGGCCGAGATGAGCCGGCTCGACAGTAAAGTTGACCTTGCGTATCGGTGTGAAAATGGCATCGACAGGGATGGTCCCTACTGGTGTGTTATCGGCAGATTCGGCGATTCTGAAGCCCGTCCCCAGTTCTACGTCGAACTCTACGTGGAGTTTGTTGTCGGGTTCGTTAATGGTCACCAGACATAGCTCCGGGTTAATAATCTCGAAATCGGCCGATGGTTTGATATCGGACGCGCAAATGCGGCCTTCACCTTCGTGTTCCAGTATCAGCGTACCGCTACGGTCGGAGAGGGGTTTCAGCCTTAATTCTTTAACGTTGAGGAGAAACTCCATGACATCTTCTTTGGCGTTGGGGATAACCGTGAACTCATGCTGGACTCCTTCGATTCTTACTTGAGTTGCGGCTGCTCCGGGAAGATAGCCGAGCAACACGCGGCGCAAGGAGTTGCCCAGAGTTATACCGAACCCCTTCTCCAGAGGTTCGGCGACGAACCTCCCGTAATTTTCCGCTTGTTCGGTACATTCAATTTTTGGGACTAATAGTCCAGCCAATGAATTACCTCCTTATAAGCTATACTACCGCGAGTAGTATTCGATAACCGCCTTGCCGTCGAACCTGGCATCGATTTCCTCGGGCGTGGGCAGGGACAGCACCTGCCCGACCATGTTCTGTCTGTCCAGGCTTAGCCAGTTCAGGACGGTTTTTGATTCTATTTCCTGGGCCAGCTGTTTATAATATTCCGTCTTCTGGCTGCCTTCTCGCCAGCTGATAGTATCGCTTTCTTTAACCAGGGCGGAGGGGATATCGGTCTTGCGTCCGTTCAGTATTATATGCCCGTGCCGCACCAGCTGGCGTGCCTGGGCACGGGAGTCGGCAAAGCCGAGCCGGTAGACCACGTTGTCAAGTCGCCTTTCCAGCAGTACCAGTAGATTTTCACCGGTGATACCGGCCTGTTTTTCAGCCAGGGAGAAGGTCTTGCGAAACTGCCTCTCCAGGGTGCCGTAAGTATAGCGGGCCTTCTGTTTTTCGCGTAGCTGCAGGGCACGGTCGGAGAACCTCCGGCGTCGCCGGCTGGTCCCCTGCCCCGGTGGTTTCGGTCGTTTATCGAGGGCGCATTTAGGCGTGAAGCAGCGGGCGCCCTTTAGGAAGAGCTTTTCACCACTGCGCCGACATAAACGACAAACTGCTCCTGTATATCTGGCCATATTATTCCCCTTCTATACCCTTCTCCTCTTGGGAGGACGGCAGCCGGCGTGCGGGATGGGTGTTACATCCCTGATTCCGGTAATGTAAAGTCCGGAACCCTGCAGCGAGCGGATAGCCGCCTCACGGCCGCTGCCCGGGCCCTTGATGTATACTTCTACCTGACGCAGGCCGTGTACCATAGCTTTCCGGGCGGCATCGCGGGCCGCCATTTGAGCCGCGTAAGGCGTGCCTTTGCGGGAACCCTTAAAACCGGCCGTTCCAGAGCTTCCCCAGGCCAGGGCATTCCCCTGCGGGTCGGTAAGGGTTACCACGGTATTGTTAAAGCTGGACTGAACGTAAGCCCGGCCGGTAGGAAC
>DAOUDZ010000090.1:0-16567 GCA_034430575.1 Dehalococcoidales bacterium
AAGCCTTCTGCCAGAGTTGCACCGAGGCGGGCGTACATGGTTTAATAGTCCCTGATTTACCCCCGGAAGAGGGAGGGGAGCTGGAAGAAACCACGCGAAAGCATGACCTCGACCTTATCTACCTGCTGGCGCCTACTAGCACCGAAGACAGGGTCGAGGCGGTGGCAGAGAGGTCACGCGGGTTTATCTACCTCGTCTCGCTTACCGGCATAACCGGCGCCAGGGACACGTTATCGCCGGAGCTGGAAGGATTCGTTAAGAGGGTCAGACATAAGACGGAACAGCCCTTATGTGTCGGGTTCGGTATATCCACCCCGGAACAGGCAGGGCGCGTCGCCTCCATAGCCGACGGCGTAATCGTCGGGAGCCGGTTGATTCAGGTTATTGAAGAAGATAATACGCTTGCCTCGCTGAATACATTAGTATCCAGTCTACGCAAGGCACTTGATTCATTTGAAATATTAAAGGAGGTGAGTTAATATATAGTTTATCGTGTTATGGCTAAAGCACCTCATTCTGAAAGCTAAATATTAAAGTTCGTACAAAAAGGAGGAGAAATGAAAAGGACAAAGTTCTTACTCGATGAAAAGGATATGCCGACCCAGTGGTACAACATCCTGCCTGATTTGCCGGAGCCGCTGCCGCCGGTTCTGCATCCGGGCACCGGCAAACCGGTAACCCCCGATGACCTCGCCCCGCTCTTCCCCATGAGCCTAATCATGCAGGAGTTCAGCCCGGAAAGATACATTGATATCCCGGAAGAGGTGCAGGAAATATACCACACCTGGAGACCCACAATCCTGCACCGGGCATATCGCCTGGAAAAGGCATTGGACACCCCGGCCAAGATATTCTACAAATACGAAGGCACCAGCCAGGCGGGGAGCCACAAGCCCAATACTGCTGTCGCCCAGGCCTACTACAACAAGAAGGAAGGCATCAAGCGCATGACTACCGAGACCGGCGCCGGTCAGTGGGGCAGCGCCCTGTCTATGGGTTGCATGTTCTTCGGCATCGAGCTCAAGGTCTACATGGTCAGGATTAGCTACGACCAGAAGCCCTACCGCCGTGTCATGATGGAGACCTGGGGTGCTACCTGCGTGCCCAGCCCCAGTCCGGATACCAAGGCAGGACGCGACATGCTGGCCAAAGACCCCGACTGCACCGGTAGTCTGGGGCTGGCCATCAGCGAGGCGGTTGAAGATGCCGTGTCCCGGGATGATACCCACTATTCACTGGGCAGCGTCTTAAACCATGTCCTGTTGCACCAGACCATAAACGGTCTGGAGACAAGGAAACTGATGATGGAGCATGCAGATGCCTACCCCGACATTATCGTCGGCTGCATCGGCGGCGGCTCCAACTACGCCGGGTTGTTCCTGCCCTTTATCAAGGACAAGATTGAAGGCAGGAAGCCAGACCTGCGCATCATCAATGTCGAGCCAGCCAGCTGCCCCACCCTGACCAAGGGACCTTACACCTATGACTTCGGAGATGTGGCTGGTCTTACCCCCCTGCTGAAGATGTACACACTGGGTCATGATTTTATACCACCGCCGGTTCACGCTGGAGGTCTTCGCTATCACGGCATGGCGCCCATTATCTGTCACCTTTACAACCTCGGGCTGGTTGAAGCCCGGGCGGAGCACCAGCTGGGCACCTTTGAAGCGGGGATACAGTTTGCCCGCACCGAGGGCATTATCAGCGCTCCGGAGACCAACCATGCCATCAGGGTAACCATTGACGAAGCCCTGAAGTGCAAGGAGTCCGGCGAGGCCAAGGTCATCCTGCTGGCCCACAGCGGACACGGACATGTTGATATGGCTGCCTACGAAGCCTATCTATCGGGCAAGCTGGAAGACTACGCCTACCCCGAAGACAAGGTGAAAGAGGCGCTGGAACACCTACCCGAAGTACCCGCCGAATACAAGTAATATCCGTTTGTAAAAATCTTAAGCCCCCTCTTCTTTTGCGGGGAGAGGGGGCTTCTTCATAATATCTTAATATTTTGTTCTTATGCTATAATTATCAGGTATGAAAAAAGTTAACGCGAAATACATATACATAACGTCACTCATTATATTGACCGTGGCCTTGACTCTCATGTCCGGCTGTATCACCATTACCACACCGGAAATAACCACGCCTATGCCAGTCGAGACCCCGGTTATCCCGCCCGAGCCGATTGACCCTGAATGGACTCCGAAGAAAACGGACAACCAGACGGCGGAACTGCCCAGTATCGCTGATGCGGTAGCACTGGTCAAACCATCGGTGGTCTCCATTAACACGGAAGTGGTCTCTCACGATTTTTTCAACCGGCAATATACGCAGGAAGGGGCCGGTTCCGGGTGGATTATCGATGAGGATGGCATTATCGTAACCAATAACCATGTAGTCGAAGGCGCCCGGACCATCACCGTGACTACCGATAACGGCGATTCCTATACGGCCGATATCAAATCTATCGCCACCGACCCTCTTAACGACCTGGCCATAATCAAGATAGACGCCGAGGGACTGCCTGCGCTCAAGAGAGGTAGCACCTCTTCGTTGAGAGTCGGCGACTGGGTAATCGCCATCGGCAACGCTCTCGGCCAGGGCATCCGAGCCACCGAGGGAATTATCAGCCGCAAAGGCGTTAACCTGCCGGTATCCCAGGGGCAGACGCTTTATGGCCTCATCGAGACGAGCGCCGCCATCAACCCCGGCAACAGCGGCGGACCGCTGGTGAACCTCGCCGGCGAGGTAGTGGGGATTACCAGCGCCAAGGTCGCCCAGATAGGAGTCGAGGGGATGGGCTACGCCATAAACATCGATACCGCTTTGCCCATCATCCAGGAACTGGTCAACAAGGGATATGTCACGAGGCCGTGGCTGGGGGTGGGACTTTATACGGTCGACCAGATTGCCATAAGGCAGTTGCAGCTATCCATCGACCACGGGGTTCTTCTCGTCCAGGTGGTCGAAGGCGCCCCGGCAGAACAGGCAGGATTGAAGGAAGGCGACGTTATCATCAGTATAGGCGGCAAGGAAGTAGCTACCGTTCAGGAATTAACGCGGTTCCTGCATACCTCGGAAATCGGGCAGCCCCTGGAAATAACCTACTGGCGCGGCGATACGGAATATACTACCACCGTGATACCCGTCGAGAGCCCGCGGCCTTAAGCTAATCCACTTTCTTCACACCCAGCAAAATGGTATAGCCGCTTATCTTATATGTATCTTTAAGGTCAACGTCATCGGGAACATTTTCTTCGATTTCATGGGCCAGTGTCTCCTGCATTACGTAGTCGGCAAAGGAAGACAGCGACTGCATTATCCACGCATCCGCCTCGTAGTACATATGGATATGGTCGGCAATGTCATAGCCGGCGGAGCGGCGCATATTCTGAACACGATGGACTATTTCACGCGCCATACCCTCGGCTTCCAGCTCGGCGGTAATGTAGGTCGAGATAGCCACGCTGTTGCCCATCTCGCTGACCACAGCATATTCTCTTCCTTCCATTCCGGCCACTTTTTCCGCGGAATCGTACGTCAGATCCTTGACGTTAAGCTCTTCCATCACCAGAGGCGCAACCCTGTCCAGCGCCCGTTTTTCATGCTCGGAAGCCGCACCGACATGTATTTCGGCCAGCGGCTGCCTTACTTTAATGCCGGCCCGGCTGCGCGCCGCACGCCCCAGGCTGCATATTTTCATGGCCAGCCGGTTGTCTTCGGAAAGCTGCTTATCAATCGCACTTTCATCCGCCTGCGGGAAATCAGCCAGGTGAACGCTCTCCGGGGCATCCGGTAAAGCGGATATCACCAGGTTGCGGTAAAGCTCCTCGGCGATGAAAGGGGTCAGTGGGGCCATCAGCTTTGACAGCGTTACCAGGCAGTGATAAAGCGTGTTGTAAGCGGACAGCTTATCATCGTCGTTTTCGCTTTTCCAGAAGCGCCGCCGACTGCGCCTAACGTACCAGTTGGACAGGCCGTCCACGAACGTCTCTATCTTCCGGCCGGCCTCGGTGGGGTTATAGGCATCCATCGAAGAACGAACATCATTAACAAGCTGGTTCAGCTCGGAGAGAATCCATTTATCCAGTTCCGCCTCGGACGCCGGCGAATCTCCCGACGGTTTATAGTCATCGATATTGGCGTACATGACGAAGAATGAATATACGTTCCATAGAGTCGAAAGGAAGCGGCGGGACACCTCGTTTACTTGCTTCTCGTCGAACTGGCGCGGGTTTCCCGGGGCGGAAGCGGTATATAGATACCAGCGCAGGGCATCGGCGCCGTACTTTTTCATGACCTCCATCGGCCAGACAACGTTGCCTTTGCGCTTGCTCATTTTCTCGCCTTTGGGGTCGAGGATATGCCCCAGGCAGATGACGTTCTTAAAGCAGGGCCGGCTGAACAGCAGAGTGGATATGGCATGCAGACTGTAGAACCAGCCGCGTGTCTGGTCGACGGCCTCGCAGATAAAATCGGCCGGGAAGCGCCCGTCCTCGAGCAGGGTCTCGTTCTCAAAGGGATAGTGGTCCTGGGCTACCGGCATGACCCCGGAATCGAACCAGCAGTCGATAACCTCGCTGACGCGCCGCATCTGCCCGCCGCATTTTTCACATTTGAAGGTCAGCTCATCGACATAGGGACGGTGCAAATCGAGCGGCTCTTTGAACCCGATGAAGTCTTCTTTTTCCCCAAGTTCTTCCATCCCGCCCACACACTCAAAGCCGCCGCAGGACTCGCAGCGCCATACCGGCAGCGGCGTGCCCCAGTAACGCTCCCGCGAGAAAGCCCAGTCGATATTATTCTGGAGCCAGTCGCCGAAACGTCCGTACTTGATATGTTCCGGGTACCAGTTAATCTCTTCATTGCCGGAGAGCAGCCTGTCTTTCAGGGCGGTGGTACGTATATACCAGGTGGCCTTGGCGTAATAAAGCAGCGGGGTCTCGCACCGCCAGCAGAAGGGATAGGTGTGCTTGATGGTCTCGCTGCGGAGCAATAGGCCACGCGATTTTAAATCGGCGATGACATCCGCATCTGCGTCTTTGACGAACTTGCCGTGACCGGGTATAGACTGCATTTTCCCTACTGATGCGAATCCTAATGCTTCATCTCGAAGCATACGCTTATATATGCTTGGTGTATAACCAGTTGGGTATCTCTTAACTAAACCATCAAGATTTACAGAGTGAACAAGAGGTAGATTTTCCTTCTCGCCTACTTCAAAGTCAACTTCGCCATATGCAGGGGCAATATGTACAATACCAGTACCTTCTTCCATCGATACGAAATCACCTGCTATGACCCTATAGCCTGGTAAATCATCCTTATTTTTGAAAATGGTCACCTTATAAAGTGGCTCATAACTCACGCCCATCAAGTCTTTGCCTTCCAGCTTCTTCTCTTCTTTATAGTTTTCCAGGCCGACCGCCCCGACGAGTCGCGCCGCCATGATGAGGTAATCATTTTCTCCTTTGAGTAAAACATATTCGTCTTCAGGAGACACCGCCAGGGCGGTATTGCCCGGCAGAGTCCATGGCGTGGTCGTCCAGGCGAGGAAGTATACCGGCTTATCGGCAGGGAGATTCGCCGAAGATTTATCAGATAATTTAAACTTTATGTAAACAGACGGGTCTTCCGTGTCTTTATAGCCCTGGGCTATCTCGTGGGAACTTAACGACGTGCCGCAGCGGGGGCAGTGGGGAGTAACGCGGTAGCCCTGATAGACGAGCCCTTTATCCCACATCTGCTTGATGGCCCACCAGCACGACTCTATATATTCGTTTTTCAGGGTGATATAAGCGTTTTCAAGGTCAACCCAGTAGCCGCAGCGTTCCAGTATCACCTCGAACTCGCGCAGGTAGCCATAGACGCTCTGACGGCAAAGCTCGTTGAAACGGTCTACTCCGTATTCTTCTATCTGCGTCTTTGACGATATGTCAAGCTGCTTCTCAACCTCCAACTCTACCGGCAGGCCGTGGGTATCCCAGCCGCCGATGCGCTGGGCGTAATAACCATTCATTACCTTATAGCGCGGTAACGCGTCTTTGAAGATAGATGTCAGGACATGATGCAACGCCGGGCTGCCGTTCAGCGTAGGCGGCCCGTCATACAGTACAAAGCGCGGGCCTCCCTTACGTGCTTCAACACTGCGCTGAAAGACATTGTTCTCTTTCCACCAGGATAGTATTTTCTCCTCTAATTGAGGAAAACTTACCCGGCTGTTAACAGGATTAAACATAAAAGCCCCCATTTATTATGCGTCATTGTTAAAGAACCGCCGCGATTGTGCAACGCTGATGATAGAGATTGCCACGTCGCTACGCTCCTCGCAATGACATATTCATATAAAAAAAGCCTCGTCTTTAAGGGACGAGACTCTTATAAAGCTCCCGCGGTACCACCCAAATTCCCTGATAAAATCGGGGCACTCTACAGGGCACCATTCATGCCCTCGTCACGGATAACGGTTGACGAGACCGTCTAGGCCTACTCGTCCCGATGATAGCGGGACTTTCGGTTGGCAGCTCGAGAGGGATTTTCAGGGAGAGGATATGCCTGCTCACACCGTACCAGACTCGCTTAATATCCTTTTCCGCCCCTACTCTTCTCCGTCACAGCCTTTATCAGCTTTATGTTAACACAATATGTAAAAGAAATCAATAGCTAAAATAAGAGATTCTTCGCTGCGCTCAAAATGACATTGAATTAAATCAATAGTGCGGTATTCTCTTCGGGGTAATAACCACCTTGCGCGATTCGCCTACTCCGGTGCTTTCCGTCATAACATCGGGGTGGTCGGCCAGGGCGATGTGGATAACACGTCTCTCAAAAGGCGTCATAGGTTCCATGGCAAACGGCATTTTACGCGTTGACACCTGGTCGGCCAGTCTCATGGCAAGGGCCCGCAGTCCTTCACATCGACGCTGCTTATAACCTTCCACATCGAGGACAATGGGAAGCCTTACCTGGGTATGATGCGATACTATCAGCCTGACGATATGCTGCAGGGACACCATGGTCTGTCCCCTCCGTCCGATTAATATCCCCAGGTCTTCGCCTTCGATATTGAGTCCGATAGAAGAGGCGCTGCCGTCCTCATCAATAACCGTAAATTCATCGGAAAGGATTACCTCCGCCGGCAGGTCCATCAGTTCCAGGAGTTTTTCCAGTACGTCTTTTGCCGTCTCATAAATTTCAGTCTGTTCTTCCGGTATTTCCATTTCTGCCTAACCTCTTAATTTTTACGGCGTCGCTGCGCCCGGTCCTTGCCCGGTTGATACCTCGCCTTACTGGGTTTAGATGGTTGATAGACATCTTTCCTGGTGGGGTCACTATCCGAAATAACTATATCCGCCCCGACATCATCGACGGACTTCCTTTCCCCGGAGTCATCGAACTTCACATATTTCTTATCGGTGACAACCGTTGTCTCCTCGGGTTTCCTGCGGAGGCCGCCCCATCCGGTCACACGGTACTGCAACACTACCCTTACAATGCTGTTGGCCACCCAGTAGAGCGAAAGGCCGCTGGGGAAGGACAATGCCAGCAGGGCGAACATCATCGGCATCATCCAGAGCATCATCTGGCTTTGCTGCGCCTGCCGGGCGTCGGACGGTACGGTAGTAGACATCTTCTGCTGCAACCACATCGAAGCCCCGACCAGGATAGCCAGGATGAAATTCGGCTGGGCCAAGTCCAGCAGCAGGAAGCTTCTATCCAGAGGCAGGATGGAATAGACAATCGGCCAGGAGTAAAGGTACTTGGAGAGATTCAACAGGCCTTCCGGGGCTACCGCCAGAGCCAGCATGATGGACTGGTAGAGGGCAATCCAAACCGGCATCTGAATGACCATGGTGACAAGACAGCCGGCCGGCTTAACGCCCGATTCTTTGTAAAGCCTCATCTGTTCTTGGGTCAGCTTCTGCTTGTCTTTGCCGTACTTCTTCTGAAGCTCGGCAATTTTAGGCTGCAGGTCCTGCATCGCCTTGGACGACCTTATCTGGCTAAGCGTCAGCGGGAACATGCAGATATTGACAATTATGGTCAGGGCAATAATCGCCAGACCGAAGCTATCGCCCAGGTAATGCGACATCACGATAAGGACGTTAGTTACCGGCTGCTGGATTATGAGTTCCCATGGATTCAATCTATGCTACCTCAATTCTGACTCTCTAGAGAGATGGAACGCAGTATTGCGCCGGTGGCAGCGTTAATGCGCTGCAGCGAACCGTCCGGCGTATGAACATAGACGATGCCCTCATGTTCCGTAAGGGGACCGTCTACATCCTTTTCAAAATCAGCCAGTTGCGAAACTTGACCCGTTATCAGGGATATGGAATAGACAACTCCTTTTCTCGTGGCGACGATAATGGAATCGTTGACGACAACCGGCCTGGATGATACGGGACTTGCCATGTCATACGCGTCTATTTTAGCCCCGTTTTCTTCTTTAATAGTATATACATAATTATCGAGACCGGGGGCGTATATTACATCGTTAACGACCACCGGCTCGGCCCAGAACCAGTTATCACCTGTGAACTCCCACTTTAATGAGCCGTTGGAGACGTTTACGGCATACAGGTGCCGGTCGAAAGACCCGATATACACGACGTCGTTATAAACCAGGGGCGTGGCTATGATGGAGCCTTCGGTAACAAATTCCCATTCTTTGCTGCCGTCGGCGGCATCCAGGGCATAGAATTTCTTATCGAAAGAGCCGATGAACAGCTTGCCGTCGTATAAGGCCGGCGTCCCCCATATCTTATCGCCGGTCTGAAACTCCCAGATGGGGTCGCCGGTGGCGGTGTCAAGGGCGAGCACTTTACCATCTTCACCACCGATGTATAGCCTGTCCCCGGAGATAGCGATTCCTCCGACGAACGGCTTGAGATTGCTTTCCCGTGGGTAAACCCACCTTAGAGCCAGCGACGCAGTGTTATAGGCGTAAATCTTGCCGTTATATCCGGCAATATAGACCAGTTCCCCATAGACCATCGGCGTGCCGTAGATAGCTACCCCGGCAGAGCCGCTTCCGCAACCACCACCCATCATGGGTGAACAGCCGAAGAGGCCGGGTTGGCTGACCTGCTTGAGCGGTTCGGTCCAGAGACGGCTTTCATCGGCGAGATTAATCGCTACCAACCGGCCTTCCCTAGTACCTACGAACAGGGTATTATCGGAGATGCTACCCCCCGACCACCCGATCGGCGCCATGCCTTTGATGCAGCCGAAACCAGACAGGCATACGGCGAGCATCAATATCACCAGAAATACTATCCGGCCGACTCGCCATTTACCTTTTAGATTCAACATATTCTCCTTTGAGGGAAAGACTGACGATAGTTACGCTTCCTTACGGTACCGGGTCATAACCGCCGGGATTGAAGGGATGACACCGGGCGATACGCCTGATGCCCAGGCCGATTCCTTTAAGCATCCCGAACTTTACTATAGCTTCGTAGGTGTACTGGGAGCATGTCGGCCTGAAGCGGCAGGACGGCGGCATAATCCTTGACAGCGTGAGCTGATAAAATTTAATTAGCTCCAGGGCTAACGCCTTCATATTCCCCCAAAAATAATCCGGCCCGGAACAATAATTTCCTGACCGACTTCCCCAGATTCCCATAATCAGCCCCCGCCGCCGAAGTACGGGCAATAAAGATGATATCCCACCCCGGTTGCAGGGGTGTTTGTCTTACTATTTCCCGCAGCAAACGTTTTACCCGGTTACGAACCACCGCATTACCCACGCGTTTACTGACTGTAAAGCCATGTCTGGACGAACTAAGACCGTTAGGCAGGGCTTTGACCACTATTTCCCTGCCTGACCACGTTTTGCCTTCATTATACACCAGTGTAAACTGTGTTTTTCTGGTTAAATTATGTTCGCCCCTCACGGCTACCCCACCCGGGTCGTTAATTTTATCCGTTAGACAACAGTTAATTTCTTCCGACCCTTCAATCGCCTCGATTTTATGACAGCGCGACCGCCACGTGTGCTCATTCTCTTCAAGAAACCGTGCTCGCGCTTCCTCGGAATACGTTTTGGTTTATATGTACTTTTCCCCACTTTATCTCCCTGCTAGCAAAGGAACATTTTTAAAAGAAATAGAGAATATAGAAGCGAATGAATCCAGGGATATCAGCTCTTTAATCCTACGCCACCGGTCTTGCTAATATGCGCCGATACATACGGCAACAAAGCCAGGTGCCGCGCCCTCTTTATGGCTACGGCCAGCACGCGCTGGTGCCTGGCGCAGGCGCCGCTTTTCCTACGTGGCGCTATCTTTCCCCTATCAGAGATATAAGGTCGCAATAATGCCGGGTTTTTGTAGTCTATATGCTGAACTTTGTCCCGGCAGAAGAAACAAACCTTACGCTTGGGTATATACTTCGACCTACCCGGTCTCCTGGTTCTGGTATCTCTAGTCTGTGCCATTCTGCCCTCAATATATTTTATTAAGTGTTCTCGTTACTAATTAAAAAGGAAGGTCTTCAGGTTCCATTTCGGCCACGGGCGTATCATCCGGTTTTTCATCCGGTTTTTCATCCGGTATAACTCCGGCATCGTCAGACCTTTCCTCCGGAAGTGCGGCCGGCCCGCGTCTGTCCAGGAATATTACCCGGTTGGCGATTACCTCAATTTTAGAATGAGGCTGGCCGTCCTGACCTTCCCAGTTCCGCGTGTGTATCCTTCCCTCGGCGTAGACAAGCCTGCCTTTGGCGAGAAACTGGTTGCATTGTTCGGCCAGACGGTTCCAGGCCACCACGCTAAACCATTCCGTTTCCTGCCGGCGTTCTCCCTCCGGTGACGTATAGACCCAGTTAGTGGCCACGGAAAAAGAAGTCACCGGCTTACCATTCGGGGTGAAACGCATCTCGGGTTCATTCCCAACATTCCCAATAATCGTCACTTTGTTCAAACTCGGCATTACCTCTTCACCTCCCCGATACAACTCATGAACTCGATAATTCTTTAGCTTAATCGCCCACTTTAATTAAAAGATGTCTCAAAATGTCTTCAGATATTTTGAGGTTCGCTTCTAATTCCTTGCACCGTACCGGACTTAACTTGAACCTGGCCAGAACGTAGCTACCCTCAAGAAAATGCTTCAACGGGTACGCCAGTTTCCTCTTTCCCCAGACTTCTACTTCGGACATTACACCTTCCCTGCCGGTGATGAACTCACTTACGCTGTTTACCTTACCTTCCAGTTCTTCATCGGCTACTTCAGGGCTGACGATAAATACCATTTCGTAGTCCTGCAACCTGGTGCTCTCTACTTTTACTTCTTGTTTTTTTCTTGCCACCTTACGTTTTCCTAAGCGAATTTTAAGCTATTATACCATAATCCAGAATGCGAGACAACAAGGTTATATTAGCTGCGGCGTAACTTTATTATCGTATATCTTGACACAACATAATACCTTTGCTAGAATTTCATATACGGCCCCGTGGTGTAGCGGTCTAACATGCCACCCTGTCACGGTGGAGATCGTGGGTTCAAATCCCACCGGGGTCGCCACCCATATTCTTTTGAAGACCGCGCAGGATAAACCGTAAACAGGCGTATGTACAGGGGCTCCCCGTAATCTTTCTAATAGCGGACAGCCATCTAAAATATTTCCCCCGTTAATTGATAAATACTTGACAAATTGTGAAAAAAGCATTAGTATAATAGTGAACATATGCTCATGATATATAGGTATAATATTCATTTCCTATGAGCATTAGCTCATAATATTAGCGCGGAGGAATAAACACTTGAGCAGACAGCCGCTGTTGCGAAGAGTAGATTATTTACCAAGAATCAACTTTTTTAAGCCTGCCGGCGTGCCACTGGCTCAATTACAGGAAATTCGAATATCTATCGAGGAAGCCGAGGCTGTTCGTCTTAAAGACCTTGAAGGCCTGGAGCAGGAAGAATGCGCGCAGAAGATGAATATTTCCCGCTCAACGTTTGCGCGTATATTGCTTTCAGCGAGGCAGAAAACGGCCGATGCCCTGCTCAACGGAAAAGCGATAAGGATTGAGGGCGGCAACTACGAACTGACGAAGCGCAGCTTCCGATGCGGAAACGGTCACGAGTGGGAGGTGCCTTTCGAGGAGATGGTAAAACAGCCGCCGGAGCTTTGCCCTACCTGCAATACGGCCAACATCATGACGATTTGGCCGTGGAAACCCGGCTCTGGAGCCGGCAGACGTTTGAGGGGAAGAATAAACTGGTAGTTTGAGAAACGATGCCCTATCGGCGAGCGATATACCTGATACAAGACAATATGTAAAATATGAGACAATGCAGAAGCTAAAAAAGAGGAGGTGAACGAAATGACTTATGGATTCGGAAGAGGAGGCGGCTACGGTCGAGGGTTTGGCGGCGGGATGGGTTTCGGTTTTCGCGGGAGCTCTCCGCCCTGGCCTTATGTTGGCAGAGGCAGAGGGGGGCTACCGAGATGCGGTTACTTCACCGGTGCCGGCGCGCCGGCACCATGGTCTTACAACCCTTCTTTCTACCAGGGTATGCCGGCTACCGGCGCATATCCGCCTTACGCTCCGCCGATGACCGGAGAAGAAGAACTGAACTATCTGAAAGACGAGGCGGAGGCGATTAAGAATCAACTGGAGGAAATAGAGTCCAGGATGCATGGCCTGGAAGAAGACAAGTAAAGAGTCAACAGCGTTAATAAAAAGGAGGTGTGCGATGCCAGGCTTTAATGGTACCGGCCCTAACGGGATGGGACCGATGACAGGAGGGGGTAGGGGGTTCTGTAACCCCCGGGGAGGCATACCGCAGCAGGGTGCCTTTCCCAGAAGGTTAAATTACGCTTTTCCACGCTACGGTACGTATGGTTCTCATTCGTACGCTCCGCGGGCAACCCGGGAGCAGGAACTTGAGTTTTTAAGAGGTCAGGCCGAGGCGTTAAGGGGCGAACTGAAAGAACTTGAGACCGAGATACAGAAACTCTCGGCGGGGAAGAAATAAGGAGGTTTCATGAAAATAGCTATATCAGCCAGCGGCCAGAATCTTGACGCCGATATAGACTCCAGATTCGGACGATGCCAGTATTTTATCATCGCCGACATGGAAACGGATGAGTTCGAAGCAATTAGTAATTCCAGCGCATCGGCGGCCGGCGGGGCCGGAATCTCGTCGGCGCAGATGGTTGCCGATAAGGGAGTAGAGGCAGTTCTTACCGGCAACTGCGGCCCTAACGCGTATCAGGTACTTGCTTCAGCCGGTGTCAAAGTAATAACCGGCGTTTCAGGAAAAGTAAAGGACGCCATTGCGGAATACAAGCTCGGCACATATTCGGCCATTCAACAGTCCAACGTCCCGGACCATTTCGGCATGGGAGCACAGTCAGGCGGCGGAACGGGTATGGGCATGGGTGGAGGCAGAGGAATGGGACGCGGCATGGGCCGGGGTATGGGCATGGGCATGGGCGGGGGCGGAGGCAGAGGTATGGGTATGGGAGGCGGCGGAATGGGAGGCGGCATAACGCCCTTACCTTCCCCGGGGCCACAATCATCCAGCCCGGAGCAGGAAATAGAAGACCTTAAAGTACAGTCGCAGGCGCTGGCGAATCAACTGGAGGAAATCCAGCATCGTATCGAGGAACTGGGTAAGAAATAACAGTAATCACATAATATTTCACGGGAGGAGAAAAATGCCAAGAGGAAATGGAACTGGCCCGCCGCAAGGCGGCGGAGGCGGCGGTGGGCGAGGCACGGGCAGGGGTAGCGGTAGAATGGGAGGCAACCAGCCCGGTGCCGGCCCCAGCGGCGAATGTGTCTGTCCCAATTGCGGAGAGCGCTCACCCCATCAGGTGGGAAACCCCTGCTATAACCGGAAATGCCCTAAATGCGGAGCAAAGATGGTAAGGGGTTAAGCACATATTATGATAATATCCGTTGCCAGCGGTAAAGGGGGTACCGGTAAGACGCTGGTGTCCACCAGCCTTGCCCTCTCTATTAAAGATAAGTACAATGTGCAGTATCTTGATTGCGACGTGGAAGAACCTAACGGTCATATATTTTTAAAACCGGATATTACCCGCAGTGAAGAGGTTGCCATACCGGTGCCCGGTATAGACGAGGAAAAGTGCACCTACTGCGGTAAATGCGCCGAGGTCTGCGCCTACAATGCCATCGCCGTAGTTAAGGAGCACGTGCTGACATTCCCGGAACTCTGTCACGGCTGCGGCGCCTGCAGCTACCTGTGTCCGGAGAAGGCCATATCCGAAGTGCCTCATGTGATTGGGGTGACAGAAACGGGACGCGCCGATAGCATTGATTTCGGTCACGGCAAACTCTCCATCGGCCAGGCTATGGCCCCGCCCGTGATTAGAAAGGTTAAAGGGCTTGCCGATACTGAAAAAGTAGTTATCATAGACGCTTCGCCGGGGACATCCTGCCCGGTGGTAGAAGCGATAAAAGAAAGTGACTTTTGCCTGCTGGTAACCGAACCGACGCCATTCGGCCTGAACGACCTGGTGCTGGCGGTGGAGACGGTGAGACAGCTCAATATTCCCTGCGGCATCGTCCTCAATCGCGCCGGAGTCGGCGACGGCAAAACGGAGGAATACTGCCGCAAGGAGAATATTCCTGTACTGATGACCATTCCCCTGGATACCGCTATCGCCGGTTTATATTCCCGGGGCATTTCGCTGGTCGAAGGCATGCCGCATTATAAAAACGGCTTTATCGGGCTCTTCGACAAAATTAAAGAGGTGGTGAATGAAGGAACTATTAATTCTTAGCGGCAAGGGGGGTACCGGCAAGACCAGTATCGTGGGCTCATTTGCCTCCATAGCGCAAAACAAGATAATGGCGGATTGCGACGTGGATGCCGCCGACCTGCACCTGTTACTCGCCCCCTCGGTCAGGGAGAAAAACGAATTCTTGAGCGGGCAGGTGGCCGTTATCGACGAGGATAAGTGCATAGAGTGCGGATTGTGCCAGGATGAATGCCGATTCGACGCCATAAGTAATTACAGGGTCGACCCCATTTCCTGCGAAGGCTGCGGCTTTTGCT
This sequence comes from Dehalococcoidales bacterium, assembly GCA_034430575.1. Lineage (GTDB taxonomy): Bacteria > Chloroflexota > Dehalococcoidia > Dehalococcoidales > RBG-16-60-22 > JAFGPF01. The sequence goes on from DAOUDZ010000090.1 coordinate 15,039, forward strand.
CTCATATCTGCCCGGTCGAAGCAATTACCATGAATGAATGTAAAGCGGGAGAGTGGTTTATTTCCGATAGCAAATACGGGCTCCTGGTCCACGCCCGACTGGGTGTAGCCCAGGAAAACTCCGGCAAGCTGGTGGCGCTGGTAAGGCAGCAGGCTAAAGAACTTGCCGAGAAAAACGGACTCGATTATATTATAAGTGACGGCCCGCCCGGTATCGGCTGCCCGGTCATTTCGTCTTTGTCCGGGGTCAGCCTGGCTCTTATCGTCACCGAGCCGACACTATCGGGCATACATGACATGGAGAGAGTGCTCGGCGTATGCCAGCACTTCGGCGTACCCGCCATGGTCTGTATAAATAAATGCGATATTAATGATGAAAATACCCAAGCTATTCAGGACTACTGTCGCGAAAAGGGAGTCGAGGTAGCCGCTAAGGTACCGTTCGATAATGCCGTTACCGAGGCAATGGTGAAAGGGATATCTGTAGTAGAATATACCGACAGCAAGGTTGCCAGGGAGATAAAATCACTATGGAAGTATATTGACCGGAAGCTGCAGGGATAAAAGGAGATGCCATGCCCATTTACGAATACGAGTGCCGAAGCTGCGGCGATAAGTTCGAACTCCTACGTGGTATAACCGCTAGCGATAGCGAGATAAAATGCCCCAGGTGCGGCGCAGAAAATCCGCGAAGGGTCCTTTCAACCTTTTCCACTACCGGGAGCAGCGGCTCCTGCGCCCCGAGCAGCCCCACCTGAAGCATTGGATAGAAAGGCAGTTTGCCTAGCAGGAAGGATGAATATAACAAATGATAAGTAAAGAGCAGGTAGAAAAAAGCTTGGAAGAAGTGCTGGTACCGGCGGCGAAGCGCAGCGTAGTCGGGCTAAACATGGTACGCGATATCAATATATCAGACGGGAAGGTGAACATTAACCTGGCATCCACCGGATTGATACCGGGCGCGCAGGACTGGGTAAAAAACAAGACCCTTGAAGCTATCGAGAAGCTGCCAGAAGTCGTAGAGGTAACGGTAGAGTACAGCGACATCAAGGCAAAGGATTTGAACAAGATAGACCATATGATTGCCGTAATGAGCGGTAAAGGAGGAGTGGGCAAGTCCCTGGTATCCGGTCTGGTCGCCATCGCGCTGAAGCGTAAAGGCTATGACGTGGGCATCATGGATGCCGATATCACCGGCCCGAGCATACCCAGGATGTTCGGCATCAAGGTCCCGCCGAGCGGCAACGAAAGCGGCCTGCTGCCCGTTTCATCCAAATCCGGCATATCGGTAATGTCTATCAATCTCCTCCTCCCCAGCGAGGACGAAGCGGTTATCTGGCGAGGCCCTCTCATTGGAAATACCATCAAGCAATTCGGCGAGGACGTACTGTGGGGGAAGCTCGACTATTTGATTGTCGACCTGCCGCCGGGCACGGCGGACGCGCCGCTCACGCTGATGCAGACCTTCCCGATTTCCGGGGTAATCGTTGTCTTTACACCCCAGGACCTGGTCGAGATGATAGTCAGGAA
>DAOUDZ010000091.1:0-18684 GCA_034430575.1 Dehalococcoidales bacterium
TGACGGACGCGGGGTTACTGCCGCCGACTTTAAATACTCGTGGGAGCGCGCCTGCGACCCGGCTACGGGCTCGAATGTGGCGGGCACCTATCTCGGTGATATTATCGGGGTCAGGGATGTCATCGATGGTAAGACCGGGGAAATCAGCGGTGTCAGGGTTGTCAATGATTATGAGCTTCGGGTAACTATAGATGCTCCCAGGTCCTATTTCCTGTCCAGGCTGACCTGTACCACCGCCTATGTCGTGGATAAGACCAATGTGGAACGGGGTGGGGAATGGTGGCGAAAGCCGAATGGCACCGGGCCGTTTAAGCTCAAGGAATGGAGCCAGGGCAACCTGCTCGTCCTGGAGCGTAACGAAAGCTACCACGGCGAGGTGGCGGGTGTCGAGCGGGTGGAGTTCCAGCTGTGGAGCGGCGTGCCCATGAACATGTACGAGACCGGGCAGATAGACGTCGCCGGTGTTTCCGTGACTTATATCGACCGCGTTACCGATACAGCCGGGCCGTTCCACCGGGAGCTAAAGGAAACGCCGGAGTTGAGCTTCAGCTGGCTGGGATTCGACACGACGAAGCCGCCTTTCGACGATTTGAACGTGCGCCGGGCCTTCACGCAGGCAGTCGATAAGGACAGGATAATATCGCTGGTCTTCCGCGACCTCGTGCAGGCGGCGGACGGCATACTGCCGCCCGGCATACCCGGCTATAACGAGGCTCTCGTCGGGCTGGACTACGATGTCGATAAAGCCCGGGGGTGGCTGGCGCTTTCCGCGTACGGCGAGGCATCAAACCTGCCGCCAATCACCTTGACCACCTCCGGCTACGGGGGGTTGATATCCTCTTCGCTGGAGGCTATCGTTACTCAATGGCGGGAGAACCTGGGAGTGGAGGTGACGGTGCGCGTGCTGGAGCCGGAATACTTCATGTACAACCTCAAGGAAGAGAAGGACGAGATGCTCATCATGGGGTGGATAGCGGACTACCCGCACCCGCAGGACTTCCTGGACGTGCTGTTCCACACGGGGGCGGAGAACAACTTCGCGGAGTATTCAAATCCGGAGGTGGACGCTATTCTAGATGAAGCGGCGGTGGAGTCGGATAGCGAGAAGAGCCTGGAGCTTTACCGGCAGGCGGAGCAGGTACTGGTGGATGACGCGGCCTGTCTGCCGCTGTGGTTCGGGCGGAACTACGTACTGGTAAAGCCCTACGTGCAGGGCTATGACCTTAATCCGATGGGCTTTGTGATGCTAAATAAGGTGAGGATAGAGGAGTAGGGGCGGCGGAGGGGGCGGGATTCGAACCCGCGGTTGGCTTGCACCAACAACGGTTTTCAAGACCGTCACCATAGGCCGCTCGGACACCCCTCCTAGCTTCAGATTTTACCCCATAAGCGACCGTTAACACAAGGTTATAAACGGGTATGGAGGGGCTAAAGCAAATATCATCAGGGATGCTGAAGGTCAGGCGAATTTCTCCGGGGTTATTTTCACTGCCGGGACTGACGGTCGAACCTTAAGAATCTCCTTTGGAGATATTCGATATTACCGCAGTTAGGGCATTGTTTGTAGTAGCCGAGTTTTTTATCGAACATGAAGAAGGTAATGCTGCGGCACTCCGAGCAGTATCCATCGGGCTCTTCCAGCGGTTCCGTCACTGTTACGTTGGCCTTTACGGCATCTTCCGTTATCACTTCACTACCCTATAGCATTTAGTCGATTGAAGGAAGCGTTACGAGCAAGGGGCTTCCTACAATATCAATGTAACCCAAAAGTCCCGTGTGATAACAGCAGGGTGACACCCATATTGCGTTTATGTTGACCCTGATTCTAACGACTTTATATTCAAGCGGAGCAGCCTACGAGGATGATTATACAGGCGTAACGCGGTTATCTCTATAAATACAGAAGAGGCTCATAACCCGTACAATCGACAACATGAAGATTATGAGCCTCACAACATCTAAGGCTTAAGAACCAGTATCTTTTATTTCGGCTTTTTTAGGTATTAAGTAAACTGATTTAATGAGCTAGGTCGAGTCTTTCCGGAGCAAAGCCAGACCGGCCAGTATTACGCCCAGGCCCAGGAAAATATTGATTATACCGGTGGTCCTGACAAAGCCGGCAGTACCGACATTCGTTCTGGCCAGTGCCAGAGATGTCCTCTGCCCGGAGAGATAATTATACATGGCGCTGGGCATCGCCTGACCCGCCTGTATCTGGGGTTCTTCGGCGGCCCTTATTGCATCCGCTTTAGCCTTGACCGCATCGTATGTGGCGTCAAGTGTGTCTAATGTTACCGGCACTATAGTGTCGGCGACCTCCTGCTCCGCGGAGGCGGCTTGGGTGACAAACAGAATGCCGAAGACAAGGCTGGCCAACCCGAGAATCGCCACGATGACTGCCATTACACGCATTTTAAAATCCCTCCTTTATATGTAACCTAGAATTCCTAGGTATAATATCCGAAAAATCGTGTTGTGTCAAGTGCCGTGGCAGATGAGCCTGTTCGGTTCCGGTTGTGTTAGTGTTTTATAACCTTCATCCCGATAAAGTCCTGCAATACCGCCGGCACGGCGATGGTGCCATCGGCCTGCTGATAGTTCTCCATTATGGCAATCATAATCCTGGGCAGGGCGAGTCCGGAGCCGTTAAGGGTGTGGACAAATTGGGGCTTGGCGTCCGGTGTAGGGCGGTAGCGCACGCTAGCCCGCCGCGCCTGAAAGTCGCCGCAGTTGGAACATGAACTGACCTCCAGCCACTCCTGGCAGCCGGGGGCCCATACCTCTATGTCATACGATTTAACGGCGGTAAACCCGAGGTCGCCGGTGCAGAGCTGTAAGATGCGGTAGGGCAGTCCGAGCCGGCGGCAGACTTCCTCGGCATCGCCGGTCAGCTTCTCCAGCTCATCGTCGGAGTTTTCCGGTTCGCAAAATTTGTAAAGCTCCACCTTATCGAACTGGTGGCCGCGCTTGATGCCCCGGGTATCCTTGCCAGCCGACATTTTTTCGCGGCGGAAGCAGGCGGTGTAGGCTACGTAATGCAGGGGCAGGTCTTCACGGGTGAGAATTTCGTCCCGGTGCAGGTTGGTCAGCGGTATTTCGGCGGTGCCCACGAACCAGAGGTCGTCCTCGACATCGTGGTAGATATTTTCAGTGAATTTAGGCAGCTGACCGGCGCCGAACATGCACTCCTTCTTGACCATATACGGCGGATATATCTCCCGGTAGCCGTGCTTTCCGGTATGAAGGTCGAGCATGAAGGTGATGAGGGCTCTCTGCAGGCGGGCGCCCAATCCTTTGAGCACGTAAAAACGGCTGCCGGATATTTTTACCCCGCGCTCGAAGTCTATAATGCCGAGGTCTTCTCCCAGAGTCCAGTGGGGAAGGGCTTCGAAGGAGAGCTTTTTAGGTTCACCCCAGGTGCGTATCGTGACGTTATCGCTGTCGTCCCTGCCTGGGGGAACATCGGGCTGGGGGATGTTGGGCACCTGCAAAAGAAGCTCCTCAAGCTGTTCGTCGATTCGCCTGACCTCTTCTTCCTTGTTCTGTATCTCGGCGCGGAGGGCGCGGCCTCTTTCCTGGGCTTTCTCTCTTTCTTTGGATATGGCTTTTCTTTCCTGCCGGAGGTTGTCCAGCTCGCCGACTTTCTGCCGTCGCTGCGTGTCAAGTTTTAAAATATCGTCTATAGGGGCGCTATCATGGCGGTTCTCTACCGCCTGCCGCACAATCTCCGGGTTTTCACGGATGTATTTTATATCTAGCATAAGTTTCTTCTACCTCACCCCCTCTTGGACGCCCCTTTTATTGTTTCTCCCTCAATTGCGGGAAGAGGATTACCTCGCGGATGGACTGCTGGTTGGTGAGGAGCATGACGAGTCTGTCGATGCCGACACCGAGGCCGCCGGCGGGGGGCATGCCGTATTCCAGCGCCGTCAGGTAGTCCTCGTCGATAGTCCACTGTTCCTCTTCGTCTCCGTGGCGGTCCTTCATCTGCTCTTCGAAGCGTTCTCTCTGGAGAAGGGGGTCGTTGAGCTCGCTGTAGGCGTTATCTATCTCCAGTCCGCCAGCCACTGCCTGAAAGCGCTCCACCACCCGTTCTTCACCGGGCTTGTTCTTAGCCAGCGGCGACATGGATACGGGGTAATCGTAAACGATAGTGGGCTGTATGAGTTTGGGCCTGACGTGCGTCTTCAACAATTCATCTACCAGCTTGGCCCAGTTCTTCTGGGGGTCGACTTCCATGTTGGAGGAACGCATCTTTTCGCGGAGTCCGTCGGCGGTGGGGTATTTAACAAAGTCGATGCCGCTGTATTCTTTAATGGCATCCCGCAGGGTAATGCGCCGCCAGGGCGGTTGCAGGTCGATAGTGTCATCGCCGTACTTAATCTCGGTTGTCCCCAGCACCTGTTGGCTGACCTGATATATCATCTGCTCCTGCATCTCCATAACGTCATTATAGTCGGCGTAAGCCTCGTAGCTTTCCAGCATGGTGAACTCCGGGTTATGCGTGGTGGAGATGCCCTCGTTGCGGAAGATACGCCCGATTTCATAGACTTTATCGAACCCGCCGACGACGAGACGCTTGAGGTGGAGCTCGAGGGCAATGCGCAGGTACATATCCTGGTCGAGCGTATTGTGGTGGGTAATGAACGGCGCGGCCAGGGCACCCCCGGCGGACGAATGCAGCACCGGCGTTTCCACCTCGATGAAGCCGCGCCTATCGAGAAACTGCCTGATAGCGGCGATGACCCCACTGCGCACTTTGAAGACTTCTTTAACTTCGTCGTTGGCGATAAGGTCGACATAGCGCTGGCGGTAGCGCTTGTCGATATCGCTTAGTCCGTGCCACTTTTCAGGCAGGGGCTGGAGCGACTTGGAGAGCAGGGTGAAATCGCCGACGGCGATGGTGGGCTCGCCGGTGCGGGTACGAAGCAGGTTGCCTTCGACCCCGATGATATCACCGATGTTCAAGTCTTTGAACAGCTCCTGTTGTTCTTCATTGAATTTGGCGTTCTGAATCAGGAGCTGGATTTTACCCGAGCCGTCCCTGACATCGAGGAAAGAGCTTTTACCCATCTTTCTCATGGCCGTAATCCGCCCGGCAACGCCGACCGGCTCCGTTTCTTTGCCGAAGACCCGGCTTTTGGCGCGCTGGGAGGTCTCTTGGGCCTCCGTCTCTTCCAGACGGGCTATCGCTTCCCTCATGGTGTGGGTCTGCTGATAGCGGTTGGGGTAGGGGTTGATACCCCGACCGCGGAGACGCTGCAATGTTTGTTTTCTCTGCTCGTTTATATCGTCTAATCTTGATGGCATATCCAACCTGCTTTTAAGTGATAGAAATGCTCACATTAATCCAGCCCAAGTTATCACTATTATATGTTAATTGTGCGTTATGGTAAAGGGGTGGATGGCGGATTGTCATTGCGAGACCATTGACGAAGAAGTCGGAAAGGCGAAGCAATCCCTGTGATTAGCTTAAACGATAGATAGAGATTGCTACGCTTCGCTCGCAATGACAGAGGGTTAAGGGGGTGGGTTGAACTGGAGCCGCTGTCCCCGGAGAGTGTCCAGCCAGGCCGCCGACTTTACCTCCCTTTCCAGCAGGTGTTTGAGGTAATCGCTGATAACGTTCTCCATCTCGGCGGCGAGTTCCGGGTCGATTTTAACGCGGCTGGCCCCGGAGTAGTCGCTGCCCTGGAGGAGACGCAGCATTTTCTGCGCGTTGACCGATAGGGGGGAGGAGAAGGGCTCCCTCAAACTGCAGGCGGGACAGAGCATACCGCCGGCGGACGGGCTGAAATAGTTGGTGGTAGGTTCGAGGGCGCTGTGGCAGGCAACGCATTCGCGGAGCTGCGGGCGGTAGCCGGCGGACTCGATTAAGTGGAGCTCGAAGTAGCGCAGGGTAAGCTCTTTGTTGTTTTCAGTGCACAGTCGGTTCAAGGCATCCAGCGTCAATCGGAAGAGTGAATAATTTTCCTGTTGGTCGGCGGTAAACTGATTGACAAGCTCGACGACGTAGAGTCCGCAGGAGGTCAGCCAGAGGTCGTTCTTGAGGGGCATGAAGCTGTTGATGGTCTGGCTGCCGGTGATGGTATCTATGTTGCGACCGCGGGCGAAGGAGACCTGGCTGTGGGTGAGGAGTTCCAGGTGGCCGGCGAGCTTGCTTTTGGGCTTGCGCAGGCTCCTGGCAAAGCCCTGGATTTTACCGAGGAGGGGGGTAAAGAAGGTGAGAATGGTATCCGCCTCCCCCAGCTTCGTCTTCTTGATGACGATGGCTTCCGTCTGATAGTTACGCGGTTCCGGCATGGTATTTTATTAACCTCACCCCCTGTGTCCCCCTCTCCTTACGAGGCAGAATGAAGGAGAGGGGGAGGGATTAGGGAAGAGGGGCTCCGCCTCTCTTAGACGCCCTATTTTCTCAAAGTATAGAGGAGAGTATGAGAGGGGTGCAACCCCTCTTAAAAATATTCCCCCTTCCCTTCACAGATACCCAAGGGAAGGGGGTCAGGGGTATGGGTTACAAAATATTCCTAAAATTCCTGTCTACCCTCCAGCGCTCTGGTCAGGGTAACGTCGTCGGCATACTCAAGCTCGGTGCCGAAGGGCAGGCCGCGGGCGAGGCGGGTGACTTTAATGCCCAGCGGGGTAATGACGCGGCTCAAGTACATGGCGGTCTGTTCGCCTTCCAGATTGGTATTGGTGGCCAGGATAACCTCCTGCACCGAGTTGTTTTGAAGTCGGCTTAGCAGTTCCTTGATTCTAATATCGTCGGCGCCAATGCCCTCGGTGGGGGAGATGGCGCCGTGGAGGACGTGATAGAGACCTTTATAGACGCCGGTATGCTCCAGGGCGATTATATCCTGCGGCTGCTCCACGATGCATACCTGGCCGGTCTCACGCTGCGGGTTGCGGCAAATGGGGCAGGGGTCGGACTCGGTGACGTTACAGCACGTGGAGCAGAGGTTGATTTTCTGCTTTAATGAGAGGAGCGCCTCGGCGAGGGCTCCGGCCTCTTCCTCGGACGAGCGCAGGAGGTAGAAGGTGATGCGCTGGGCGCTCTTGGGTCCGATGCCCGGTAGCTTACTGAACTCCTGCACGAGCCTGCCGATGGCGTCGCTGGCGGGGGTGGGGTCGTTTTTCAATACCGGTTCTCCTTTTAAGTTAGCCCCGGGATTTTCATGCCGCCGGTGAGTCCACCCAGCTGCTTGGCGGCCAGTTCCTGCGCCCTGGCATTGGCTTCCCGGACGGCGGTCAGCACCATGTCTTCTAGCATCTCGACGTCTTTGGGGTCGACCACCTCCGGCGATATTTTGACCGATTGTATCTGCTGCTGGCCGTTCATCACGACGGTTACAGCACCGCCGCCGGAGCTTGCCTCCACGGTAAGATTGGCCAGTTCTTCCTGCGCCTTTAATAGCTGCGCCTGGAGTTTCTGGGCCTGCTGTAGCATATGCTTGTTCATCTTTCCTCCCCGTTATCATGCTGGGCGCCCATCTTTAACGCCGCTTTTACCAGGTGGTTGTTTTCGTGTTCGTAGACACAGCGTACCCGGTAGGGGCGCCCCAGAAAATTGCTAATTATTTTTTCCGCGGTCTTTTGATTATCCAGGTTGTCCATTTTTTCTTTATGATAGGAATATTTAAAGGATATCTCTATGGTATCACCATTGATGGATACAGGCCTGGCACTCCGCAGCAGGGCGGCGGTCGGAGTTTTGCCCATGTTGTCCGGCGCTTCATTGATGATTTTACTCCACTGCGATTGAAGCTGTTCAATGGGGCTGCCGGATGCCGGAACACCCGTATCGGCACCGGCAGTGGAAGGTTCCGGTTCCTCCGCAGGGACAGGTTGTTCTTTAGCGGCCGGTTCTTCTATCTTCGGCTCCGGCTCGGGCGTTTTTTTCTCCTCGGGTCGAGCGATTTCAGGCTTGGGGGGTGGCGGGACAGCTTCAGGCGGCGGCTTTTTAGCCGTGGGTTCCGGCGCGGGCTGGCGGACTGTTTCTCGCTTTTCTTCTGCTTCCGGCAGGGTGCAATCGACCAGTGCCAGTTCCAGGGGCAAGGTGGAATAGTTATCCAGTCCAAGCTCGAGCTGGCTAAAGCGTTTGATGGCTTTAATTATCCGGGGAAGCGGGGCATTGGCCGCCATTTCCTTGAGCTCTTTAGTATCGTCGGTGGTGAGTTCCACGGACTCGCTGGAGCCGGTCTTGACGAGGAGGAGCAACCGCAGGTACTCCACCACGTCGCGATTGAACTGCCGGAGGTCGAGTCCATCGTTATTCACATTATTGATAGTGGCGACTCCACCGGCAACGTCTTGATTAACGATGTCTTTGACAAGCTCCCCGGCACGCCGGTCGCCGGAGTAGCCGAGTAGAGTCTGCGCCTGCTGGAGGGTAATTTCATTGCCGTAATAGGTCATCATCTGCTGCAACAAATTTTCGGCATCGCGCAGGCTGCCGGTGGCGGCACGGGCGATCAGCTTGAGCGCCTCCGGCTCGATTGTTATGCCTTCGTTTTCGCAAATGTGTGAAAGCCTGGGGAGCATGTCTGCTAGGGAAAGGCGGTGGAAATCGAAGCGCTGGCACCGCGATAGAATGGTGGGCAGGAGTTTATGCGCTTCCGTGGTCGCCAGAATGAAGATAACGTGGGGAGGCGGCTCTTCCAGCGTCTTGAGCAGGGCATTGGAAGATTCCTTGGTGAGCATGTGGACTTCATCGATGATGTAAATTTTCCGGCGGGCCTGATTGGGGGCGTAGTTGACCTTCTCCCGGAGGTCCCTCATTTCGTCGATGCCGCGATTACTGGCGGCGTCCACCTCGATGACATCCAGGGCACTGCCCTCGGTTATGGCCTGGCACATGGCGCAGTTGTTGCATGGCTCGCCTTTGCCGTTGGTAAGGCAGTTGATCGCCTTGGCCAGGCTGCGGGCGGTGCTGGTCTTGCCGGTGCCGCGGGGCCCGCAGAAAAGGTAGGCGTGTGAGACACGGTCGTTGGCCAGGGCATTGAGGAGGGTCTGGGTGACATGCTCCTGCCCGGCTACTTCCGCGAAAAGCTGGGGGCGCCACTTACGATAGAATACCTGTGAGTCCATCTTCTTCAGTCCCTATTATACCCCAAAATGCGGCGTTTCCCAAGGATATTGTAATGGTTTTCCATTCTGTTACGGCATTTCTTTGAATAATATATAACTTATTTTATTTTAACCTCACCCCCTTATTCGCCCTTTGCGAAAGGGGGAAACTGGTGGGGATGTCCTGCGGGACAAGCAGTGAATGACACAGGGTGGTAGGGTGGGAATAGATAACAACGAGGGGTGGTAAGGTCTGGATTCTGGCTTTCGCCGGAATGACGGCTTTTTGGAGGTAAAAGAAAAAGGGGCTTGCGCCCCTCTTAGACTCCCTGAAATTTCTTACTGAATTCTAAAGCAGCGAGGGTATGTCCTTGGAAACGTCATCCAGCGCCTTGAGCTTGTCCTCGGTCTCCTCCTGCCGTTTCTTGAACTCGGGGATTAGGTCGGTCGACCTCAGGTAATAGTCCCTGACCTTCTCGACGTCGCTGAGCTCTGAAAGGAGCACGGTGACATCCACCAGCCCCCTCTCCCTGGGGTAATCGCCGTTCCTGATAATGGCCTCGGGGGCGATATCTCTCATGTAGTCGCCGATTTCCTTTACCATGTCCATATTCATTTCCTTGGCGGGACCGGAGACCAGGTACAGGGCACGGCGGGAATCGGCGGGATTGCATTTGAGGGATAGTTCGCTGATGGCCTCGTCCATGGCCTGGATGCCCTTCTGAATTTCCGTGCCTTTCTTGCGGAAATCGCTTCTCCATTCGGAAGGCCACTTGAACAGCGGCGCCTGCGTCTTGCCGTAGCCGATAACGGTCCAGCCGACTACCGTCTGGATAATATCGCCGGCATCGAGCAGCTTGGCCCCGATGTAGCGTGACTTTTTCTCTTCGCCGGCGCAGAGCAGATTATAGAACGGCTCGGCTATCATGCTGTTTATCTTGGACATGTTGGACTGGATAGACGAGTCTTTCCGCACGTACCTTTGGTTATCGATGATGAAGACGGCATCGGCGACCGAATAACATGACTTGAGGCACGTGGCCACATTAAAAACGGTCCTCTCCTCGGTGGATTCTTCATGTTCGAAGGGGAGGACAATCAGGTTCCATATTGGTTTGTCAATATAGCGTTCTTTCAGGTGCTGGGTTATCACGGAAATAGCACCGGAGCCGGTGCCGCCCGCCGAGCCGGCGATAAGCATGAAGGCATCCGTTTCAAAGAACCTCTTGGTTGTCCTGACGGCATCGATGATTTTATCGGCGTCTTCCTTGGCTATCTCGGCGCCAAGCTCGTTAATCTTGCCGACGCCATGGCCGCCGGTCTTGCGACCGCCGATGAGAATCCTGTGGCGGTGGTCATTGCCGATACTGGATAATCCGCTCAAATCCGCCTGGTCTGTGTTAACGGCGAAACAGCCTGTAATTATGGTCATTCCGCGCCGGCTATGCGCTCTGCCGTTAAGCCGGGCGAACTCGTCAGCAATTCTGCCTCCACATTGTCCTAACCCAATAACCACTAATTTCATATTACACCTCAACGATATAGAGTTATGATATTTTTATCATAACGGCATGAGAATGTCAATCGTTCTTACAGTATTTTGTATAATATCTTTTAGTACTACCGTCTGTATTACATAATGGCTATTTATTTGTAAATACCCGGGGTATTTTGTTGAAAAACTAATGAGTCTATAATAGAATGTGCTATACTAGATGTGGTTTATCAGGACTATGTAGAGAAGGTTGACTGATGTCTCCTGAGTTAAAAGAAGACATAGAAGGTAATATAGATAGCTTCGAAAGGGCGGTAGCCCGGGCCGGAACGCTAAGTCGGGCGGCCAGGGAAGCGTCCGAGAAATCGACCAAAACCGCCATGGAAGCGGCGCGCAAGGCTGAGGAAATCGGCAAAGCATCCAGAGAAGCTGCTGAGTCCTCATCCAGAGCGGCACAGGAAGCGGTCAGCCGGGCGGAGAAGATAAGCCAGGAGGCCAGGGAGGCCGCCGAGGAAGCGATAAAGGCCGCCAATGAAGCCATCAGCCATGCGGAAGAAGTCGCCAGGAGACCGAAAGAAACCGCGCAGTCGATGGCGAAGGAGTTTGAGGAGGCTATTGCGCGGGCTGAAAAGATAAGCGGCGAGGCGATGCACGCCGCAGAGTCGGCGCTGATGTTATCTCAGGAAGGCTTGAGCCACGTTGACGAGATGAGCCGTGAAGCCAAGAAGACGTCCGAGTCTGCAAAAGAAGCGGCACAGGAAGCGGTAAGTATGGCCGAGGCGTCGGTCAAAACGGCCAAGGAAACCGCCGATGAATCGATTAAGGCCGCCAAAGAAGCTGCCAGCCGGGCTGACAGGATGGCCCGGGAAACCAGGGATGCCGCTGAAGCAACCAATAAAGCAGCCAAGGACACGGTAAGCCGGGCTGAAAAGACAAGTAAATCGACCCGGGAAGCCGCTGAGGTTGCCGCCAGGGCGGCTGAGGAAGTAGCTGGAAGGTCGGAGACAATCAGCAAGGTCGCCAGGGAGGTTGCCGAGGCTGCGCAGAGGTCGTCCCAGGAAACAATGAACCGGGTCGAGGCGATTGGCAGGGAAGTCAAGCTGGCCAGTGAGACCTCGCAGAGGGCTGCTCAGGAAACGATGCGCAAGGCTGATGAGATAGCCAGGGAGACCCGGTCGGCGACGGATACGGCTATAAAAACCGCTAAGGAAGCTTCCGGGACTGCAACAAAGGTGTCACAGGAAGCCATAGCCAGGGCCGAATCTATAAGTAAAGAAGTTAAGGACGAAGCCGCTATATCTGCGAAAGAGTTCTGGGAGGCAGTAGCCAGAGTTGAGCGAATCAGCCGGGAAACCAAGGAGACCGCTGAGGAATCGGTAACAAAAATCCAGGAGGCGATAGCTCAGGCGGAAGAAGAGGGGAGGAAAGCCCGGGAAGCGGCCGAGGCATCTGCCAAAGCTGCTCAAGAGGCATCGGAAGTAGCAGCACAGACCGCTCGTGAAGCGGCCGAGGCATCCGCCAGAGCCTCTCAAGAGGCATCGGAAGCATCCGCCCAAGCCGCCTGTGAAGTGGCCGAAGCATCAGCGAGTTCTGCAAAGGAGGCCTCGGAAGCGGCGGCTCAAAGCGCTCGTCAGGCCGCTGATGAATCGGTGAGTTCTGCAAAGGAGGCCTCGGAAGCGGCGGCTCAAAGCGCCCGTCAGGCCGCTGATGAATCAATAGAAGAGTCACGGGAGGTCCTTTCAAAAGTAGAAGAAATAGGCAAGGAGGCCAGAGAGAGGGCCGAAGCTTCGGCCAATGAGTATCGTGAGGCTATTTCCAGAATCGAGGAAGTAAGTAACGCCGCTAAAGCGGCTGCGGACGAATCGGCGAGGGCAGCCCAGGAGGCAATCGAAACATCAAAGAAAGAGTCCGAAGAAGTAAGTAACGCGGCTAAAGCGGCTGCGGACGAATCGGCGAGGGCAGCCCAGGAGGCAATCGAAACATCAAAGAAAGAGTCCGAAGACGCGGTGGCTAAAGCCGGGGAAATAAGCAAGACGGCTAAAGAGACTGCCGAGGAGTCAACGAGAGTTGTCCGGGAAGCCATTGAAGCTGCCATCGCTACTGTCAGGGAAACAGCCGAGGTTTCAGAGAAGGAAATGCAGGCGGCCATAGCCCGGGCTGAAGAGATAAGCCGGGAAACCAAAGAAGCGGCTGAAGCTGCGGTAAGAACCTCTAGAGAAGTGACGGAGACACTGATAAAAGCTGCCAGAGAATCGGCCGAGAGAACCGTAAAAGCCGTGAAGGAAGCCACAGAAGCATCAGCCAGGGTGGCCAGGGAAGCGGCCGGAGTGTCTATATCTGCCTTTAAAGAAGCGATAAGCCGGGCTGAAGCCACCGGACAGGTTGCCAGAGATACCGCCGAGGCATCCTTTAAAGCCTATGATGAAGCTTTGAACAAGGGCCAGGGAAAAGGGGGTGAAGAGGAGAGCGAAGAGACGAGCGAGGCTGCGGAAGAACCTTTGACTCAAGAGGCATTGACCGAGGTGTTAGAGAAAGCCGAGGAGGAGAGGGAGGCGGCCTTTGAGGCTGCGGAGGCAGCGATAGACGACGTGCCGGAAGTGGCAATAGACGACGTGCCGGAAGCAGTGGACAAGGTAGAGACAGAAGAGAAACCGGATAAAAAGGAAGAGACGCATAAAGAGTTGAGGAGAGCGAGCAGAGAACCCAATGGTAAAATGGAAGCGCGCCTGGAATCCCTGGCCAGGATGTACGAGAGAAAGAAGGGCCAGCAGACTAAAAAGGATGATGAAGCTAAAGGCACCGATAAAGATAAATAATCCATTGCCGTTTGGCTGTTTGGCATTACAAAATAAATACTAAAAATTACGATATAGCCGTGTGAGGAGTAAATAGTTTGCTTGACTTTTTATAAGGTGCGCAATATACTTGGCACTAAGTAGTGGCCCGGTAATTATCACCTGTAAATTTCATGATAATGAAGCTGTGAAGCTAGTAAGATAAATTGAAGGAGGTGCCCGGTGGCTAATCAGAAAGAGCGAATTAAGAAATCCTCTACTCCAGCAGAGGCGGAAGCCGAAACTCCCTCTGAAGCGGTCGGAGAGATTCTGGGAGCAGTAGAAGAGAAACCGAAGAGTCCGCTTGACGAGGTTATGAGCCAAGCGGAGAAGGCTTATGCAGCCTATATGGATGCCGAGCGTCAGGTAGCTAAGGCTTACCACGAGAATGAAGTGCAGGTAGCCAAGGCTTACAAGCGTGCGGAGCAGCAGGCTTACAGGGCTTATGAAGCTACCGTGGCTCAAGCTATGCAAGACCGTGATGAAGCTATTGCCAAAGCCGCCAAAGCTCGCGAAGGGGCGATAGCACGGGCTGAAGAATCATTTAAAAACGCCGAAGAAGCAGCCAGCAGGGCTTTCGAGTCTACCGTAGCCGAGTCTGCCAGAGTCCGTGAAGAAAATGGTGCGAAGGCGTGGAAAGTCCGCGACGATACCATCGAGCAGGCCTGGCAAATCTATTCCAAGATAGCCAGATAACCATAGATTTACGAATAACCTTCAGGAGCGCGATGTCTTTGGAAGCGCCGGTAAAACCGTTCAGCAAGTGAGAACCGGACGTATTGAAAAGTAACAAGGTGGTGAACTAAAAAGCCACAGGAGTATTCTTAATTAAATAATTGAATCATAGCAGCGAGGGAATGTCTTTTATCGTGATATCAATCCCTCGCTGTGTGCTTACTACGCCTTCCTGTCGCTTCTTTTGTTCCGCAATGAGGTTCATAGCTTTGGAGAAGTAGTTCCTAACCTTTTCTACATCGCTCATTTCAGAAAGTATCACGGTAACATCCATGCCGCCTTTTTCCCTGGGGTAATCACCGCTTCTAATTACTGCTTCCGGGGCCATGTTTTTAATGTAAGTGCCCAGTTCTTTTATCAGGTCTACGTTGATTTCCCTGGCGGGAGCGGAAACGAGGTAGAGGGCCCTCTTGGAGTCCAGCGGGTTGCATTTAATGGATAGCCCGCTGATGGCTTCGTCTAGTGCCTGGGACCCTTTCTGGGTTTCCGTGGCTTTGTTTCTGAAGTGGCGACTTGAAGAGAAAAGTGATTTAAATGCCGAGGTTTGGGAACGACCATAGCCTAGGGTTGTCCAGCCGACGAGTGTCTGTATGATGTCACCGGCGTCCAGAATCTTGGCTCCGATGTACCGGGATTTTATCTCTTCGCCGGCGCAGAGCAGGTTAAAAAACGGCTGCGCGATATGGGAGTTTATCTTGGCGAGATTGTGCCGGAGAGAGGTATCTTTGCTTACGTACCTCTGATTGTCCACCAGGAATATGGCATCGGCAACCAGGTAGCTGGATTTCAGGCAGGTGGCCACATTATAGACCGTCCTGTCTTCGGTCGCCTCTTCGTGTTCAAAGGGAAGGATAATGAGATTGTAAACAGGCTTGTCTACGTAACGTTCTTTTATCTGCTGGGTCAGGACCGATATGGCGCCGGAGCCGGTGCCGCCGGCAGCCCCGGCACAGAGCAGGAAAGCATCAGTTTCCTGGAAATGCTTGGAGTTCCTTATCGTCTCGATGACTTTATCTGAATCTTCTCTGGCAATCTCGGCACCGAGCTCGTTGATTTTCCCGACACCGTGGCCGCCGGTCTTTCTGTTTCCGATAAGGATGCGGTGGTCATAATCAGACTTTATGGTAGTGAGACCGCTAAGGTCAGCGCGGTCGGTATTTACCGCGTAGGCGCCGGTAACAATATTTAGCCCGCGTAAACCACGGGCTCTACGGTTAAGTCGGGCAAACTCATCAGCGATTCTTCCGCCGCACTGTCCGAAGCCAACAACAACTAATTTCATAACCCACCTTATTCAGGTAGTTTTCCTATTTTACGCAATTCCGCAACAGGTTGTCAATCAGTACTAAAGTGCGCGGTGGCGTGAATTTTGTTGATACCGAATATAATTGGCGAGGAAACAGCTATCTCCGTGTAATTTTCCTTTGTTTTTCGGTGAGAGTACCAAGGTTTCGTGCCAGGAGGGGGTAAGCCCAGTAGATGTCCTCCAGTTTCTCTCGGGTCTGCGGAAGCAGTCCCTCCCAGGGCGTTTTGTGAAGGATACAGTCGGTTTCTTCCTCGGAGAAGAATGGGCCGTTTATGATGTTACGCAGATAGGGCTTGTTTACCGGGCATGCGAATTGGCAGGCCATGCAGCCTATGAGGGCATTAGGCCAGTCCGGCTGGAGGTTGACCCAGTATGGGCTCTCCGGCTCATTTTCGTTGAGAGAGCCTAGACATTTTTCGGCGTGAATCAGGAACCGGTCGGCAACAATACTCTCGGTTGGACAGTTCTCGCGACACAGCGAGCAGGCATTGCAATCTTTCATCATTGTTGGTTCCCGCCAGCTGTCTTCTTCACAGGGGCAATCGGAATAAAAGGCAATCAATTGGTAGAGGCTACCCATCCCCGGCACATAACTGATGTTATTTCTACCGTATTCAGCCAGCCCGCTTCGGACGGCAAGCGTTTTCAATGCTAGATGAGCTTTTACTATCCTGTATCCTGTAGTACCCAGCACACTTTTAAACATATTTTCGGCGCGAGAATCGTCTGCTTTGGTAAAGTAAGTTGGAGGAACATCCGCAGGAAAAATCATTCCCCGCCATTTAAACTTGAGACGTGTAAGGGGCTGGGGCATTGCCACGACGATGATTGTCTTTGCATCCGGCAGGTTTTCATTAGTCTTTAAGTAGAAATGCCACTTTTTACATAATTGCTTATCAATTAGTCCTTGCCTGACCAGTCTACCAACTGATTCTTGTACCTCCGGCAGGTGCGCGATGGATACGGTTCTGGCTTTATAGCCATGCGGTTTTAATGCTTGCCGGATTTTATTACTGGTTCCGTCCATCTCGCAGCTCTACCGGTGGATGAATTATTGTTTCTTTATTTTTAAAATCCCTTCCCGGCCATGTAAACGGCCAGGTCGCCGAGGCGGCAGCTATAGCCCCATTCGTTATCGTACCAGGCCAGGATTTTGACCATATTGCCGCCGATGACTATAGTGCTGGGCGCGTCGATGATGGAGCTGTGGGGATTACCTTTGAAGTCCATGCTGACCAGCTCTTCCTCGCAGAATTCCAGGATGCCGTTCATCTGTCCGGAGGCGGCTTTCTTTAAAGCCTGGTTGACCTGCTCCACCGTTGCCTCTTTCTCCAGGTCGCAGACAAAATCGATAACCGAGACGGTGGGTGTCGGCACGCGGAAGGCTAGACCGTGAATTTTGCCCTGTAGCGCCGGGATAACCTGGGTTACGGCCTTGGCGGCGCCGGTGGTGGTGGGTATCATGTTGAGGGCGGCGGCGCGCGCCCGGCGCGGGTCCTTGTGAATGGTATCCAGAACCACCTGGTCGTTGGTGTAGGAGTGGATGGTGGTCATCAGTCCCTTGCTGACGCCGAAACTGTCGTGCAGCACCTTGACCGGCGGGGCGACGCCGTTGGTGGTGCAGGAGGCATTGGAAATGACGTTGTGTTTGGCGGGGTCATAGGTCTTTTCGTTGACGCCGAGGACGATGGTGATATCCTCATTCTTGGCGGGCGCCGAGATGATTACTTTCTTCGCGCCGCCGTTGCGGTGGGCGACGGCCCTGGTGGCGTCCGTGAAAAGACCGGTGGACTCGATGACGATATCTACTCCATAGTCCTTCCAGGCGATAGCGCCGGGGTCACGTTCCTGGATGACTTTAATTTCCTGGCCGTCGGCGACAATAGCCTTCTCTGTAGCGCTTACCTCCCCGGGATAGCGACCGAAGATGCTGTCCCATTTCAGCAGGTGGGCATTGGTCTTCGTATCGGCCAGGTCATTGATGGCGACCACCTCCAGGTCGTCCTGGTGGTACTGTTTCATCGCCCTCAAGGTCAGCCGGCCGATGCGTCCGAAGCCGTTGATACCGATTTTCGTTTTCATTTTCGCCTCCTGATTTGATATTTTATTCGCTTACTTATTAAGAGCCCGGGAATGTTTACGTTGCCGGCTCCTCTGTATCATGTCTAGGAAAGCCTCGATGCGGGTCTTGACGTGGTTGTTCAGGAAGAAGTCGTCATTGCCTTCAAGCGTCAGCATGGGCAGGTCGATTGCATCTCGGAAGATAATATCGCCGATGCCGCGGTGGCAGAAAGCCTGCACGTAGTGGATAACGCCGTGTACCTGCCTTCTGGTTAGTTCTGTCTGAATGTCCGCGAGTCGCTCGTGTATGTAATAGGGGTAGGTATAATTGGAGTACTGCTCGGCCAGAGAACCGCCGGGTTCGGGCATGGCGAACTGGCGCTGTACCTCGTTGAAGACAACCCTGGCGCCGTTCTTTTCTATGAAGTTATACAGTTCTCTGGCGTATACCGACGGCACGCCGATGTAGGCCAGCCTGATTTCTTCAGCGGGGCAGGGCCGGCGCTGCGAGCAGGTTTCAATAAGCTCCCCCAACTCCCGCTGATATTTAAGATAATCCCCGTTAAAATCGGAGGCGGAGACGAGCCAGAGGTGGTTCTCCCAGCCGCTGACCGTGTTTTGTCTCCAGGTAAGCTCGTCCAGCTTCAGGGCGAGGTCGCGGGCGGGTTGAAGCTCTTTCCAGACCCTGTTGGCGGCTTCCAGCGTGGTGCCGAGATTGGCCGCCAGTGCCTCCAGGGCTTCCCGCATGCGGGGGATATCGGGTCGTTCGGGGTAGGCGAGGGGTACGGCGTTCAGTCCCTTGAGCTTCAGGGTCTCCATAAGCATGATGGTATTGGAGCAGTCGCCGCTGGTGACGCAGATGACATCCTTGATGCCGGTTTCCATGCAGACGCCGTAGATTCCCTTTATCCAGCTGCAGCAGTTAAGGGGGAAGCCGGCCCTCTCGGCGATGGTGATGAGCCGTCCCGGGTTGGGGTCACTGACGAGGATATTGTTCAAATCAACTGCCTGATAACCGGCGGCTATCAATACCTCTATGGGGACGGTAGTGGTAATGCCGATTTTCTTCATCTGGCCTTATTATATCAGTTTTGGCGGTAATATATAATGCCGTTGCGGGGAAACCTGTCCAGCTTGCCCTCGGCGGCCATCATCTCCAGGTGAGCCAGCGTTTCAAAGATAGCCAT
>DAOUDZ010000092.1:0-15351 GCA_034430575.1 Dehalococcoidales bacterium
GTTCAGGAACCCGAACCGGCACCGGGTGGAGCTGCCGTTTCAGGCCCAGCTGTCTATGTCAGTGTCAGCGTTGACGGCGAGCTATTGGTTGCCGCGCAGCCCGTTGCTATCACTACTGATATGACTCTCGACGACGCACTCAAGGCAGCCCACGAGGCGTACTACTCTCTCGGTGAAACCGGCTATACAGCCGGTATTGACCCAAGTTTCGGGGTTTACCTCATTACCAAGTGCTGGGGCGTCGGACAAACTCCGTTCATCATTCTTAACGACTCCCCCGCACCAGGCCCGATAGTAACCACATTCGTCGATGCCACCCCGGTCGTTGCCAATGACAACATCATCATTTGTACGTCCAGCACCCAGGGTGACGCAACACCGGTATCTCTGACGGCAACTCTTTCCGACGGTTCCGCGACTTTGACGGCGACATCCTGGATATTCAACGACGTGACATTCACGTATACTTCCGCCCCTCTTGCCGATGCGAATATTGTTGACCCGACAACCGGCACGTCCCTTGGTACCACGGATGCCGACGGCCATGTCACCGTTACCGTTCCGGAAAGCGGCATTGTCGCCATTGAAGGTTTGGCGGCCATCAACGCGGCGCCGCCGCCGCCGGAGGAAGAATCAGCCGGCATGTCCTGGGAAGAAGCAGCGAGCTATATCGGTGAAGAGATAACCGTCTGCGGTCCCATCATTGATACAATGGATATCGGTGGTCCTGTATTACTGGGTATGGGTGTATCCGCTGCGGATGCTGCGACCGTCGGTATAGAAATACCGGTCACGTTAATCGGTGAATTGCCTGAAGATAAGTACGTAGGCAAGACCGTATGTGTGACCGGCGTACCCTATACCAACCCGTACGGCGGCGCTAATATAACGGTTAATGACCTTTCACAAATCGTGGTTCAGGAATAACAACAGCCTGACAGACGATATAAAATAACACGGGGTTACCCGGAACGGGCTCTTACGAATCAGATGGCCCGGGGGTACCCCGTGTTTGTGTAATGATGGTGGTGGAGATAGGGGGATTCGAACCCCCAACCTCCGCGATGCGAACGCGGCGCTCTCCCAACTGAGCTATATCCCCGTGGCGTTAAGAATATTATAGCATATCCCGGCTAACGTTCGATGCGCTTTATCTGGTAGCGCAGCTTTCCGGCCGGTGCGTTTATTTCCACCGTGTCCCCGTCCTTCCGGCCGAGGAGCGCCTTGCCCAGGGGTGAGGCGATGGAAATTTTGCCTTTCAATGGGTTCACCTCCCGGGGGTCGACTATCATATAGCATAGCTCTTCGCCGGAAGCCAGGTCGTTGAGGACGATGTTATCGCCGACACCCGACTTTACAGCGGGTTCTTTCTTATCATCGAGAATGGTGGCCGATTTCAGCGCTTCCTCTAGTTCTTTAATTCGCCCTTCCACATATCCGCGTTCTTCTCTGGCGGCGGCCAGCGGCGCGTTCTCGCGGAAATCCTTATCGGCAGCGGCCCGCTGTATCTCGACGACCAGCCCCCCGCTCCTTTGCTTGAGCTTTTCGAGTTCCGCCGTAAGTTCGTCATACCTCTGCCGCGTCAGGGAGGCCACCTCCCGCACGGCGCGGCCTGTGGCAACCTGCGGACCGGCTTTACCTTTTCTGGTTTTCAGGTGGGTGGAAAGGTTGGTCTGGCTCCAGCCTGCCTTTTTGGCGTACGCGAGGAAAGCGCGCACGAGTTCCAGCTTCCTAGCGTAGTCGGTATCCGAGACCGATAGCTGCTCGGCGTAGCTGGCTACCGCCGGGGCGGCCAATCTGGAAAAAGGGCTCTCCCAGCCGTACCAGCGGGCGAATTTATACACCTCCGGCTGGCTGGCGTCCCTGTTTTTGGCGGGTATTTTCGCCAGATATAATGCGGCGGCCTCGCCCAGGCTGGGAATCCGGTTATCGCTGTTTGCCATCTATCTCCCCTCGATGAATAAGTTGTCTTATTCTAAGCATTAAACGTATTATCGGTCAATCCTCCCCGCCCTGAAGGGAATTTTTATAACGTCCAGAGTCCTGGCTACCATCTGGTATTTTAGCAGACTGCCTATCGTCCGACTGTGCCAGTCGAAGGATATGTCTTCGGACTTAAGCAGGGCTTCGTCGATACCGCCGGCTTTGACTATCTCGAAAAGACGGTCGATTTGCCGGTTGTTGAGACGTTCGAACAGTCTCCTGGCCCAGTAGCCTGTCCGCAGTTCCCGTCCCAGCTTTTTGCGCCAGCCCCGCTCGTAACGCGCCAGCCTCCTGGCGGATAAGTCATCGTCGGACAGCGCCTGGTGCAGCGTTGCGGCGGCTATTTCTGCGGCGAGCAATCCGTAATAGATACCCCCGCCGGTAGTCGGCTTTACCTGTCCGGCGGAGTCCCCCACCACCAGCAGGCGCTCGCCGTAGGTACGGGTAAGCGGCCTTAAAGGAATTCCCCCGTAGCTTATCCTGGCATCGGCGGTAGCTATTTTACCCGCTACCGCCAGCTGTTCCAGCCATTTTCTAAGGTAGTGTCCGGGCTTTTGCCGCGCCATCAGCCCCACCCGTGCCATATCTGGAGTTGTCGGCACAATCCAGCCGAAGAAACCGGGCGCCACGTCCCCGAAATATACCTCCACCCCGCTGACATCTTGTGTCTGTAGTTCCGCCTGGACGCCGATGGTAAAGTCCCGGAAAGAACCCAGACCCAGCCGCCCGATTAAGCCGGGCGTGAAACCGCCGGCTATAACCGCACATTTTGCGGTAATTTTCGACTCTTTGCCGTCGCGGTCGACGGTAACGCCGGTGCGGTCGTTTTCGATAGTGGCATCGGTAACCCGGCTCTTATAAAGGTATTCGACTCCGGCTGCCTGCGCCCGTTCCGCCATCGACCTGTCGAAGGCCGCCCGGTCCAGGATACATGCCTGGGGTTCTTCCCGCCGCAGTTCGAGCCAGTTGCCGGAAGGCGAAAACAGGCTGGCGCTGTTGACGCGACGGAGAATCGCCTTATCGTCGATAGTAAAAATGTCGGCGCATTCCTGGCTGATGATGCCGGTGCAGCAAACCCGCTCTCCCGCCTGCGACTTCCGCTCCGCTACCGCTACGCAGTGCCCTTTATCGGCGAGGCGATAGGCCGTATAGCTTCCCACCGGCCCTCCGCCGACAACTACGACATCGTACATTCAATCTCCGTTAGAGGCCTCCGGGCGACGGGCCAGGTATTTCCGGAGGAAGTATATTGCCAGCGGGATAATTATAATAACGATGATAATGATGAGGGCATTGAACCCGCTAATCCTTATACCGAGTATCACGTTAAGGACGATGATGCTAAGTGTAACCAGGGCAATAGAAAGGCCGATGGACAGGGCAACCCTTTCTATGATATTCACTTTGCGGAAAAAGACGAGCGTCCAGGCGAAGCCCGGTAGAAAGAAGACGAGGATGACCCCCAGGATAGCCCTGATGACAAGCAGCCCCCCGGAAGTAGGTACTAACGTCGCCAGTAGCTCACTGAAATCCATGTGATAATATTACCCTGTCTAAAGGGCAACTTCAAGCATAGTCTGATATAACTTCTTTTTATCTGGATGCTCTCTGGTGTCATTGCGAGGAGCGTAGCGACGAAGCAATCTCTACTCAAGTTCTAAGGGATTGCCTCGTCCTTCTTCAGAAGAACTCGCAAAGGCAACGGCGTTCAGCTAAATTAGTCAAAGACGCCCTTCCGGCGCAGCCGGTCGACCTCGTCCCGGGACATGCCGAGAATTTCCGTGCAGATATAGTCCGTGTGTTCACCCAGTAGGACGGGACGGTTTATATCGGCCTCGGCGGCGGAAAGCTTGATGGGGTCGGGGTGGTAATAGCGCAGCTTGCCCAGGTAGGGGTGGTCCAGCTCGCGGTAGAAATTGTAGTGGTTTAGCTGCGGGTCTTCGTCGAGGTCTTTAGCATTGGTGACCAGACCCGCGCCGACTCCCGCTCCCTGCAGCGTTTCCTGGACCTGCTCCGGCGGGTAGTTGACCGTCCAGCTCTCTACCCGGCGGTCGAGTTCATCGCTGTTTTTTACGCGTCCGTCAGCGGTGTCGTATTTTTTATCCTTTGCCCAGTCGGGACTGCCGATTACTTTCACGAAGCTGCGCCATTCCTCGTCGGTCATCACGGCGATGGCCACCCACCTGTCGTCGCCCTTGCATTTGTAGATGCCGTGCGGCGCGGCGTATTCGCACCGGTTGCCGTTGAGGGCCAGTTCCCGGCCGTTGGCCTGGTAATCAAGGATGAGCGGGGTCATGTAGTTCAGGCCGGCCTCAATCTGGGCGTGGTCGATGTACTGTCCCTTGCCGGTGCGGCGGCGGTAGTCGAGGGCGGCCATGATGGAAAGCGTGGCGTACATCGGCGAAAGCTGGTCGGTGTAGTAGGTGGAGGGTGGCACGGGGGGCCTGTCCGGGTAGCCGACCATCGTATCCATCATGGTGACGGCGGTCAGTATGCTGCCGAACCCGGGCTGGTCCGCCATGGGGCCGGTATGCCCGTAGCCGCAGGTGCGGAACATGATAATTTCCGGGTTGATTTTTTTAAGCCCCTCGTAGTCCAGACCCTGCTTGTCCATGACGCCGGTGGGGAAACCTTCCCCGACCACGTCCGCCCAGGCCACCAGCTTTTTAAATATTTCTATCGCCTCCGGCTGCTTGAAGTTGAGGCTGATTCCGTATTCCGGGGCGGTGTGCGTAATGGAGAAGAAAGCGCTGCGTTCCAGTCCCACCGGTTCGTCCTCTTTATTCGTCGGGGCGAAAGGCGCAAAGAGCCTGACCGGGTCCGGCCGGGTGGCTGTTTCCACGCGTATCGTCGTCGCTCCGTAGTGGCTAAGGTAGTTGAGGGTATATACCCCCACCCCCGCCCAGCAGAGTTGTATTATTTTGACGCCTTCAAAGGGTTTCTTCGTCACGTTAAATCACCTTCTGCTTTTTCATCGTCTGCAACTCGTCGGCGGAAAGCCCCATTCCCTGATATATCTCCTCGTTGTGCTCGCCGATGAGCGGCGCCCGGTGCCTGGTGCCGACGTATCCCTGGGTCGTCATTACGGCGCCGCCCGGGTATTTCAGACTGGCGCCGAGTTCCGGGTGCTCGATTTCTTTCCAGAAGCCCCTGGCTAATAGCTGGGGATACTTTAGAGCGTCTTCGGCGTTGTTGCAGGGGCCCAGCTGGAATCGATTCTCCGTCGCCAGCTTGAGCAGTTCGTCCTTGGTATGGTTCTTGAAGAACTTGCCGAGTGCTTCCATGAGCTCTTCGGCCTGTGCCCGGCTCATGTCCTCCCAGCTTTTCTTTTCCCATTCCCAGGTCTCGAAAGAGCCGATGCTGATGCCGTCGTTTTTGATGAATTCCATCATGCTCCGGTTGTTCCGGGCGGCGGTGGGATTGAGCAGGAGGTTGAGGGCGATATAGCCGTCCTTGCATTCCCAGAGCAGGGGATTGTAGAAAACAGAGTCGTCTTTGAGGGTGACGGCCGCCCGTGCCCGCCCGTGCCGCGCGGGAATTTCGCCGAAGAAGGCGTAGGGACCTTCGATTTCCGCCGAGCAGATGATGTCCAGCGCCTGCTGGGTGATGCCTTCGACGTGCTGGCCTTTGCCGGTGTGGACGCGCTGGCTCAAGGCTATCATCGTGCCTACTGCCCCGTTCATGGCCCCTATCGTATGGGTGTGGACGTAGCTGACGGTAAGCGGGGGACGGTCGTCGTAGCCGGCGGTATAAATCATCCCGCCGAGCGCCCTGACCACGATGTCCGGGTCTTTGTAGTCTTTGTACGGCCCTTCCCGCCCGAACCCGCTGATAGAAGTTAAGACGATGCCGGGGTTGATTTTGCTCAAGTCTTTATAGCCCAGCCCCAGCCCGTCGAGATAGCCGATGGGGAAGGACTCCAGCACGGCATCCGCCGTCCTGACGAGCTTTTTGAATACCTCCCGGCCCTCCTCCGACTCTACATCCAGGGTGATGCCTTTTTTGTTGGAGTTGAAGGAGAACCACCAGAGGTTTTTCTCGGGGTCGGGGTCGTCTTTATAAAAGGGCCCCCGAAAGCGCGAGGGGTCGCCGCCGGGCTTTTCAATCTTTATCACCTCCGCCCCGAAGTCCGCCAGCGCCTTACCCGCAATAAAGGCGCCCTCGCCGGTAAGGTCGAGGATGCGGTAGCAGCCGAGCATGGATTCCCCCTGGGACGGACTTGAAACATGCGCGGCGTACAGCGCGGTATGCGGGTGTAGTTTACGAATGAACATGAGTCTTATAAATTATAGTATGAATTGGGGGAGGGGGGCAAATATGGGTGGGGGGATTTAAACGTTCCTAATATTGGCCTGACTTGGTAAATCTTGATGGAAGTTTTAATGTATTACTTTGTTTCAACTCTCCCTAGAGTGATGTCGAGTGGTATTTCTGCCACAGTATTCCATCTTTGCCTTTGTTCATCTTTCAATTGTGTGAGGAAGAGGTATATTCCACTTTCATTTATTGGAGGTAACATTATTCTTCTAATTGCCCTATTTCTTTTGAAATTTTGTAAGTCAATCTCATATTCTTTATTAACATTAGTTTTACCTGAGGGAGTAACAATAAAATCTTTTACAGAACCTTTTTCAGGCTCTTCTATATTTGACCTAACCCATAATGTCACCCAATCTACAGGCATTTGTCCAATCAGATTAATATTTTCTCCACTAACTCCTTTGATTTCGGTAACGAATTTCACTTCTTCGATTATCTCAATTAGGCTTATATTATTACTTTTTTTATCTATAATTCCTTTGTTACATAATACTGACCATATGTGTTTCACCGATTTCCTCCCTTCGGATCGAGCACGCTACTTTTACTTTCTACACTAGGAGCTTGCCATAATACATCAGTAGAATCTTCCGCCATGTTGTTTGTACCTAGGAGTACAATCAAGTTATCTGAGACACGATTTACTGTGATATTCCCACAACTAGATTGTGGCATCCGTGACGGGCTAACAGAAGCAATACCAATTCTGTCATTCACAAATGCATAATGACTATTAAAACAAGAGAAGGTCTGATTTGCATTCAAGGATAAAACTGAAGCCTCTTTGTTCTCGATATTAGAACTCAAACTATTAATTCCAGTGACTAGCCTTACTCCCATATTAGCTAGTATTTTCCCAACATTGCCTACTGTAGGGTTAGCATCCCCACCCTCAAGTTTCGCTATATACGCTTGAGTTTTCCCGATTTTATCAGCTAATTCTTGTTGAGTGATGCCTTTGTTTCTTCTCGCCTGAGTAACGGTCACTGCTATTTCAGCTTTAGCTATACTACTGCCATATTTTTCAGCAAATTTATCATCTTCAAGTCGCTTTTCTAAATCTGCCTGAAATGTCTTAGTCATTTATCACCTCCGTATAATGCTAGGTACTCATTCATCAACCTGATACCTCTCTCAATTTTCATCTTCTCATTCATTTTTTGCTTTTTAAAACCATTAAACATCATAAAAGTATTAATTGATTTATCAAAATATGAAATGATTCTATAACTACGATATTTTATCTCATATAAATTTGGCTGGCCGACTATTTTCTCCAAAGCTTTTGTTTTGAGTAGATTGAGACCTTCTGCCTCAACCATTCAGAACTTCGCTAAGAAACCAGCAGAGGTGTCATATTCTTGTTTATCTAGCCATTCTTGAGTGGGTACTCTGCCGTTAAACTTTCTGAAATACTCAACGTTATACAATTATAACCCCACAGGTAATAAATGTCAATAATATTATATCACCAATTTACCTTGCAGGATAGCCCCCATTTTCCACCTTCCTGCCCTCACTCCCACTCCGGTATCACTTCGTGCGCAATCTCAATAGCCATAGCTGCAAACTCTATATTCTCTTGGGCTAAAGTTTGATAGCCCTCGGCCATCTTTTCTCCGTCACTCATACTAGTTTTACCCCAGCAGCCTTATCACCTCCGTGGCATCGTCCAGCTTGTCCAGCCCCGCTGTCATCTCTATCACCTTCTCCACCGTGCCGGAGTCCGGCGGCTTTACGGCGCAGGCGGCGCACTCCCGGAACTTCTTCGTGCAGTCCTCAAAGTCCATCGGCCTCTCGACGCTCCCCAGGCAGTGCTCCACCTCCTCGGTGTACTCCGTCCCGTCTTTCATTTTAATAACGACTCCCCCCGGCCCCACGCCGTGGCGGGTCATGGCTGGCTCGAGCCTGCCGCTTACCTTTTGAGCCATCTCCAGGATTTCACGCCTGCCCAGGGCTTCCTCGGTAAAATCGTCGACGGTGACCTTGCCGTTGACCAGGGCCGTCGCCACCACCCAGGGCACGCTGAACTGTGCGTCGATAATCGTCCTCGGGGTGCGTTTGATTTCCAGGGGCTGGGTGTGTTCGTAGACCGGCTCTCCGCCGTACGCGGTCACTTCTTCGATAAGGTCGACGGCGATATCGTGTCGAGACAGCAATGCGAGTGTTGCGTCGATGCAGGCATGGAATAGCCCGCAGCACGGATAAGGCTTATCGCCGATGTTTATCCCCTCGAACCTTTTACCCAGTTCCGAGGTAAGTATACTAATGTCGTAGTCTCCCCCCATGTAGGTATTGAACAGTCCCGTTTTCCCTTCGAGAGGGTCTCTCTCGCCCGTGATTCCCCTCTCCGCCATCAGGGCGGACGTGATGCCCGCTTTGGCCGCCAGGCCCGGCCCCATCCTTTTCGCCAGCGCGCCGTCGCTGACGCCGGTGCCGGCGCCGCCGCATTGATGGTAGGCGAGACCCAGGGCATTTATCATCTTCTCTTCGTCGAGACCCATTAGCCGCCCGGACATGGCGGCGGCACCCAGGAAACCGAACAGGGTGGTCGGGTGCCAGCCGGAGCTAAGGGCGCTGGTTCCCGGTCGACTCGCCATTCCCAGCCTGGCCAGGAAATCGCCACCCAGGGCGAGAGCTGTGATTAATTCCCGGCCGCTTACTTTACCCATCCGCTCCGCCGCCGCAAAGCAGGTAGACACGGCCACGCACCCGATATGAACCAGGGCCTCCTGATGGCCGTCGTCGTAGTCCAGGGCATGTATCATCGTGCCGTTTATCTGGGCCGCGTTGGGGGCGGGGCACTTGATACCGTAAGCGATGACGGTGCTCTGCTGGCTGCCTCCCCATTCCTTTATCATGTCCACCAGCTCCCCGACTCCCGCCTTTGACGAACCGCCCAGGGCAGTCGCCAGGCTGTCCAGCACTTCTCTCTTGGCCGACTCTACAGCGGCGGCGGGGATGTTTTCATACCTGGTAGCGGTTAAGTGTTTGACAATGTCGAATATAGCAGCCATTTATTTACGCCTCCTGTTTCTGCGGACAACAGGAACAAAAATCAGCATATGTTTAGGTAACGCCGCCCCCGAGCGCCACTACTTCGCCGGTAATGTAATCTGACAGGTCGGAAACCATGAAGTAGGCAAGGTCGGCGGCCTCCTCCGGCGTGCCGAGTCTGCCCCACGGTATACGCGTGGACAGCATCCCGTGGTCTTTCTTCCTGGCTTCTTCCCAGGTGGTACCATCGGCCTCGGCCATTTTGGTAAAGGAATCATCTCTCAGGTTCGTCACTATCATGCCCGGGTTAATGCCGTTGACATTTATTTTATACTGCGCCAGCTCCAGCGCCAGGCTTTTCGTCAGGCCGATGGTGCCGTGTTTGGCCGCGGAATAGGCGGCGCTTCCCGGTACGCCGTGCGTACCTGCCAGCGAACAGAAAATAACAATCTTGCCGCCTTCTCCCCTGGCTATCATAGTATTGGCGGCCGCCTTGCAGATTAAAAACGAGCCGACCAGGTCAACGTCTATAATAGCCCTGATATCTTTCTCCGCAAGGTCGACAACCGGGACCCCCACCGGTCCGCGAATAGCGGCGGCGTGCACCAGTATGTCTATCTTTCCGAATTGTTTCAGGGTTTTTTCTACGACGGCGTCAATCTCTTTACCGACATTGATATCCACCGTCGCCGCCATAGCTTTCCTGCCCAGCGCTTTGATTTCAGCGGCAATGGCATCAAGTCCGCCCCACCCCTCGTCACCGGGGAAAAGGCTTTTTGGCGCGGCAATCTTATCTATAACGGCAACATCGGCCCCTTCTTTAGCTAGGCGCAGCGCGATGGCATGTCCCATGCCCCTCTTGCTGGCGGCTCCGGTAACCAGGGCGACCTTACCCTTCAGGCTGCTCATAACGATAATTCCTCCTGTTATTTTGACCAGAATTCCCTGGCTATGTCGTCCAGCCCCAGCGACTTCAGTTTCTTTTCACTCGGTTTGGCGGTCGCGGCGTCCCAGTCCATTGCGGCCATGTACTCTTTAACCAGCGTATCGGCATCCACAGTGACGCCGGCCAGGGGCCCGACCGCGTGCGGCGGCTTGCCCAGTATCCGGCCGGATACCTCGGACTTTAGCAGGTTCAGTCCTTCACGTACGTTGAAGGACTGCCGGACGTTTTCTATTCTCTCTCCGGCTTCCAGCATTTCATCGAGGGTTATGTCCCAGCCGGTAATGGCTCGCATGAACTCCGCCATAACCTCATAGCTAGGCAGGTTGCCTACCACGAACAGGCAGGACCCGGTACACATCGTGATGTGCTGCTGGCAGGTGCCTATCCGGTGCGCCGGCCCTCTGCCGCTGAACGACCCCGGGTCGTATTTCGGCAGCTGTTCCTGGCTGTATCCCTCCGTGCCCTGGGTTTGGCGACCCGGGGTGGCGTTGGCGATGTAGGTCGCCGGCCAGTGGAACCCGCCGATAGGATTGTGCGCCGGCACCTCCTGACCCTGAATGTGGATGGCGTATTCCCCGGCGCCCTTGCCTATTTTCTGCGCGGCTATTTTTACGCCGTCGGCCAGTATGTCGCCGAACCCCTCTCTCCTAGCCATTTTCTCCAGCATGGCGACCAGCGATTTGTGGTTGCCCCAGGTCATTTCAATACCGCCGGTGTCTTTTTTATTTATTAGCCCTTTCTCATAGCATTCCATGGCAAAAGCCATGATAGCCCCGGCGGAGATGGTATCTATGCCGTAGCGATTGCACATATCGTTGGCCATCATGATTGATTCCAGATAGTCATTAAGGCAGTTGCTGCCGAACATGACGATTGTCTCGTACTCGGGGCGGAAAGAGCCCGCCGCGTATTTATATTCCCCGGTTCCCTCCTTCATAATCGCCTCGCAGCTAATAGGGCACCGGTAGCAGCCGGTCCGCTTTAACCTGCGTTCATCTACGGGGTCGGCTCCGAGCGGCTTGGCATCCGGGAAATCATTAACCGCTATCCCTCCCCAATTTTTTACGGGCGAGTCCCCGCTTTCGACGGAACTTACGGTTACGAATGATGTACCGTATTTACTTATCCAGTCGATATCGCCGCTCAACTGGGACAGATATTTCTTTCTTAGTTCTTTCAGTCCCTTCGCATCGTCCACGGGGACTTTCATTTTGCCTTTAACGGCCACCGCCTTGACCTTCTTCGACCCCATGACCGCCCCCAGGCCGGAGCGACCCGCCGCGCTGCCTTTATTGTGCATGATGCAGGACACCAGGGACAGTTTTTCTCCCGACGGGCCGATGCAGATTATAGCCACATCGTCGCCGAGTTCTTCTTTCAGAATGTCTTCGGTCTCGTAGGTATCCTTGCCCCACAGGTGGGAGGCGTCTCTTAACTCCGCCTTGCCGCTATCGATGAAGAGGTAAACCGGCTTTTTGGATATGCCCGTGAAGAGGATACCGTCGTAGCCGGAGAACCTGATATAAGCGCCGAAATATCCGCCGGAATTGGCATCGCCCCACCCCCCTGTCAGCGGCGACTTTCCGAAAATGGTGAATCTCGTACCTGAAATGGCGTCGGTGCCGGTAAACGGGCCGGTCATGACGCCCAGAATGCTATCCGGACCCAGAGGGTCGGTGCCGGCCTTCATGCGGTCGTACAGTATCCGGGCGCCGATGCCGTAACCGCCGATATAATCGCGGCATAGTTTTTCTTCCGGCACCTCGTCTTTTAACTCATTTGCGGATAAATCAACGTTCAAAATTTTACCCATATAGCCTCTGGTCATAATTTCCTCCCATTTAGTGTCGCTTATTCCTGGTTACAACGGTATCGCGATACAATGACTTATATATAATATTGCCGTATTTAAGGCATTCTCTGCAAGTTTCGTTGTCAGCGGGTGATAAAATCGGTTATATTAAGACCTGGATACTTATTTGTATTACAAATTTATATTACGAAATATATACAGCTATAAATGTGAAGGAGGCCGCAGGTGTTACTCGAGAATAAAGTCGCTCTTGTTACCGGAGGCGCCAGGGGAATCGGTAAGGGTATTGCCCTTAAATTTGCCGAGGAGGGTTGTGACGTCGTCGTTAACGCACTGCATATTGAAGGCGTTAAGAAGGTCGCGGGGGAGGTTCAAGCGCTGGGTCGCAGGTCCTTGGCGATAGCGGCTGATGTTTCAAACAGCGCCGAAGTGAGCGATATGGTGACGCGGACTATTAAAGAATTCGGCAAAATAGATATCCTCGTAAATAACGCGGGGGGGATAACGGGAGGGAAAGAAGGGGCGATTGAGGATACGAGCGAGGAGGACTGGGACAGGGTTGTCGGCGTTAACCTGAAAGGCCAGTTTCTATGCTGCCGGGCTGTCGTTCCCAGTATGAAGAAAAACAAGTACGGCAAAATTATCAATGTCTCTTCGATGGGCGCCGTCCATCCGCCCGCGCCTATCGTTCATTATCATGCGGCTAAAGGCGGGGTTGTTTCATTAACAGTCAACCTGGCTTTTGAACTGGCTCCCTTTAATATCACGGTAAACGCTATACTGCCGGGGCCGATACGTTCGGAATTTTTTAATGAGATGCTGAAGGAAATGACAAAAGAAGAAGGGGAAGCCTTTTTTAAAATGCTGGATGGTAAAGTGCCGATGCAGAGGATGGGTACGCCGGAGGAAATCGCGGGAGTGGCGTTATTCCTGGCATCAGAACTTTCATCTTATGTTACCGGGGAGTCCATAAATGCCGGCGGGGGACTGCCTTTAACGCCGCGTGAAGACCTCGATTCTTTATAGCTGGAGAAGCGAGACTGCGGTCTCGCCATCTAATTTCGAGTGTATGGTCGGGGCGGCCAGATTTGAACTGGCGACCTTCTGAACCCCATGTAGCCCTTAGAAAAGGCGGAGGCCGCTTGCCTCCTTTTCAATCTCTAATTATAATCACTAATACTCATTTACACAAGTGATATTTTATTGAATTTGTCATGTTGTCAATCAGCGAAATGGGACACTTTTTAAACCGAACACTTTGGTATGATCAGGCGGCATCAACAAGCTCCCGGAAGGCCCTGGAGACGTAGCCCGCCCCGTTATCCGAGAGCAGCCTGGTGCGGTCCTCGACAGGCACATCTGTCATGCCGGTGAAGTCTACGGCCTGATGCACTACATCTTCAAGAGACCCACCGGTCATGTCTGACCTGACCCCAATAGTGATACCACTTGTTAAGTCACAACCGTACTTAGAATAGCCTCAGGAGCTGGAGGACGGTAATTCCTGGCACTATGAGGTCGTACCTGATTATATTCCATCCTCCATTGCTCTATCAAGATCTTAGCTTCCTCAAGAGTTGTAAAGCTTTCCCGATCAAGCAGCTCATCCCTGAGCTTACCGCTAAACTATTCAATGTACCCGTTCTACCAGGGACTACACGAAACGCCGTATATGCATTACGCAGAATAGGCAACTGCCCGTAGACGACAAGGGCAATAATCGTAGGAAGGAACCGGATGGCCTTCAGACTTATACCACTAAGCAGCAGCACCAGACAGCGACTTTTCAGCAGAAGGCTGAACTTGTTGCTAGGCTGGGTATCAAGATATACCCCAGCGAAGACCTGACCTATATGCGCATGTACTGCGGACTAGATATTACGAAGCCCCGGAAGGTTACATGTCATAACACCAGCATCGCGTCGCCCATGCTGGTTTTCCGCCACGAAATTTCCAACGTAGAAACCTTCATCGAAATGACGCTCGTCGGCGTACCTCACGAATCCGTAGCTAACGGGGGCCCGGAGAAATCGACTTGACGACATGTCGTTATAGTGCTATACTCAAGATGGAGGTGAGAGAGATGGCCAAGAAAACCAGGCTTGGGCTCTACCTTGAGGATGAAGAGATTAAAAAGCAGGTCAAGATTGCCGCTGCCAGGCGTGGCATAAGCACTACTGCCTATTGTGCCCAGGCTATTGAGGAGCGCTTGCGAAGAGATGGTGAGACAAGCGGGGATGCCGATAGAAAAGCCCTGTTATCTCGTATAGACCGGCTCAGGAAAGAAGTCGGGCCTGTCGGCATGACTGCCGCTGAGCTTGTCGAAGAAGGCAGACGGAGATAATAATGACGCCCGATGTCCAAGTGGTTGTTGTCGATGCCTCGGTCGTTCTGAAATGGCAGTTTGACGATGAGGAATGTGTTGCCCAGGCCGTGACGCTCAGAGACGACTTCTATCTGCGAGGGGCTATTCGGGTAATAGCCCCTCAGCTTTTAACGTATGAACTAGCTAATGGGATAGCTGTGGCGGCAAGGAAGAAGAGAATCGCCCCGGATAAGGCTGCCGAGGCTATGAGCAACCTGCTGGCACTTGGCATTGAACTAAGGGAAGTCGAGCCGCTCTCGTCCCTCGAGTTGGCACTCCGGTACAATCTTTCGGCTTATGATGCCGCTTACCTTGCCTTGGCTCGCGCTGAGAAATGCGAACTTTGGACCGGTGATAAGGCCTTGTACCAGGCCGTAAAAGGCGAGCCATCGCTGGTTCAGTGGATTGGCGATTATTCCGCCGTTTAAGGTGTTTTTCTTCAAAGGTCACATTAGCCTCTTTTGCGATTTGAGGAAACAAATCATGCTATCGTTTACTTAGGTTCAATCCTTTTATATTGCTTTTTGCTTTCTCAACTAACTGTGGTGCAAGCCAACAGCCGGGGTCAGCAGCCATCATGTCACCAGTTTCCTCGTAGGCTCTACCCCGGCATCCAGAGCAAGTGCCTCTGTAGGTGCATTCCGCACATTCGCCCTTAAGCAGTTCTCTCTGGCGTAGCTTCGCCAATACAGGCGAACTTTCCCAGATAGACCTTATACTCTGCTCCCTGATATTGCCAAGCTCGACCTGGAGTAACATACACGGGTTTACTTCACCATTGGACTGGATCATCACGTAGCCCATGGGCATGCCCGCGGCACAACCCCTGCCGTAGTAAGGAACTCTTCGCAGCATCTCCGCCGGGAAGTGTCTGGGCTGAATCTGTTTTTCCTGCAACAAAAGAGGGTACATCGGGCAACCAGGAAC
>DAOUDZ010000093.1:0-9085 GCA_034430575.1 Dehalococcoidales bacterium
AGCAACGGATATGGCCAACGCCACCGTTTTTCTGGCATCGGACGCTACGAGTTATATCACCGGGCAGGTTCTCCATGTCTCTGGCGGCTCGGTTATGTAGTAATCACAAAAATATAAATATTTTATCAATAAAATACCGGCCAAGCTAAGCCATTCTTGACAACTGGCACGCATTGTACTAAAATGAGTCAGAAGCTTGTGGCACAACCTGATTCTGCTTCGGGAGGTGTACGATGAGGCTTCACAAGTTACTGGGAGTTTGGCAGGTGGACTGTTGATGCCCTGCCGATGGCGGGGCAAACAGAAAACGAACTCGGCTTGATAGATTAAGCTGGAAGTCCGTCTGTAGAGCAGAGGCACAGTATATCGGTGATTATCACCAAAGGTGAGTTGGGTTCGTTACCAGGAAGTCTTGTGAGTGGAGGTTGCTTGAAAGAGTGGCCTCCACTACTTTTTATAATAGAAAAAGCCTGAACTAATTCGTCCCTTCGTCAGGCGCCGACCTCAATCCGGTGCTGTCCAGGAGTTCACTGTAGAATTCGGCAATATCTTCGTCGTAAATTTTACTCTCGGCCTTCTCGAACGGCGCAATTAAAGACTTGCGGTATATCTTCTCGATATCCGGCAGCAGGTCCGTAAAGCTTTGAGTAACATTCTCCGATGTATCACTTAAATCATCGGTTTCAGCCTGCGTGGGAATAACCGTCTTTGCCCCTATTAGAAGCAGGCTGCAGACAATCGCCCCGCAGATGAAGCTAATAGCCACCTTCACCTTAGTCGCCCCCCAATCTTAGCCAAATAAGTACCATGACTATAGTTTCATTCTGACACATCTATGTAAATGACCATATAAAAACTATAAATAATACATAAAGGACTGATTAATTTTCTATAAAGAATCGGCCCCCGCCTTTCCTTGACATCATCCCCGCATCACGCCTAAAATGTCGGCAGCAATACCAGCATTTCCAGCCCTTCCAGACAGACTCTTACAGGAGGCAACATGAGCGACAGCATCCGCACGGTACCGGCTATTCTCACCGACGACCCCATAGCCCTGGGTAAAATGGTACTCCAGACCGAGACTTTCACCGACTACGTCCAGTTCGACATTATGGACGGGCGTTTTGTGCCTTCCCGGAGTGTATTATGCGAACAGATAGCTTCACTGGGAACCAAGCTACTCTGGGAAGCGCATCTCATGGTACTGCATCCGGAGAGCTACCTGGATGAGTTCAAACAGGCGGGGGCGCAAAAAATCGTCTTTCACTACGAAGCCACCCCCTCCCCGGATCAGGTTATCCGGCAGATTAAAAATTTAGGCATACAGGCGGGACTGGCCCTCAACCCGGAAACCCCTGTTGAGGCCATCAGGCCCCTCCTCGGCGAGCTGGACAGCCTGCTTTTCCTCTCGGTCAATCCCGGATTCTACGGCGCCAAGTTCATTCCGGAAGTCCTGGATAAAATAGCGGCCTTCCGCAAGGCGCACCCGCGCCTGGAGATAGGCATCGATGGCGGCGTCAAAGAAAATAACATCGTCCAGATTGCCGAGACCGGCGTTAACGTTATCTATATCGGCAGCGCCGTCTTCATGCAGCCGGACCCCGCCGATGCCTACCGCCGCCTCACCAGGCTGGCCGAGGCATATGCCCCATAATTACGACCGGGCCGGCGTAGCGGAAACAGGATAATATCGGTAAAGGAGCCAGGATGTTTAAAGTAAAAGCCACGGTAACCGGTTTTGGCAAAGATGAAAGCAAGAATCCCTGTCACTTTCGCTATAAGACAGGCGATGAAATTATCTTCGACGGCGAGACAATCACCGGAAGGGTATGTCCCAACATGCTGCCGCAGCTCGGCCAGGCCTTCCAGGCCCTTTTTGCTTCCGGCGGCAGGCACAAAGAAGGGGAAGCCCCCGGCAGTTACTACCCCTTCTGGCACTCCCCCCAGAGTTTGTACGACCCCGCCTGTAAAAAATATGACGGGGTCGGGTTCAGACCGACCCTAGAAAGGCCGGAGGAAGGCTATAAGTTCATAGCCGACGAGACGCTGTTCGATAATCCGCCGGGCGGTAAATACATCATCGGCAAAGGCACGCAGAAAGAAGATATAAGCCTGCAATGCGGGGATAGCCATACCTTCGCGCAGTTCAGGGTGGAATCCTTTGATTTAGCCGATAGGGGTGATGCCCTCCCCTATTACCGGAGGTCAATGACGATTTTAAGCAAGGTCAAGACTAAACCGGGTGTTGCCATGAACGGCATAATAAACGAGTTCTCCGAAGACGAAAGAGACAATATCTACCCATCATTGGGACAGAAAACAGTGGCCATACTCGTCGGGGAACTTGAACTGATGCGCTACGTAGACGTTAAAGACGATAAGGTAACCATCGCCGATAAGGGTAAAAAGAAACTGGAAAGCTTTGTAAAGAGTTTAACGACAGAAGAGAGAAAAGCGCTGAAACTATAAGTTAACGAACCTTCATGTCGTTATTATTCTGCCGGCTACTCTTCCTCGCTTGCCCAGTTCTGCATTATTTCTTTAATACGCTGGGCCAGCTTGGGACTGGAACGCAGGCGTTCGATGAGGACGGGGCACCCTTCCAGCAGCGAGTTCTGCGCCGCCGTCGCCATACTTGAGAGCAGGTTTTCCATGCCCAGGTCCATCTGCTGGGGGATATCAACCCCCGGCGCCGTTTGCTCCAGCTGGCGGCGTATATCCTCGGTGGTGAATTTCATCGGCATAACGCAGCTTTTATACCAGGGACACTCCTTGCACTGGACAATCCCGTAGGCTTCATTAAGGATATCATCCATAGCTATCTCCCTTAAGATTCCTTCTTCATTAACATGTTCATCAATACCCGGTCTATATCCGACTTCCTCGTAAAAGCACCTGTCTTCACATTTCTTATTATACCATCATTATCAATGAAATACGTCGTGGGAATATACTGGGCATTGTACATCACTCCTACCTTTCCTTCGGAATCGAGGAGAACCGTAAAAGAAAGGCGGTTAACCTCCATGAATTTCCGTACCGCCGGAGCAGTCTCTCCGAGATTGACCGCCAGTATCACCAGTCCTCGCTTCTTCCATTCCTCGTCTTGAGACACCTCCTGTAAAAAGGGCATTTCGTGACGGCACGGCCCGCACCAGGTAGCCCAGAAGTTCAGCAGCACCGGCCTCCCCCGCAGTCCATCGAGCGATATTGACGCTCCATCCAGACTCTCAAGCTGAAAATCCGGCGCGGTCTTTCCCGGTACGGGGACTCCTCCCGAAGGACTCTTCGAGCAACCGGCCACCGCCAGCATAACGATTATCAGGAATAAAGCCAACACTATTTTTGTTACTCTTGCCATGATAACCCCCTTAGAAAATTTATGATGCGAGTGAGGAAATCCACGTCAGATTACCCGTCAGGATAAGAATACCGATAATAATTAGCAGCAGACCGCTGATAATATGGATTAAGCCTGTATACCGATTAATACGCTTCAATACCGGCAGGAAGAAATCGAACGCCGCCCCGACAATCAGGAACGGCAGGCCCAGTCCCAGCGAATACACGGCCAGCAGGTAAGCCCCCCGCCAGGCCGTCGCGTTTACCGAAGCTATTGCCAAGATACTCCCCAGTATCGGCCCGACGCAGGCCGTCCAGCTTATTGAAAATATCGCTCCGATGATAAAAGAACGCAGGTAGCCGGTGGTGCTACCCAGCGAGGGAGACAGGCGTTTTTCGTAGTTGAGCCAGGGCACCTTCGTGGCCAGCAGGATAAACAATCCGAAGGCTATTAAAAGGCTGCCGGCTATCTTCCGCAGCAGCGCGTAGTCCGGATTAACGGCGTAGCCGGTCAGCCCGACGATTATCCCCAGGAAAATAAAGACGACCGAAAACCCGAGCACGAAGCTCAACGAATGCAGGAACACCGGCACCCGTCTGCTTTTAGCTTCGAATATCCCCGGTCCGTAGAGACTGGCCAGGTACACCGGCACCATCGGCAACACGCACGGCGAGAGAAAGGAAAGCAGTCCCCCGCCGAAGGCGACTATCAGCGTTACGTTTTCACCCACCGGTTACATTGTATAACGTATCTATCGAGGGTTGCCAGTAGAAGTAGATAAAATCTTTACCACCACCATCCCACCCCGTTCCAGGATACCTATTCCCACCCGGGCCACCCCGCGCCATCAACGGCTTATCCCGTAAAATATCCACCCCTGAAAGCGATGTGTCTAAGAGGGGCGTCGGTCAGCCCCTCTTTTAATTTTCTCCCTCTCTCCTGTGAAACCTCGTCAGGAGAGGGGGACACAGGGGGGAGGTAGATAAAATACCCCTATGGACAAAATGCTTATTTACCATTATAATTTCAGGTACACATATATCGTTGGTACAATACTCTCCCGTTATATTAACACCAGAGGGGGCAGTAAAGGGTGCCGGACAATATTTGCATAAGAGGAGGAATTATGCCGCTGTATATTATGATGACCAACCTTACCGATGAAGGCAGGAAAACGGTAAAAACAAATCCCCAGAGAATCAAAGAGGTCAACAAAGAGGTAGAGGCGATGGGCGTAAAAATATTATCCCAGTACGTTACTCTGGGACAGTATGATTTTATCAACGTCCTGGACGCCCCGAATAACGAGACCATCGCCAAGGTAGTCACCGAGATTGGTTCCCGCGGGACCCTCCAGACCAACACCCTGGCCGCTTTGACACTGGATGATTTTATTGATAGTCTTAAAAAGTAAAATATTTAAAAATCCCGGCACCCTTTGACTGCTTCCGGGCTGACGTTCACCCGTAATAATGGGAGGATAACGATTAAACCCCTAAGTTTTACCCAGATTTCTCTCTACCAGTCATGCCCACTGCACTATAAACTACAGTACATCGACGGTTTAAAGTCGAAAGACAGGTGGTACTTCAGCTTCGGGACCACCATGCACTCCTGTGTCGAGCGTTTTTTCAAGGTCAACACTCCGCCACCCCCGTCGCTGGAAGAGCTTCTCCAGTATTACGAACAGAACTGGATTTCCCGAGCTTACGAATCAGCCGAGGAAGAAGCCAGATACAAAGACTACGGTAAAGAGATACTGACCCGTTTCTGGGAAATTCACAGCCCTGATTTCCATATGCCGGTAGCCCTGGAACGCAGTTTTTACCTGGATATCGACGGTATCAAGCTAAGAGGCTTTATCGACCGCGTGGACAAGCTGGACAGCGGCGGCCTATCGGTCATCGACTACAAGACAAACAAGGAGCTTTTTACCACCGATTATTTAGCAGACGACCTCCAGCTGACGATATACCAGATGGCCGCCGAGCATACCTGGCAGCTCCCCGTGGAGATGCTCACCCTCTATCACCTCCGGTCGAACACCGCCTGCAGCTGCCCGCCGCGGAGCGAGGCGCAGCTCGACCAGACCCGGCGACTGGTCCTGGAGGTGGCGGAAAATATCGTTCAGGAGAAATTCCCCGCCACCGAAAACCAGTTCTGCCCCTGTGATTTCGCCGAGCACTGCCCCTACTACCGCCACCAGTATTTAACCGTCGCGTCCGAGCCGGACCGCCAGGAAGTCCTGCCCGGCATTGCCGCCGTTGATGCCGTGGAGCGTTACGCCGACCTTCAAGCCCGGATTAAAGAACTGCAAACGCAACTTGAAGAAGCGAAACAGACGATTATCGAATACTGCCAAGCCGAAGACCTCAACCGGGTTTTCGGCAGCGAATATGAAATAACCTGTAAAATCGTGGAGAGGATGGGGTTAAGCGAAGAAGAGGTCAAAGCCGTATTGGAACCGGAAGGACTGTGGGAAAAGGTGCTGGGACTCGACCAAGCGCGCCTTAAACAGCTTCTCGCCGATGAGTCCATCGCCGGAGATTTAAAAAAGCAGATAGAATCCTTGAGGCACGTTACCTCCACCTATCCCCAGCTATGGTTGAAAAAACGAGCTACGGAAGAGGAGTAAGACTTTTAACAACGTCATTGCGAGGAGTCCTGATGCAATCGGGACGGCGAAGCAATCCCTGAATATTGTATAATGAGATTGCTTCGCTTCACTCGCAATGACACGGTAATATTTAAGAGGAGTCACCATTGTCAAAGTTGTTACTGGTAAGACACGGCATTACCAGGCTGCACCGCGACGACAGGTTCTGGGGCAGCACCGATATCGAACTAAGTGATATCGGCGTCAGACAGGCGGAAAAGCTGCGCGACCGTCTGGCTAAAGAAAAAATAAAGGCTGTTTACACCAGCACTCTAAATCGCGCCCGTTTCACCGCGGAAACAATCGCCTCGAAGCATAAGGTTAAAATTACCGCCTGCCAGGAACTCAACGAGTGTAATTTCGGCTATGTAGAAGGGCTTACCTTCGAGGAAATACAGCGACTTCACCCGGAGCTGGCCGAAGAACTGCTCAACTGGAAAACTGTGGCGTTTCCCGGCGGCGAAAATATCGGGCAGCTCAACAGCCGCGTGCAGGTTTTTCTGGAACAACTTGAGAATTATAAGGAGAACGAGACGGTGCTCATCGTGGCCCACGGAGGCCCGCTACGACTTATCATCTGCAACCTGCTGGGTCTTGGACTGGAGCACTGGCTGCAGTTGCGGGTAGAACTGGCCTCACTAAGTATCGTGGAAACTTATTCGCGGGGTACGCTCCTGCACCTGCTCAACGATACTTCCCATCTCAAATAACAAATAACATGATAAAAGCTTTCTCTTCATGGAGCGGCGGTAAGGACTGCTGTCTTGCCCTGCATCGGGCAACGGCCGGCGGACTGGACGTCCGTTACCTTGCCAATATGGTCACCGGGGATGGAGAGCGCTCACGTAGTCACGGTATATCCGCCGCGGTCATCAGGAAGCAATCGGAGGCGCTTGGTATCCCCATCGTGCAGCAGCGTACCGCCGGCGACGACTACGAAGCCCGATTTATTGAAATACTTAAAGCCTTCAGGCAGGAAGGAATCGAAAGCGGCGTTTTCGGCGATATCGACTTTAATCCCCACCGCGAGTGGATTGAAAAGGTCTGCTCAAAAGCCGGCATGACCTTCCACCTGCCCCTCTGGGAAGAAGACCATACAAAGCTCATGGAGGAATTTATCGACGCCGGCTTTGAAGCGGTGGTCATTGCAGTCAAGGCAGAACTCTTCGGTGAGGAAACGCTGGGGCAGAAGATAGACAGGAATTTTCTCAAACAACTAGACGAATTAAGCAAGACCGTGGATATCACACCCTGCGGTGAGGCCGGTGAATACCACACCCTTGTCATCGACGGGCCGCTTTTCAAGAAGCGACTGGAAATCACGGAAAGCCGGAGGGTAACCAGGGGCGAACACCATTTCCTGGATATCCTGGGCACGGAATTGAAAAATAAATGAGCTTTGGAGCATAAATACCATGACCCGGATAATCGCTAAAGTAATCTCGCAGGAAGGCACCTGCGAGGCTGGCCACAGGGTCGGGGAAGAGTTCGTTATCGGCCAGACGACGCCCCCGGGAATGTGCTCCTGGGCATTCTACACCCTGTTTCCCTTCGCCGAGCCGCTGGAGTTCGGCGGCTCTTTCCCCTGGGAAAGCGGCCCGGACAAAGCCCGCGTGGCCTGCCCGGACCCGGATAATCCGGTGGTCTTTGAGCTAAGACGGGTGGAATCCGAGTAAGATATTTTAATCCGACTGCCAGATAACCTCCCCATGGGGCGTCTAAGAGGGGCGAAGCCCCTCTTTCTCTTTCTTCCCCCTCTCCTGCTGAAAGCCTTGTCAGGAGAGGGGGACACAGGGGGTGAGGTTTACAAAGAAATAAGCCGGGCAAACTATATTTTTTCACAATGTAACCCTGTGTTATACTTGAGGAAAGAAATTCTTAATGAGGGTATTCTGTGTCCAGCCCTGAAGAAGCAAAAGCAAAAATCGAACAGTTAAAGGCCGAAATAAACCGCCACAACTACCGTTACTACGTGCTGGACAGCCCGGAAATCAGCGACGCCGAATACGATGACCTTATGCGGGAGCTGAAGAAACTCGAAGAGGAACATCCTCAATTCCTGACTCCCGATTCCCCCACCCAGAGGGTCGGCGCCGCCCCGGTGGAAGCCTTCGGTGTCGTGGAACACCCCCAGCCCCTGCTCTCCCTCGGAAACGTCTTCTCGCAGGAAGAATTACTCGCCTGGTACACCCGCACGGCCCGACTGTCCGGCAACACACAGTTCGATTTCGTCGGCGAGCACAAGATTGACGGACTGGCCGTGGCCCTCACCTACGTTGACGGACAGCTGGTGACCGGCGCCACCCGCGGCGACGGCCTGCGTGGCGAAAATATTACCCGGAACCTGCGGACTATCAGGAGTATCCCCCTCTCTGTCCCTAAAGATGCCCCATCCCGCTTCGAGGTGCGGGGAGAGGTCTATCTGTCCAAGACCGGCTTTCACAGGTTAAACCAAGAGCGGGCGGCGGAGGGAATGCCCCTCTTCGCTAATCCCCGCAACGCCGCCGCCGGCTCGGTGCGCCAGCTCGATTCCCACATCACCGCCCAGCGCCCGCTGGATATCTTTAT
This sequence comes from Dehalococcoidales bacterium, assembly GCA_034430575.1. Lineage (GTDB taxonomy): Bacteria > Chloroflexota > Dehalococcoidia > Dehalococcoidales > RBG-16-60-22 > JAFGPF01. Next base: position 8,571 of record DAOUDZ010000093.1, read on the forward strand.
CTATATGCTGGGCTGGGTAGAGGGTAAAACCACCCCGGATACCCACTGGGAGACCATGGAATGGCTGAAATCGCTGGGCTTTAAGATAAATCCCAACAACCGCCGTTTAAAAAATTTAGAGGAAGTCGAAACATATTACACGCACTGGGAAACGCAGCGGGAAGGTCTCCAGTACGAGGCCGATGGCATCGTTATCAAGATAAACCAACTCAACCTGCACGAAGAGCTTGGAGACATCGGCCGCGAGCCGCGCTGGGCCATCGCCTACAAGTTCCCCGCCGTCCAGGGCACCACCGTCCTCAAAGATATCGGCATCAGCGTCGGGCGTACGGGCACTCTTAACCCCTATGCCATCCTGGAGCCGGTCTCGGTGGGGGGAGTTACCATCAAGCAGGCCGCCCTGCACAACGAAGACGATATCCGCCGCAAGGATATCCGCATCGGCGATACGGTCATCATCCAGCGGGCGGGCGAGGTTATCCCGGAGGTTGTCGGGCCGATTGCCAGCAAACGCA
>DAOUDZ010000094.1:0-20870 GCA_034430575.1 Dehalococcoidales bacterium
TTCGGAATCAATTCTCCCAGTGTTGGCGGTAGAAGCCAGGCTTGTTCACGATTTAACGGCCGTAGTGGCATCGGGCTCACCTCCATAGTATTAGCCCAATTTTATCATATTGACCGACTTTTGAGACAGGCTCTCTCCCCCGTCTCCACCAGAAACACAGATGAGCCATCAAGGGGCTCATTTAAGATACGGATATCAGATCCTTCACGCGAAGCCGCCATCTGGTCGGACGGGGAGTGTTGATATAACGGTGGCCGAAACGCTATTCAGTACAACGGCTCTGGCTTTCCTGATTTTAGCTATTAAGGCAGCTCTTCAAAGGCAATTGACCTTTAGAAGCCTTATAGAGCGTGATTAGGAGAAAATTACCAGGCCGTTTATCTATAGCTTGCTGGCCGGTTTTTTCCTGGGAATATACCTCGCTACCTGGGTTGGTGCTCTTCTCTTTGTTTTTATCATTACTATACTCTCAACCTACGTTCTGGCTAATCGGCAGGGATTCGGCTGGGAGGCCGCCTTTTTCGTAGCCCTGATACCGACCACAGTGGGAATACTGGGCTCGGCTTTTATCGTTCCCCTGGCGATGGGATTGATATTTATACCGCTTGCTCTTTTCGTTGCTTTCAATTTCAGGACTGTCTGGGCTTATGTGGTTCTTTTCATTCTTACCTGTTTTCTGGTAGCTATCCACGCACCCTCGGCAATCTGCCTTATTATTATTCTGATTCCCTATGTAATTCTTAATATAAAGGGGGACTTCAAGCACAGTCTGTTCGTATTCCTGCCGTTTGCCCTCCCTTTCTGGCGCCGTTCCCCTGGATATTTAAAATGCTGCTGCCCACCGCGCGGCAGTTATTTGTTCCCCAGGAACTTCCCGATTATGTTGATTTCCCAAGGATGATCAGGAACTTCGGTTATCTGCCTACTGCACTCTGTCTGGTGGGAACTTTTGTGCTGGCCTTTAAAAGCGGTAAAAAGAACTATGGTCTGGTGCTTGGCCTGCTATTACTGCTGGTAATGCTGGTTACCTTTTTCAGCTTACGCTACGGGATTTCCATTGTTTATGCCGATCAGGAATGCTCTAACCCGTCCCTGGTGAAAGTACACAGGTGGATATACCTGCTGGAAGAGCCCTAGCAGGTCGATAATGTCTTTATAAGCGAAACCCTTTCCCGCTATTGTTTACAGGTTATTTCGGGATTATAATAGATTAGGTTTTATATATTAAGATTGTGGAAAAATAATGGGGATTTGACCTTACTGATAGCGAGCGGAGTAATTGAATGGAAGAACACAAAAAAGCTCGAGTTATTGTAGCCATGCCCGCCTATAACGAGGGAAGGTATATCGGCACCATGGTGCTTAAGGCCAGGAAATATGCCGATGAAGTTATCGTGGTTGATGATGGCAGCACTGATGATACCGCTGAAATTTCCGGCATGGCCGGGGCAACAGTTATCGTTCATTCAACAAATAAAGGGAAAGGCGTGGCTATCCAGAGTATTCTGAATGATATGAAGAAGAAAAAAACTGACGTGCTGGTTTTACTGGATGCGGATTCCCAGCATAATCCCGATGAGATACCCCGGTTAATTAAGCCCGTTTTGAACGGCTATGACCTGGTTATCGGCTCAAGAGGGGGGGCGAAGAAAAGTATCCCGTTTTACCGGCGTATCGGGCAGAAAATTCTACTACTCTCAACACGCGTACTCGTCAGGAAGGAAATCACCGATTCTGAATCCGGATTTAGGGCATTTTCGCGTAAGGCCATCACCGAGCTTAGATTGCACCAGAAAGGTTTCGCCGTTGAGTCGGAAATGATAGCTGCCGCCGCGGCAACAGGACTGAAAATCATAGAGGTCCCCATTTCAGTAGAATACACTAAAGATGGCTCCACGTTAAATCCGTTCAGTCATGGCCTGGGAGTGCTCACTCAAATAATGGTCATGATTTCGGAGAGGAAACCCCTCTTCTTTTTCGGTATCCTGGGTGGTATTTTAGCTCTAGCCGGGTTACTCGCCGGAATCAGGACACTGAATGTTCTCCAGGACGCCGGTGTGATGCCGATAGGTACCGTCATGCTCTCTGTTCTCTTTTTAATCGTCGGCGTCTTTTGCGTATTTACCGGGATAATTCTCCATACGCTCTCCAAGAGGAGATGACGATGTACCCTGGCAGCTGACCATTGAGTAATGGAATATCATCTTTTGTCGTACTCCGATAATCCGCCGCCAGCGTAGTACCGGAATGTCTGCATAATTTCCCCGCGCGCACCGGGTCGATTTATATATTCTTTTATGCCGCGTGCGTAATGACTTACCCTGAAGGCGGTCTGGTGTTGGGAGGTGGGGGATTCTTCATGCCCAGGCGGAATAGCTCGCCGGTATCCTTACGCTTCCAGTTCATAGATATCCGCTGCTGGGTTGGGTGGAGCATGGTGATAGCTCCGGGTCGCGGGCACTCTTCGACACAGCCACCGCAGTACCAGCACTCTTCCGGGTAAACGACGATGGGCGGTTGTTTCTTTTCTGGGTTGGGCATCATGACATCGGTAGGGCAGACATCCACGCAGAGGTTGCAGCCGATGCATATCTCGGGGTTAAACTCCACCGCCTTGTTAGGCGTTGGCGGATTGGGTATCATGTATGCTTTCTCGCTCATTTTAACTTACCTTTCCTTATGAGTTGCTGAAATCCGGAATCAAACACCGCTGTACTTCCGGTAGTTCTCCTCGTAATCGGAGGCGTAAGGCGCTTTGAGGTGAAAGTCCAGCGGCAGTTCCCTGACCTTTACTTTATTATCCTCCTGGTGGATGGGCAGGAGTTTATTCCATTCGGGCGGGTCCATTTCCGGGTAGTCCAGGCGATTGAAATTGAGTACGGAGTTGCTGGCTTTACGCTCCAGCGAAGCCTTAAGGACAATTTCCCCGAGTGTAATTAAGGAGTGGCACTCCAGGAGGCGTCCCAGTTCGTGGGGATTGGAGGCGTAGGCCGATTCCATTTCGGTTGTCTTGAGCTCGTTGAGGAGTCTCAAGCCCAGGTTCAGTGTTTGTTCGCTCTTGTACTCGCCGCAGTAGTCCCGCATAATGCGGGCGATGGCGGCGTTGATTTCCTTCCAGCCGTTGCCGTTTTTGCTCTGTCTGGTGGCGTGATAGGCGCGGGACTTCTCGGCTTCTATCTGGTTGCGGTCGGGTGACGGTTCCGGAGCCGTTTTAGCGTACTCCGCCGCGTGTCTTCCGGCGTAGCGCCCGGTGGTGTGTGATTCGCCGTGGCAGCCGCCGCCGAAGAGGCTGAAGCCGGCCCCTACGTACAGTCCTTCCAGGTTCGTCTTCAGGTTCCAGTCGACTAGGAAGCCGCCGCCTTCAAGGGTGCGTATCGTGGGAGGCGTATTGGGCCCTCCGACCCAGTAGCAGGCGTTAAGATATCCGTTAAGTGGCATGACCGGCGCCTGGAAGAGGTCTTTATCGGGGTCGAAGCCGGCCTTGGACATGGTATCGTAAATAGCGATGCGGGTCTTACCCTCGTTGCCGACCATCATGCCCCAGATGCACCTTCTTTCCGCCTCGGAAAGGCGGGTAAAGTCGGCGTACAGGGGCAGCTTGAATTCGCCCTTGCGTATGCGTTCGGGCAGGTCATGGGTAAGGTCGTTCAGGCGCAGTTCCTGGTCGGTCTGGGAAATACCTATCCCTATGCCAAGCTGGAACGGCTGTCCTTCCTGCGGCAGGAAACGGTCCTCGACGGTTTTCAGCTCTCTGCCGAACACGTCTACCCAGGGCACTTCCTTGCCGTCGGCATCGACTATCGGTGTACCGTGGTAGGTATTGCTGGCGTTGGCCATGCTGTAGGGGGCGTAGCCGAAGCCGATTATCATTCCCGGGACAGACGCTTCCATGCAGGCGAACTCGGCACCGGCATTCCAGCCGATAGCCTGGCCGACCCCGGAGGAGTTCATATCGAACATTGAGCCCGAGGCGGTTATTTCCGGGGCGAAAACGGTGAGGCGCGCGGCCCCGCCGGTAGTGATGATGGTCGCCTTGGACCTGAATATGTAGAACTCGCCGGTGCGTGTATCGACGGCAGTGGCGCCGATAACCCTGCCTCCCTGGTTGCCGCCCTCGGTAAGCAGGCTGGTGGTCATCATCCGGTTGTATATATCCACGCCGACCCGTTTGGCTTCTTCATACACCTTGACCTTGATATTGTATCCCCAGACGCGGATAACATGCCTGGTTTTATAATCGTAGGCGAACATGAGCTTGGTCTCATCATCGCGGAAATCGGCACCTTTGAACTCGTCTCTCACATCTCTTATCTGGACGCCCATCTGTTCGCATTCCTGAAGGGTATCCCAGCTTTCCTTGGTGATGATGTAGCGGACATGCCCGCCGGTCCATCCCCTCATGCTGTCGTAGCAGGCCTCGGTATACGTCAGCGGGGTGACCCCAGAGCAGGGATTAGTAACGGCGCCGTGCCAGTGGTCGACGCCTGCCCCGCCGGAGCCGCTCCGCTTGGCGTGGCCCCTTTCGACGACGGCTACCTTTACTCCTTGTTTCCTGGCGTTAATGGCGGCCTGCAAACCGGAGACCCCCCCGCCGATTACCAGGACATCCGTAACTACCTCGTTGACCTTGTCGTAGTTAATCGGGTAGGGCCATTCAGGAACCTTGCCGCTTCTTTGTACATAATCGTGCCACGTACTCATCTCTTCATTCTCCTTCTGATAAACATTCGAGAAACAAGTCTTACTGCTGGAATCGGCATTTATTTTCCTCGTGATTCGGTTAAAATCTCGGGATAAAGGTAGTATCGGCTATTTATAATACACGAAGGGCTTCACTCGATTCTGTAATCTAGAGCAAGCCTCTAAGTCTGGGGTCGAGGGCATCACGGAGGCCGTCGCCGACCATGTTGAAAGCGAAGACCACCAGCATAATAGCCAGGCCCGGCGCAAAGGATAGCACCGGATTTTTTAACAAATACCTATACCCATCACTGACCATGGCGCCCCAGGCAGCTCCCGGCGGCTCTATGCCGATGCCGAGGAAGCTAAGACCGGCCTCGGCCAGGATAAGATTCCCGAGCTGCATTGTCATCAGTACAATGAGCGGCGGGAAGGCATTAGGCAGGATGTGTTTAAGCATCGTTCGGAAGTCGCTGGAACCTATGGAGCGTTCCGCCAGGATATAATCGTTTTCCTTGATGCTTAGGGTTACGCCGCAGGTTACCCTGGCGTACCCGGGTATAGTGGCGATGCTTAACGCGATGATGACATTCTGAATGCCCCCGCCCAGGACGGAAGCTAAAACGAGGGCCAGTAGAATCATCGGGAAACATAAAAGCGAGTCCATGGCTCTCATGATAATCACATTAATAGCGCCGCTGAAATACCCGGCAATGACACCCAGCGTAACGCCGAAAACAGAAGCGATGCCAACGGATATGAATCCCACCATTAATGCCGTCCTCGACCCGTAGATGAGCCGGCTCAACGTGTCTCTGCCGAGAATATCGGAGCCCAGGGGGTGCTCCCAGCTTGGTTGAACCAGGGACTTTGCCTCGCCCGGTTTATAAGGGTCGTAAGGTGCCAGCCATGCAGCGAAGATGGCGGTAAATAGAAGCAGCAATAATATGACCATTCCGAAGACGACTACCCCGCGCGATAAGAATACTCTGCGAAAACGCCGCCATTCGCTCACGCGCGGTGGCGCTTCCTGGAAATCTATTATGTTATCGGGTTTTTCTGCCAAAATTACAAATCTCCTAGCCGTATCTTATCCGGGGGTCGAACCAGCCGTAGGAAATATCAACAATCAGGTTGACTATCAGGACAATTACGGCGATGATGAAGGTGATGGCCTGTACCACCACGTAGTCCTGACCGAAGATACTGCTGACCATCAAACGGCCCATTCCCGGTATCGCGAAGACAGTCTCGACGAGTACCGAACCGCCGAAGATGATACCCACCCCGAGCCCTATCAGCGTAATCACTGGAATGAGGCTGTTTTTCATGGCATGTTTCAGTATCACCAAACGCTCGCTTAAGCCCTTGGCCCAGGCGGTGCGGATATAGTCCTGCTGTATAATTTCCAACATGCTTGACCGCATCTGGCGCGCGTTAGCCGCCAGGCCGAAAACAGCCAGGCAGGTAACGGGCATGACGAGCTGCCGGGTGCTTAACCAGAAATCCTCGAACGGCGAGGTATAGCCGGAGATGGGAAGCCAGCTCAGCTTGAGTCCAAAGGCGTATATCATCAGTATCCCCAGCCAGAAAACGGGTATAGTTATGCCTAGGTAAGTCAGGGGGGTGATAACCTTATCCAGCCATTTACCGCGCTTTACGGCGGCAAGCAGTCCCGCCAGAACGCCCAAAATGGCACCTAATATCAAAGATGACAGGCCCAGGTGAGCGGTAACGGGGAAACGCTCCGCCATAAGCGTACCCACCTTCTCGTGATAGAATATTGACGTTCCGAAATCTCCCCGGAAGATGCTTGCCATCCAGTTAAAGTACTGTACCATTATCGGTCTGTCCAGGCCGAACTCATGCCGGAGCTGTTCAATCATTTCCGGAGGCATGGCTTCCAGCTGGGCTGTCTGGGCTACATAGATAATAATGGGGTCGCCGGGTAACAGGCGCATAATGAAGAATACCAGTAGCGTTACTATGAGAAGGACAAACAGCGTCTGTACCAATCTCCGGACGATATATGTTGTCATGACGAATCCTGGTCAGCAAAGCATTCGAGCATACATCCAGCTTCTCACCGCACCGCGGAGATTTTTGGGGGGCTACTCCGGGGTGTGGACTATCAACAGAATTAGATTTTTAGCTTATGCCGGGTGATTCACTCCTCACCGGTACTGGTGAGAGAAGCGAATCACCCGGCTTGGTTATTCTGGTCAGCTAATCTTGTTCCATCCAGTCATCGTACGGGGTCCAGATGACACCGTGAATCAGGAAGTAATCGCTGTGAACGTAAGGCTGCAATATCGCCACGTTGCAGGTTCTCCAGAGCGGCACAAGCATGGCATCCTCACCGGCCTGCTTTATCGCGGCTTTTATCTTGGGCATTGCCTCGTTGCTATCTTTAAATTGAGGGTTCAGTGCCTCGTCGCATAAAGCCAGGAATTCGGGTGACTTATAGAAGCTACCGGTTCTGAAGCTCATCGGGTTGGGCCCGTAATGGACGAACACGTCGGTAGCATCCGGGTTGATGCCGGATGCGGTGTAGATGAGGTCATCCCAGCCCGTGGCGAAGGCGGAGCCGAAGTATCTGCCAAGGTCGGCGACATCCGGTTCGACGATGATGCCAACCTCACCCAGATAAGCCTGTAAAGCGGCAAGGGCGTCCCTTGACGTGTCTGTGGCGAGTATCGTGGTCTGAAAGCCGTCGGGGTAGCCCGCCTCGGCCAGCAGCTCCCTGGCCTTATCCGGATTATACGGTCGGGGGTCGTAACCCTCGACATAACCCGGCCAGGTCGAAGAAGCCATCTGATGGAGGGGTTCATACAGTCCCTGTCCCAGCATCCCGGCAATGGTGGGCCGGTCCAGTGCGTACTCTATTGCCTCGCGTATCTTCTTATCGGCAAATATTGAATTGGGGTCGGCGGAGTGAGGAATCAGAGGGACGAACATGCCGGGTCCCCAGTTTATATTCAAGCCTTTCTCCTGTAGATTGATAATGCTTTCAACCGAGGAGACATCGAACCACATATCGGCCTCTCCGGCTTCTATCGTAGCTGCGGCGGTCATTGGGTCGGGCAGCCAGCGCAGTTCGATAGCGTCGAGATACGGCATGCCTTCAAGCCAGTAATCGTTGTTTTTCTCGTATTTGATAACTACATCGCGTTGAAAATCGGAAACCTTGAAGGCACCCGTTCCCACTGCGTTCTTGCGTGCCCAGTCTATGCGTTCCTCATCCGTGGCTCCGGCGTTTTGAAACGCGGTGGGGGAAATTTGCTGGGCCCAGCCGTAGTTTTCGAACATCATCCAGTTGAAGTAATTGAGGTGCATTGTGAGGGTATGTTCGTCGACAACTTCGAAAGATTCGACGTACTGGCCATCGGTCAATCGGGCATTGTCTTGCGCCATCTGGAAATTCCATCTTAATGCCTCGGCATTCCATGGCGTCCCGTCGTGGAACTTAACGCCCTTTCTAAGGTGCCAGGTAACGGTCAGGGCATCCGGGTCGCCTTCCCATGATTCGGCGAGCACCGGGATTTGATTTCCCGCTTCATCCCACTGGCATAATCTCTCCAGGACGGGGAGCATTAAGTAGGAATCGGAAGGAGCGAACTCCGGCGGATAGCCAAGGACCTTGGGAATGGCGCCGGCGATACATTTAAGGGTGCCGCCGTATTCCGGTCCGCCCGCTACCGGTGCCGGTTCCGGCGATGGTGCCGGTTCCGGCGATGGTGCTGGTGCCGGTTCCGGTGCTGGTGCTGGTGCCGGTGCCGGTTCTTCCGGTTCGGCACAGCTACTTATAAATAATGCGCTTATAAGAAGAACTGAAAGGGCAATTATTATCAATTTTTTCATTATTAAAACGCGCCTCCTTTGTGGATTCTTAGTGGCTCTCTATAGCCTGCCTGCGAGATTACATATATCACCTCCTTTAGATGAAAAGCCTATTTCAATATTACTATCAATCAATATAACTGCAACTGGCCCTTATCCCCGGTATGACCTCTTTTTGCTTTTTGCAGTAATATTTAATAAACATCTCGTTGTTCAGATAAGAAAGACTACTGGTGATACCATGAAGTGACGTAATAGTTGTGAACTTGTTCAAATGTGTGATATATTTTCGTATGTCGGGATTCACATCTTGTCTGAACATTAACTCATTATATCATGGCCTGTCAATACATGATAATCGTTAGAGAAAATGTCTTCCGCTTGAGGTCTGGTTCGGTTTCTACCCCGTTTTAAATGTATTAAATTGGAGTTGATTAAGGATGCCAAAGGAATGGACGGAATTAACCCCCGAGGAGAGACGCGAGGAACGGTTCAAGCGCTGGCTTTCACCGCCCGGCGTTGAATTTTCCAGCCCGGAAGCTGAAGATGCATATAAGAAAAGAGTAACCAGGTTTATCAAAGTCATCAAACTGGAAGAGCCGGACCGGGTACCGGTTTTTCTGCCGGCGGGAGACTTCCCCGTTTATCATGCCGGCATGACGCTTAAAGAAGTAATGTACGATAATCAAAAACTATTACAGGCGTACCGCAAGTTTTTTAATGAATTTGAGGCGGACACGTTTAGCAGTCCCGGCATGGTATTTCCGGGAAGGGCATCGGAAATCATTAATAGTGTTATTTCAAAATGGCCGGGACATGGCCTGCCCGATGATGCCAGGATGGAGCAGTTCGTCGAGGGTGAGTACATGAAGGCGGACGAATACGATGTTTTACTCCAAGACCCGTCAGATTTCTGTTTTCGCTATTACCTGCCGCGTACGATTGGGGCGCTGGCGCCTTTAGCGAATTTCTCGCCTCTTCCCCATATCCTGGGCATGCCCAACAGATTTCTCGGGCCGGCCGTTATGCCGGAAGTCCAGGCGATGTATCAGGCCATTATAGAATATGGTAAAGAGGTAGCTAAGTGGCGGCAGCCGATAATGAAGTTCAACCGCGAAGCTCTGACGGCCGGATACCCTTCGTTTTTTGGCGGCCAGTCCCATGCCCCGTTTGACATTCTGGGCGATACCCTGCGGGGTACCAAGGGTATTTTCATGGACATGTACCGGCAGCCGGATAAACTCCTGGAGGCCATGGAGATGCTGACGCCGATAAATATCGACTGCGGATTGCAGATGGCCAATGCCTCCGGGATACCGATGGTGTTCTTTGCGCTTCACAAGGGAGATGACACCTTCATGTCGGAAAAGCAATATGAGGAGTTCTACTGGCCAACATTCAGGAAGGTTATTATGGGATTAATTGAAGAAGGAATCGTGCCGTTCCTGTTCGCCGAGGGAAAATACAACAACCGACTTGAAATAATCAGTGACCTGCCGAAAGGAAAGGTAATCTGGTACTTCGACCGGACGGATATGTTCAGGGCGAAGGAAGTGCCGGGGGATGTCGCCTGTCTGGCCGGTAACATACCCACTTCGCTGCTTAGCACGGGCACGCCCCGGGCGGTTAAGGAATATTGCCGCAAGCTCATTGAGGTCTGCGGTAAAGGCGGCGGTTATATACTGGCCGGAGGAGCCAGCATCGATAGAGGAAATCCTGATAATCTTCGCGCCATCACGGAAGCCGCCGAGGAGTTCGGCGTTTATCATTAGGGTGAAGCGTCCCCGGCGCTCCGATACATCAGAATTGCCCCGCACGCGGCCACGTTCAGCGATTCCGCTTTTTCCCGCGCCGTGGGTATGCGCAGTCGGTAATCGGCCTCTTCCAGCAGCGCTTCGGAAAGTCCAGTTCCCTCATTGCCCAGCGCCAGCAGGATTTTTTTCTGCTGCAGGACGGATGGTTCGGCCTTTCCGTTAAGCTCGGCGGTTATCAGGCGGTAGCCTTCCTGCCGGAGCGACCGTACCATTGCTAGGTATTGCGCCGTCCGCCGGAGCCATAGAGACAGCACCGTGCCCGCCGTCGACTGCGAGCACTTGGGTGACAGGGGGTCGGCGCATTTCCTCGTCAGAATCACCCCGGAATAGTCGAAAGCCGCCGCCGTCCGGATGAGAGCCCCCACGTTTCCAGGGTCCTGGATATCTTCCAGCAGGAGGATTCTCTTACCGGGGTCCTGCGGCAGGCGGGCCGAGTAAATGCCCTCCGGTATGCGGACTACGGCCATGATGCCCTGCGGGGTCCTGATGCTGCTCACGTAGCGGAACTGGCTTTCGGTAAGCCGGCGCACGGGGTAGCCGCGGTAGGCAGCCGGTGGTTCATTAATTGCTAGAATCTCGGTTATTTCATCGGGCTGAACGTTCATTATCTGCCGGATAGCCCTGTCTCCCTCTATGGAGAAAGCCCCGGCTTCAAGACGCCCTTTTCCCCCGGCCAGTTCTTTATACCATTTAAGCGGTTTTAAATGAGCGGTCATGCTGCTTTTACCTTTTCTTACGGGTGAAAAGTACCATAATAAAGCCGGCGGCGATGAGGACAAGTGCCCAGAGGTAGCTCTGTAAGACCCAGCGGAACAGACCGGCGGCGGCTGCCAGCCCCCCAATGCCGGCGATAATCAGGACGATGCCCGTCCTGTTAAGAAACTTCCACAGCCTGTTCTTTCCGGGGGATTTTGCGGTGATATCTTTAGACGGCGCCCCGTTTGTTACGGCGGCACTGCGGCCGGCGCGGATAATACGCGCTATCACCACTACGGCGATGACAACGATTATAATAAGGATAATTTCCAGCGGACCCGGTCTCATAATTAATCCCTGCTAATGTATATGCCGGTCCCATTATATGACATTCGGTAATAAATGTGCGAAGTTGCGTTGATAACCGGCGGATAGAGCGCCCCGCGTATTTTAAAGTCAGTTGAAGGGAACGATATAAACCATGTCGCCTTCTTTTTGACCTTTGACCAGCTCGCAGTGCCTTAACGTGGCGAACTGGTTTTGCAGGTCGCGCGGGGTCAGGCTGAACTTGGTTATAATGTCCTCGGCGGTGACCCCTCCTCTATTTTTGATAAAAGCGTAAATAGCCTGCTGCAGTGACGTAAGCCCCTCCAAGTCGGAAAGGCCCTGGCTCTCGCGGGTGCGGGTAGCGGAATAAACAGCCCATGGGTCGCAGGACCTGTTCGGGTTTCTGATGTCCATATAGCAGTCTTCACATAATATCTGGCCTAAATGAGTGAAGCTGTCGTCTTCGGATATGTCATGCTGGCAGCGATGGCATTTCATAGGTCTCTCCCGCCTCTACCATAATATCACCGGGCTCCGGGATGAAACCCGGGCCCGGGTTGCTTTAAACAATATGATATTATTATTCCAGGGCCTTGGCCATCTGTACTTCTTTGACCAGGTCCTCGATGGTAATCGCCGAGAGCGTTAATGGCGTCATGGTTCCCCGGGAACCCAGCGAGGCGGCGACTCTGGCTATGACGGTGTTATTGGGCGCTTCGAGGATGTTAACGAAGTCGTACTCGCCCAGCAGGGCGTACTGGGATATTATTTTAGCCCCCATAGCCTCTACTTCTTTGTTTACTTCCCAGATTCTGCCGGGGTTCTTCATGATTGTTTTTCTCCCTACGTCGGTTAGATTCGTCAGCATCATGTAATAGGGCATATCCGTCACCTCTCAATAATTAGCGTTCCCCGGTTCTTACGGGGCGGTTGATTAGCATATGTTACACTACTGTATGTTAGCTGTCAATCCGCCGTCTTTTTAACGGCTATCGGTATTCCCGCTACCAGCAGATAGACCTCGTCGGCGCGGGCGGCCAGCATCTGGTTGGCCCTGCCGAGTAAATCACGGTAGAGCCGGCTTACCCTGTCGGCGGGTACGATACCAAGTCCGACCTCGTTGGTAACGATGATAAAGTGCGCGTCGGAGCGGGCGATGCAGTCGAGCAGTTCCTGCATTTCCGCCGTGACCTCTTTTTCCGCGAGGTCGGTATCGGTATTGTCATCGTATCGCATGAAGATGTTATTTATCAGGAGGGTGATACAGTCTATAATAACAGTCTCCGCTCCGGCGGTATTTTCATCGACCCGGCTGCCGATATGGGTGGTGGCCTCAAGGGTCACCCAGTGGGGCGGTCTCGATTTTTGGTGCATTTCGATGCGTTTTTTCATATCCTCGTCGCCGGCCTCCGCCGTAGCCACGAAAAGGACGTTCCCGTCTGCTTTCAGGGCCATCTCCTGCGCCAGCGTGCTCTTGCCGCTGCGGGCGCCGCCGATGACAAGGGTGCTTTTCAAATCCCTGCCTCCATTATCCGGTAAATTTCCGGTATGTCCAGGCTACGGCGAACCAGCTCCGCCAGCTTATCGTATTCTTTGTCTTTGTTTAAAATAGTATCGCCTTTGCCCTCGGCCAGGCCCCAGTAGTCTCTCAAGGTATTAAGGAAGGTCTGCCGGAAGCCGTCGTTGTGGAAAATCCCATGCATGTAGGTACCCAGTATCATACCGCTGGAATTGATAACGCCGTCGGTGTAATCGGCGGCTCCCTGCGGTGTCTCGACAATTTGAAAGGCGTCGAATGCCTCTTCGCTGCGGGTTCTTCCCATGTGTATCTCGTAGCCGGTAAGCTCCTGTCCTTTGGTTCCGGCCAGCAGCCCGATATCGGCCAGTACCTGCGCTCCTACCTGCGTGGTGGATTTCTCCGCGGTGAATTCCGTGGCTACATTGAGCAGCCCCAGTCCGGCGACCTCCGTATCTTTGGATTCGACTCTCTGCGGGTCGAGGATTTTTTGTCCCAGCATCTGGTAGCCGCCGCAGATGCCCACCACGGGGGTGCCCGCCTTGGCCCTGGCGAGGATGCTGGCTGCCAGTCCCGAGCGCCGCAGGTAAGCCAGGTCGGCGACGGTGCTCTTGGTGCCGGGCAGGATGATGAGGTGCGGGTTCCCTAGCTCGAAACGCTGGGTAACGTAGGTCACCATGCAGCCTTCCTCTTCCAGCGGGTCGAAATCATCGTAGTTAGAGATGTGGGGCAGGCGTATCACGGCAATTTCCAGGTCGCCGGTGGCCGCATTTGACGCCCTTTCATCCAGATAGACCGAGTCCTCCTGGGCGATGCGGATATCACGGAAGTAGGGCACCACGCCCAGTACTGGCTTGCCGGTGCGTTCCTTCAGGAAGTCCAGGGCCGATTCGAGCAGGGTGACATCGCCGCGGAACTTATTTATTATCAGTCCCTTTACGAGTTCCCGTTCATCCTCGTCCAGCAGCTCCAGCGTCCCGACCAGTGAAGCGAAGACGCCTCCCCGGTCGATGTCCCCGACCAGGAGCACGGGAGTGCCGGACATTTTGGCGATTCTCATGTTGACTATTTCCCGGTCTTTGAGGTTTATCTCCGCCGGACTGCCGGCTCCCTCGATGACGACGATGTCGTAGGCGGTGGAGAGGCGATTGAAGGCGTCGGCGACCGTTTTCAGCAGTGAAGGGGTGTATTTATAATATTCGCGGGCGGAAATCGTTCTCTCCACCTTGCCCAGCACGATGACCTGGCAGCCGGTGTCGGTGGTCGGCTTGAGCAGCACCGGGTTCATGTCCACCGTGGGGGCGATTCCCGCCGCCTCCGCCTGTACCACCTGCGCCCGCCCTATTTCCCCGCCCTCGGCGGTGACGTATGAGTTGAGCGCCATGTTCTGCGATTTGAACGGGGCCACCTTATAGCCGTCCTGCCGGAAGATGCGGCAGAGGGCGGCTACCATGACGCTCTTCCCCGCCGAGGAGGTTGTCCCCTGAATCATTAGTGTCCTGGCTTTTTTCATAGGCACTGTCCCTGCGAAATCGGCGCCACATAGCTGAAAATCGGGATGGCCAGCAAGAGCGTGATAACTTCCGCCACTTCGTCGATGGCTCCGTACGTGTCGCCGGTAAGCCCGGCGAACTTGTGCTTGAAATAGAAAGCCAGCGCCGTGGCGACTACCAGGATGCTGAAAATGAGTATCAAACCCGCCAGTGAGAACAACGGGAACAGGGCGAACGCCACGGCTAAGGTGATAATGGTGGCGGCGGTAAACTGTGGCCAGCGGGTCGCCTGCTTGTAAGCCGTCCCCAGTCCCGCGGGCCGGGCGTAACGGTAAGCGTAAATAGCATAGACCATAGCCCAGCGACTGACCACCGGCATGAAAACCAGCATGGCCGTCATGAATACCGGTGGGATACTGTTTAGAGAGATATACTTGACCAGCAGCACTAGGACGATTCCCACCACCCCGAAGGCCCCCGTACGGCTGTCCCGCATGACCTTCCATCTTTCCTCGGTCGTCTTATGTCCGGCGATGCCGTCGCAGGTGTCGGCCAGACCGTCCAGGTGCATAGCCCCCGTAAGTATCACCAGCGCCGCGATGAGCAGGGCGTTGACCACCGCCGTTGGCAAAATAAGGAGCAGCAGCCAGTTCAGCCCGGCCAGTACCAGTCCGATGATAAGCCCCACCACCGGGAAATAGGCCGTGGCGCCTCCCAGCTGCGCCGGGGTGAGCTTGCGTTTCAGGGGTATCGGGATGCTCGTTAGAAATTGTATAGCGGTCAGGAAACTCACTTTTCTACTTCGTCTCCTTCCGAAACGCCGGCCTCGGCGAAGGTGGCCATCTCGTTCAGTGTCCTGGCGGCGGCCTCGGCGATGAATATCCCCAGCGCCGCGCCGGTGCCCTCGCCGAGTCGCATATCGAGATTGAGCAGCGGCTTTAGTCCCATGTGCTTCAGCATGGCCGGGTGGCCGGCTTCCGCCGAAACGTGGGCGGCGATGATATAGTCCTTGAGCTGCGGCGCCAGCGCCGTCGCGATGAGGGCCGCAGCCCCGGAGATAAAACCGTCGATGATTACCGGGATATGCCTTGCGGCCGCTCCCAGCATCACTCCCGCCAGCCCCCCGATTTCAAAGCCGCCGACTTTTTCCAGTACCTCCAGCGGCCGGGAAGGCTCCGGTTTATTGATTTCCAGCGCCCGTTTAATAACGTCTATCTTGAGGGCAAGCTGCTCGTCGGTCAGTCCGGTGCCTCTGCCGGTGACTTCTTCGATGGACTTGCCGGTCATGGCCGCGAAAATCGCGCTACTGGCGGTGGTATTGCCGATACCCATGTCGCCGGTGCCGACGATATCCAGTCCTTTGTCTGCTTCGGTATTAACGACATCTATGCCGGACTCTATGGCTTTTATCGCCTGCTCTCCGGTCATGGCCGGACCGAGGCACATGTTCTTCGTGCCGTAGCCGGCTTTCCTGGTGATGAGCTTGGGGTCGGGCTTGAGGTCGCTGGCGATACCCATATCCACGAAGATTATTCTGGCTCCGACCTGCCGCGCCAGCACGTTGATGCCGGCCCCGCCCCGCAGGAAGTTTTGAACCATTTGGGCGGTCACCTCGCGGGGCCAGTTGCCCACCTTTTCGTCGACCACGCCGTGGTCGCCGGCTATGGTAATCACGGCTTTTTTCTCGATAACCGGCCGGGCTTTGCCCTGGATGCCGGCCAGCTGAATCGAAAGTTCTTCCAGCCTGCCCAGGCTCCCCGCCGGCTTGGTCAGCGTGTCCTGGCGGGCCCGGACTTCGTCCATCGTCGTTTTGTCCGGCGGTTTTATTTCCCTGATGATTTTTCTTAGTAAATCCATGAAATCCCCTTTAAGCTATGTATTAATTATATACGTAAGTGGTTGTTATATCACCTCAAGTTTCTTCTCCTGCCTCTAGCAGGTTCCGGATGGCCGTAATGAGCCTTTCGCACTCCGGCATGGTGCGGGGTGAGATGCGGATATATTCCGGCAGCCCGAATGACGTGCAGTCGCGTACCAGGATACTCTCCTTAAGAAGGGAACGGCGGTACCCGGCGCCGTTGCCCGCCTTTACCAGGAAGTAATGGGCGTCCGAAGGCTGTACCTTGAGGCCGAGTCGTGTAAGCCCCTCGACCAGGTAACGTTTGGCCTCTCTTACCTGCCGGAGGCTCTGCTTGAGGTGCTCGTCCTTTTCCATGACGGCGGTTCCGACTTTCTGGGCGACGGCGTTCACGTTCCATGGCGGCAGGGCGATTTGGAGGTCTTTAATAATTTCTTCACGGGCGACGGCATAGCCCAGGCGCAGTCCCGGCAGGCCGTAATTTTTCGTCAGGGAGCGCAGTACCACCACGTTGCCCCGCTCCGTAAGGTCTAAAGAATTCCAGGGCGACTCTATAAAGTCGATGTATGCCTCGTCCAGGACCAGCAGGCCGTCTTCTATTATATCCAGCACCTTTTCGATATCGTCCCGGGAAAGGTATCTTCCTGTGGGATTGTTGGGATTGCAGACGAATACCGCCCTCGGGTGATGCTGCTTGATAATGCTGCGGACTTTTTCTATATCCGGCGCAAAATTGTTGCTTTCCACGGCGCGGTGTTTTATCAGCCGGGCCCCGGCTAGTCGACTGGCCACTTCATATTCACCGTAGGTCGGCTCTAAAAGCAGCACGCGGTCGTTATTGCGGAAATAGGTCAGGGCAACGAGTCGTATCAACTCCGTGGTGCCGTTACCCACCAGGATATTCGCCGTGGATATTCCCAGTCTTTCAGATAGCCGCCCTTTCAGTTCGGCGGCCCGGGAATCCGGGTACTGCTCGATGGATATTGCGCCTATCTTTTCTTTTATTCCCGGCGGCGGCATAAACGGGTTGGTGCAAACGCTGAAGTCCAGAACGCTGCTGGCGTCTATTCCCAGCGCTGTTAGTTCGGAGTGGTTGATGCCGCCGTGCACGCAGTTCTTGAGTCCGGCTATAGACTTTCTAGGTCGCAATGACAATTTTAACACCCCCCGCGATGATGCATATTAATACCCAGGCTGCCGTCGCTATCGAAAACAATCTCACGGCGACGGTAATGGTCTCCGGAACCAGAGGCATCTTGGCTTCGCCTAACTGGTAGTGCGCCGGCTTTTCCAGCCTCACGTTCAAAGCGCCGGCCATGGCGGCCATCGGCCAGCCGGCATTGGGGCTATCGGTCTTGACGTGCTCGTAAAGAGCTGTGTGCCAGGCGCGGCGACCGCTCCTAATAATCGTTGCCGCCAGGACGACTAACAGCGCCGCGATTCTGGCCGGTATGAAATTAAGAATATCATCGAGCTTGGCGGAGAACTTGCCGAGGTACTCGTATTTGCCGTGATAGCCTATCATGGAGTCCACGGTATTGACCACCCGGTAGGCAATCGCCCCCGGCAAACCGAAAAGCAGGAAATAAAACAGTGGGGCCACCACGCTGTCGCCCATCCCCTCCGCCACCGATTCCACCGCCGCGGATACCAGCAGCGGCTCGGGCAGGTCCTTCGTATCCCTGCTTACCAGCGCCCGCAGTTCATGGCGTGTTTCTTTTATCTTATTGTCCTGTAGGAGTTGCCTGACCTTCAGCGCGGTGCGCCGCAGCCCCTTGATGGAGAAGGTGCTCTTAAGTATCAACGCTCCCAGGATTATAGCAGCCGCTAGGCTGATATGCCCGAGATAAAGGAAGATAAAATAGATGGGCAGGACGAAGAGTAATGCGATAAACAGGGTCATGCACATACCGTAAATAAACTGGGCGGTGGCATTGAGTTTAATCCCGCCTTTTTCCAGGAAAGAGATAACCCTGCCCATCCACGCCACCGGATGAGCGGCATCGGGCGGGTCGCCCAGCGCCAGGTCGATGGCCACGGCCAGGGCTATTATAATAATTTCCATAACTATGTTCCGGTGTTCTTATTTTGGTGCGCGCCCAGCAGCACGGTGGGGAGGCCGTTGACGGGGTGGGTGTAAACGCAATTCTCGGCCCCGTAGACCTCCTTGATATTACTGTCTGTAATAACCTCTCTCGGCGTTCCCTCGGCATGGATGCGTCTCTCGTTAATCAAAAGCAGGCGGTCGCAGTATTGTGCTGCCAGGTTCAGGTCGTGGACGGCGGCCAGAACCGCCAGGTTTTTCTGCGTGCAGAGCTTTTTAATAAGGTCGAGTATTTCAACCTGCCGGCCGATATCCAGGTTGGCCGTCGGCTCGTCCAGGAGGATTGCCCTGGTTTCCTGCACCAGTACGCGGGCAATCAACAGGCACTGGATTTCGCCGCCGGAGAGCTCGTTCACGTACCGGTTTGCCAGTTCGGCGGTGCCCGTCTTTTCCATGGCATCCCGGGCGATTGCCCAGTCGCGTTTGCCTTCGGATTGGAACAGGCCCAGGTGCGGGTTCCTGCCCATGAGTACTATTTCGAAGGCGGTAAAGGTGCTGGGCAGCAGCGGCAGCTGGGGAACGACCCCTACTATGCAGGCCAGTTCGCGCCTCGGTATCCGGGTAATGTTTCTTTTGTCTACGGTTATCTTGCCGGACTCGGGGATGATGACGCGGCTCAACGCTTTGACGATGGTCGATTTTCCGGAGCCGTTGGGGCCGATAAGTCCCACCATCTCTCCCGGCGATACTTTGAGGGTTATATCCTCCAGCACCGGGTGGTGGTCATAGCCCAGTGTTACTTTTTGCATTTCCAGTTCTATCATATTCAGCCTCAAAAAGTTGCCCGGCGGGGGTATTATCCTACCTCACCCCCTGTGTCCCCTCTCCTGATAAGGCGTCCCGCAGGAGAGGGGGGGAATTTTTATATGAGGGGCTTCGCCCCTCTTGGACTCCCCTTTATTTCACGCTTTAGAAAATCGCCTTTTTACGCCGCCGCAGCAGGTAGAGGAAGAAGGGGGCGCCGCAAATAGCGGTAATCACACCGATGGGTATCTCCGTGGGGGCCAGCACGGTGCGCGCCACGAGGTCGGTGAGAATCATGAAAATCGCCCCGGTCAGCACCGCCAGCGGCAGCAGAAAGCGGTGGTCGGCTCCCCACACCAGGCGGACGGCATGGGGGATAATGATGCCGACGAATCCTATCGTCCCCACGAAAGCAACGCTGGCGGCCGTAATTAGCGTGGCCGCCGCCAGCAGGACCATCTTTAGTTTTTCCACGTTCACGCCCAGCTGCTGCGCCTGTTCCTCGTCGAGCTGCATGACGTTTAGCAGGCGGGCGAAGATAATAATGACCGCCGTTCCCACGGCAACGTAGGGCAGGACGATATTTATCTCCGACCACTGGCTTAACCCGAAGCTGCCCATCAGCCAGAAGATAATGCCGTGCATCTTCTCTCCGCTGGAGATGATGAGGTAGGAGACGATCGACCCCAGTAGCGCGCTTAACGCTACCCCGGCCAGAATCAGCGTGGTTACTGGCAGGGTCTTGCCCACCCGCGCCAGCAGGTAAACGGTCACGGTGGCAAGCAGTGCCCCGACGAAAGCGAGCAGAGGGATAAGGCCGAAACCCGCTATATTCCAGGCGACCGGCAGAAGGAAACCGACGACAGCCCCCAGCGAGGCACCCTGGGCAACTCCTATCAGGTAGGGGTCGGCGAGGGGGTTGCGGAAGAGCCCCTGGTAGGTGGCTCCGGCGGTGGCCAGGGCGGCCCCGACCAGTCCCGCCAGTATGACGCGGGGCAGGCGTATGTCCAGGACAATGGTGGCGATAACGTTTTGCCAGGTCGGCTCGATATCCAGGAAGGGCAGCCTGTCCAGCAGTATGCTGAAGGTGGTCGAGAAAGGTATGTAAACGCTGCCGATGCTCGTCGCCAGGGCAATGACCACTATCAGTCCCGCGATAAGCCCCAGGATGCTCAAGATGCGCGTACGCCTCCCGGAGAGGTATGTACGCGCCGGTGTCTCCGTCGTTAATGCGTTGGAAGGCATGTCAGTAAATCCTCACCACTTCGTACCTAAGGTCTTCTTTCCCCGTCAGGTATGATACGTATTTAAGGTATTTCCCGGCCATGCGGGCGGCGGCTTCTATTTCCCCCGGGGCGGGCCTCCGCCAGGGATTATCACCGGTGGGGATATAGGCATCGATTCTATGGGGTATATTTTTATCCACGCCGCCGATGAATTCGGCAATCTTCTCCGTTTCGACGCCATCGATATATTCCGGTATGAATATGCTTTCTGTCCTTAACCGGACTCCGGATTTATAGACCGTCAGGAAGTTTTGCAGCGCCGTTTCATTTGAAGCCCCGGTGAAATCCCGGTGTATTGAATCCGTAAACGCCTTGATGCTGAAAACCACCTCGTCGATGTGAGTAAGGTCAGGGATGTGAAAGCCGTTGGTGAGGAGGACGTTATGGCTGGAGAACTGCCGGTGCAGCGCTTCGGCAAGTCGCGGCATCTCGAGGTCGAGGGCCGGCTCCGCACCCATGAAAATCACCTTGCCGACCTCTAGCTTACCGAGCATGTGAAGGACCTCCTCCAT
>DAOUDZ010000095.1:0-2527 GCA_034430575.1 Dehalococcoidales bacterium
GGTGAATTGAAAAAAGTTGCCAGTTGTTCTATAAATAAGGCTAGAGAATGGAGTGGCCAATGAAGAAGCTGGTTATGGCGTTTACCGTTATCCTTGTCCTGTTTGCGTTAGCTGTTATCGGATGCACCAATAAGAGCTGGTTGGCCCTTCCCCGGAGGCAGAGCAGGAGGTAGTCAGTACCTGCGTTACCTGCCACACCGATAAAGACACCCTCAAGGAACTGGCTACAACAGAAGAAGCGGCCAAGTCAGAGGCAACCACGGGCGAAGGCTGAGGTGGTGATGTACCTCCGTTGGAGGTATGGGAAAAGGTCTGGGTCAAGGATGCGGATTTCCTCTTGAGCACCCACGGTAAGGTAGGCTGCGTTATCTGCCACGGCGGCGACAGCCAGAAAGAAGACAAAGAGCTGGCTCACGCGGGTCTGGTTATCGACCCGTCCGATGGCAACTGCGAGACCTGCCACAAAGATATTGCTGAAACGCATGATTTTAGTCTTCACGCCACGCTGAGTGGCTTTAAGTCCGCTCTTGAAGCCAGAGGCGGCAGCATAGAAGAAGGCTCCCCTCTGGATACGGCGTTTGAAAATCACTGCCAGGAGTGTCACACCTCCTGCGGGCAGTGTCACGTCAGCCGCCCGGATGAGGTGGAAGGCGGCCTCGTTTCCGGCCACAAATTCCGCGAAACTCCCTCCACGCAGTACAACTGCGTCGCCTGTCACGGCTCGCGTGTCGGCGCCGAATACCTCGGCCAAAATGCAGGTATCCCGGCCGACGTCCACTGGACTCAAGAGATGATGCTCTGTACCGATTGCCACAGTGAGGAGCTTCACGGTTCGGGTGAAGTGCTGGATAGCCGGTACCACAACCCGGACATGGTCAAGTGTGAAGACTGCCATCAGGATGTGTGGACAAATACGGAGGGCAACCCCCAGCACGAGCAGCACCTGGGAGACCTCTCCTGCCAAGTCTGCCACTCCGTCGCCTATAAGAACTGCTACGGCTGTCACGTTGCTATAGACGTGGAGGGTATGCCCTGCCGTACCAGTGAGCCCTCCGTCATGCAGTTCGAAATCGGCTATAATCCACTGCGGTCGTCGGAGAGGCCTTATAAATATGTGGTGCTGCGCCATGTTCCGACCTGCTCCGGGACCTGCGACTTTTACGGGGATGCCCTGTTCCCGGATTTCAACGCGGCCTCGACCTGGAAGTATGCCACACCGCATAACATCCAGTTGCACACGCCTCAAAACGAGAGCTGCGATGCCTGCCATGACAATACCGATTTGTTCCTGACCGAAGAAGACATCAGAGCAGAGGAGAAGGAAGCTAATAAAGACATCATCGTAGACGAATTTCCAGAAACGGTAGGGAAGTAAGAAAAATATGGAGATAAGTCGTAAGGATTTCTTAAAGGGCGCCGCCGGGGCAACCGGCCTTTTGTTACTGGAACCGCCGGCCATGGCCCTGGCCAAAGATTCGCAAACTCATCTGGGTATGGGTATGCTAATCGACGTTACCAAGTGCGTGAACTGCTGGTGGTGTTACGCTGCCTGCAAAGAGTATAACAATCTGGGGGAAACGGTTAAGCCCGACCTGGAGCAACCCCCGGCGCTTGCTCCCGATGTATGGACAACGCTGCACCCGGTGAATAAGGGTGGTGAATGGGTTTCCCGCAAAATGGCGTGCAACCACTGCACCGAGGCGGCGTGTGTTGAAGTGTGCCCGACCGGAGCGTTGAGCTATAACAAGCTGGGTTTCGTGCAGTATGACAGGGATAAATGTTCCGGCTGCGGGTATTGCGCCGAGTTTTGTCCCTTCGGGGTGCCGCAGATGGAGGCAAATAAAACAACCGGCGTGGCTATTATGAACAAATGCACTTTCTGTCATGACCGCGTCACCAACGGTGAACCGCCTGCCTGTGCCGCCGCCTGCACCACCGGCGCTATTAAATACGGCAAGCGGGCCGAATTGATCACAGAAGGAGAAGAGAGGGTTGCCTCTCTACGCCAGAGTAATACCGAAGCCTCGCTTTACGGAGTTGACGAACTGAAGGGATTGCACGTAATGTATGTCCTTGATGATTCCCCGGCAACGTACGGACTGCCCGCCGACCCCGAAGTGCCGCCTGCCACGACAGTACGCGATATATTCCGGTGGCTCGGTTCCGGCCTGGCGATTGCCGCGGTGGCCGGCTTCGGATTTAATTATCTGGTCGCCCGGATAAGGATGAGGGGGAGAGAAAAATAATGGCAGAAGCACGAGTGGTTGAACGTTTCAAGAAACGCACCGTCTGGTTTCACTGGATTCACACAGCGGCTTTTCTGGTACTGTTAGTTACAGGTGCTATGCTGTTTCTCCCCGGCCTGGGAGGTCCGGCAGCGGGCGGCCTGACCAGGTCCATCCACCGTATCGCCGTGGTGTTTTTCGTCGGCGCGCCGATAATTTATTTTATTATTAATCCCAGAATGTCGTTACATTTCATCAAAGAGACTCTTACCTGGGGCAAGGATGATATAAAATGGCTCATG
>DAOUDZ010000096.1:0-7868 GCA_034430575.1 Dehalococcoidales bacterium
GCTGGCATGAGGAAATCCTGGTAGGGTTCATAGGGGCGAAAGGTCTTGCTCATAGGCGTCTCCCTTACATAGACTCGCCCCAATTATAACCCGTTATGCCTGACTGAAGCTATTACTCGGACAGACTCCTAGCGGGCTAAGCTATCAGAAATCCCCTTTAGTCCCCCTTTTTCAAAGGGGGAAACTTGGTGGGGAAATCTTAGGGATAAGCGAAGGATGATACAGGGCGGCACGGGTGGGAAAAGATATGTAAGATTGGGGGGAGGGAAGAGGCGGTAATTTGACAATGATACTATAATACAAATAGGAGAAATGTTAGTAGTATAATGAAATTTAACATTAGTGTAATAGCCAAATGTGTTCCTGCTATTTGTATCGTTCTTGGTTTCATTGCTGTATTTATATTCAAATCTGGTTTTGGCTGGATTTTTGTAATTCTCGGAGTAGCATTACAGGTTTTATATCTCAGGAGGAGATATTAGGAGTTATATCAGATGAATTATATAGAGGAAGAAACCCCTAGAAGCACACCGAGAATTACTCCTAAATACCCCAAAATCAGCCCGAAAATTCCACGTATAAGTCCTAAATCACTTCGTGTTTCTCCAAAATTTCCAAGAATTACACCTAAATTTCCAAAGTTAAAATAATGTCATAGATTAATCAAGACTTACAAGACATTTGCTAATCTATATCACAGAACGCCAGCAATGGCAGCAGGGGTAAGTAATCATATCTGGGCTATCGAAGAAATCGTAAAGTTGGCTATAAAATAGGCCGAATAGTTAAGGAGGTTATTAGTGCAAAATCTGGAAGTAGGAAAAACATCTTGGAATGAAAAGTTGAAAGCACATTACTCAAATACTGGGGTTACATTACAATTTGAATATCCCTCTGGTAAGCATTATCCAAGTTTATCCCTTTACCTCAGTTGGGCACAATGGGAAAGATTTATAGCTTGGGTTGAGTTACAACGTAAAGAACATGCATTGGAAGAGATTGAACAAAAGGAGTAATGGTTTCGGATTGTTAATTTCAAATTGATACACTACCTTTACTCCCTCACTCTTGACAAACATTTCACGCCATGATAAATTTAAATATTAACAAAATTATGTAAAGGCTGTGAACGGGAGTAGTAAGCTCCGGAGCGGGGTTTCAGAGAGTCGGGTAAGGTGTGAGCCGATGCCAGCGCGGGAGCCGAATGGACCCGGGAGCCGCAAACCGAACATCGCGAGATAAGTAGGCTTTGCCGCCAGGGAAGCGTTAAAGAATCCCGGGGTATCGTCCTGTAAGATTGCGGGGCCGTACCCGACAGAGTGGACCAGCTTCTATTATTTCGGTCAAGAAGGGTGGCACCGCGGATTTAGCCCCCGTCCCTTCCCAGGGACGGGGGTTTTTTATTTGGAGAAGAGATGTATTACCCGACATTGGAAGAAGTAAAAAAGCTGAAAGCGCAGGGCAACCTGGTGCCGGTCTATAGAGAAATCAAGGCCGACCTGGACACGCCGGTGTCCGCGTACCTGAAGATAGCACGGGGTGACTACTCGTTCCTGCTGGAGAGCGTGGAGGGGGGCGAAAGGCTCGCCCGCTACAGCTTCCTGGGAACGGAGCCCTCCGGCATCATCAGCACCGGCGGGGAAAAAGCGACCGACCCCCTGCGGCTCATCGAGGACGAATTTAGTAAATACCAACCCGTGGCGGTAGAGGGCCTGCCGCGCTTTCACGGCGGGGCGGTGGGGTACTTGAGCTACGAGGTAGCGCGGTACTTCGAGAAGCTGCCCTCGCCGGATAACGACCCCGTGGGCATGCCGGAGTCCGTCATGATGCTGGCGGACACCCTGCTCATCTTCGACCACCTCACCCATACCATTAAAGTAGTCTCGCACGTACACCTCGACGGCGACGTAGAGTCCGAATATAAAAATGCAATCGATAAGATAGACGAAATCGCCCGGCGACTGGAAAGCACGGTCGCCACCGAAATAAAGAGGCCGCCCGCGAAGGCCAAACCGCATATGAAGTCCAACCTGACGAAGGCGGAATACGAAAGCATGGTGGAGCGCGCCAAGGAACACATCTATGAAGGCGATATTATCCAGGTAGTCCCCTCGCAGAGACTATCGCGACACACGGACGCCAGCCCCTTCGCCATCTACCGGGCGCTGCGCTCGCTAAATCCTTCGCCGTACATGTATTTCCTGCACCTCGGCGGCTTCTATATCGTCGGCACATCGCCGGAGCTCCTGGTGCGCGTCGAGGACGGCATCGTTTCCAACCACCCCATAGCCGGAACGCGACCCCGCGGGCATGACGCCGGGGAGGACAAAGCACTTGAAGTAGAGCTGAAAAACGACGAAAAAGAGCGCGCCGAGCACCTCATGCTGGTGGACCTCGCCCGCAACGACGTCGGCAGAATCAGCCAGCCGGGCACGGTTGAGGTCACCCAGTTCATGGACATCGAACGATACTCCCACGTAATGCACCTGGTATCGCACGTGCAGGGGAAGCTCCGTGACGGGTTTACGCAGTTCGACGCCATGCGCGCCTGCTTCCCGGCAGGCACGGTCTCCGGCGCTCCCAAGATACGCGCCATGGAAATAATCGCGGAACTGGAGCCGGACAAGCGCGGCACCTACGCCGGGGCGGTGGGTTATTTCGACTTCTCCGGCAACATGGACACGGCTATCGCCATCCGCACCATCGTTATCAAGGATGGGGTGGCCTACGTACAGGCGGGGGGAGGCGTCGTCGCCGACAGCGTACCGGAAAAAGAATACCAGGAAAGCCTCAACAAGGCGCAGGCGCTGCTGACCGCAATCGAAAATGCGGAGGCAGGATAAGATGATACTTCTCATAGACAACTACGACAGCTTTACCTATAATCTCTACCAGTACATCAGCGAACTGGGAGGAGAGGTAAAGGTGGTCAGGAACGATAAAGTAACGAAGGAAGACATAGTAGAGATGGCACCGGAACGCATCGTCATCTCGCCGGGTCCGGGCACGCCGATGGACGCCGGAATATCCAACGATGTCATCCTGGGATTCGGGGGGAGGCTGCCGATACTGGGAGTCTGCTTGGGGCACCAGTGCATCGCCCACGCCTACGGGGGAATAGTCGACCATGCGGGAGAGATAAAGCACGGCAAGACTTCACTGATACACCACGACGGCAAGGGAGTCTTTACGGGACTGCCGAACCCGTTCCCGGCGGTGCGTTATCATTCTCTGGCGGCCAGGAGGTACAGACTGCCGGAATGCCTCGAGGTAAGCGCCTGGACGGACAACGATATTATAATGGGACTGCGCCACCGCGAGCACGCGGTGGAAGGCGTCCAGTTCCACCCGGAATCGATTATGACGGAAGTGGGAAAGGATTTATTGAGGAATTTTTTGAAATTTATCATATAATGTGTGGGGAAAGATAACGCCGGGGAGGGGTGAAAAAATGAAACGTAGTAAATATCTCGGTATCACAGTAATGATAATAACTTTTGTGGTAGTTTTTGTAATTTTGGCTTTCTTTACTCCAGAAGTTGAAATTAGAGTTGCTTTATTAATCGCTGTGATAGGATTAATCTCTCCTTTACTTGTACTATGGGCGCAAATTGAAGACAAAAATAAAGAGGAAGAGAAATTCGAGCAACTAATGACCGAACTGGACAAGATACGGCAGGAGCTTGAAAAGTTAGAGCAGCCCAAAAATACAGGTGTTGCCATTGCTGACGTATTATCTTCCGGACTGAAGTATTATGCCGAACATATGAACAAGCCAGGGAAGGAAAAGAAAAATGATTAAAGAAGCCATCAACGCACTAATCGAGGGGCGTTCCTTGAGCTTCGAGGAAGCCGGCGGTGCCATGGATGAGATAATGAGCGGGGAAGCCACCCCGGCGCAGATAGCTGCCTTCCTGACTTCTCTGCGCGTCAAGGGCGAGACATCGGAAGAGATTGCCGGGCTGGCCAGCGTCATGCGGGCTAAAGCGACCCCGGTAAATATAACAGGACCGGCTATAGATATCGTGGGGACGGGGGGAGACGGGTCAGGGAGCTTCAACATATCCACAGCGGCGGCCTTCGTGGCGGCGGGGGCTGGACTTAAAGTAGCCAAGCACGGCAACCGCGCCGCCTCCAGCCAGTGCGGCAGCGCCGATATCCTGGAGGCGCTGGGGGTTAAAATAGAACTGGGGCCGGGGGCGGTCGCCGAGTGCATCGGGACGGCGGGCATAGGCTTCATGTTTGCGCCTGTTTTCCACCCGGCTATGAAGCACGCCGCCCTGCCCCGTCGGGAAATAGGCATACGCACCGTGTTCAATATCCTCGGCCCGCTGACCAATCCCGCCCGGGTAGAGCACATGGTGCTCGGAGTTCCCAGCGAAGAACTGGGAAACAAGATTGCCGAGGTGCTTTTCCGGCTCGGCACGAAGCATTCGCTGGTGATATACGGACGCGACATCCTGGATGAAATATCCATCAGCGGTATGTCGCTGGTCTGGGACGTCAGCGAGAACATGCTGTTACCTCCTTATGAAATAGCGCCCGAAATATTCGGGTTCGAGGCAGCAGAAAGGTCGGAGATTATGGGCGGAACTCCGAAAGAGAACGCCGAAACAATGCGGCGCATCCTCGACGGCGAAGCCGGCGCCCTGCGCAATACGGTCGTCATGAACGCCGCCGCGGCGCTCGTGGCCGGCAACGTTACGGAAGACCTTCAGAAGGCGGCCCGCCTGGCGGAAACAGCCATCGACAGCGGCCGGGCGAGCAGCAAATTTAATCAGCTGGTGGAGCTTAGCCAGCGACTGGGGCAATCATGATAGCAAGGATACTGGAAAATATCGTAAACGATAAAAAGGTGGAGGTAGAGCAGAAAAAACGCCTTCTTCCGCTATCCGCTTTGAAGGAGCGTATCGCCCAGTATAAACCTCTCGACTTCGCCGCCGCGCTGACAGGCAGCGGAATCAGCCTTATTGCCGAGGTGAAAAAGGCTTCGCCTTCAAAGGGGGTACTACGCGAGGACTTCGACCCCGTAGCGCTGGCCGCCACCTATGCACAGAACGGCGCGGCGGCAATATCGGTGCTGACCGAGTCGACCTACTTCCAGGGCAGGCTTAAATACCTGGTGGATATCCGGGAAAAGGTCAATATCCCCTTACTGCGCAAAGATTTTATATTCGACGAATACCAGGTGTACGAATCGGCCGCTTCCGGCGCCGATGCAATGCTGCTGATAGCATCTATATTAAGCGAGGAACAGCTTGGCGAACTGTTGGAGATAAGCCATAACATCGGTCTATTTTGCATAGTCGAAGTACACAACGAGGACGACCTTTTCACGGCGCTCATGGCCGACGCTAAAATAATCGGCATCAACAACCGAAACCTCAATACCTTCAAAGTGGACACCAATACCACCCGGCGACTGCGAATGCTCATTCCGCAGGAAAATATCGTGGTCAGCGAGAGCGGCATCAGCAGCAAAGAAGACATGAAGAAAATGAAGGAGTGCAAGGTAGATGCCGTACTGGTCGGCGAAGCGCTGGTTACCGCCGACGATATTCCCGGCAAGATAAAGGAACTGATGTCATGACCAGAATTAAAATTTGCGGTATTAAAAAAGAAGAACATGCTCTAGCCGCGGCCGATGCCGGAGCCGACTTTATCGGCTTCATGTTCGCCCGGAGTCCTCGCCAGGTTACTCCCGCGCGGGCGGAAAAGATAGTAGCGGCGCTAAAGAAACACCAGGCAACCGTAGAGGTCGTCGGTGTTTTCGTCAACTCACACCTGGGCACGGTGAACCGGATAGCCGAGAGCTGCCATCTCGACTGGGTACAATTAAGCGGCGACGAGCCCTGGGAATACTGCCGCGAGCTGGCCTGTCCGTTGATACAGGTTGTCAGGGTAAGCAGAAACAACAAACCGGAGCAGGTGTGCAAAGACCTTGCCTACGGGACTAAACTATTAAAGAAAAAGAAGCATATTTACCACATCGAATCAAATGCCAGCGATAGATACGGCGGCACGGGCAGGAAATTCGACTGGGAGCTGGCGGTGCCGATAGCCAGGGAATTCCCGGTAATTATTGCCGGCGGGCTTACGCCGGGCAACGTTGGCGAAGCTATAAAGGTGATATCCCCGTGGGGAGTGGACGTATCGTCGGGGGTGGAAACGAAGGGCGTAAAAGACATTGATAAAATCAGGAAATTTATTGAAGCCGTGAGGGAAGCCGATGACAGGGCCGGATAAACGCGGCTACTTCGGGGAGTACGGCGGGAAGTTCGTGCCGGAAACGCTGATGCCCGCCCTTAGTGAACTGGAGAGCGCTTACGCCGAAGCAATGGCCGATACCGACTTCCAGGAGGAGTTCAGTCGACTTTGCCGAGACTACATCGGGCGTCCCACGCCGCTGTACCACGCCAGTCGACTATCGGATAAAATAGGCGGGGCTACCATACTGCTGAAGCGGGAAGACCTCGCCCATACCGGCGCGCACAAGATTAATAACGCCCTAGGGCAGGGGCTGCTGGCCAGGCGCATGGGCAAGACCAGAGTCATCGCCGAGACAGGTGCCGGCCAGCACGGGGTCGCCACGGCTACCGTCTGCGCCATGCTCGGACTGGAATGCATTATTTACATGGGCACCGAGGATATCCGCCGGCAGGCGCCCAACGTCAACAGGATAAAACTGGCGGGCGCCGAAGTAGTCCCCGTTACATCGGGGAGCCAGACCCTTAAAGACGCAATCAACGAAGCCATACGGGATTGGGTCAGCAACGTGCGCAACACCCATTACCTGCTCGGCTCGGTGGTAGGCCCACACCCTTATCCCGTGATAGTACGCGACTTCCAGTCGATAATAGGTCGTGAGGCCAAGGAACAGGTGCTGGAAAAATACCATCGACTGCCCGACTACCTGGTGGCGTGCGTCGGGGGAGGCAGCAATAGCATCGGCCTTTTCCATCCGTTTTATAACGACAAAGACGTGAAATTTATCGGGGTCGAGGCGGGGGGACTGGGACTGGCCACTAAAAAGCACTCTGCCGCGCTGCTTACGGGCAAGTCCGGAGTCCTGCACGGAACGAAGTCCTATCTCATGGAGAACGCGCAAGGCCAGATAATGGAGACTCACAGCATCGCGCCGGGGCTGGACTATCCGGGGGTAGGGCCGGAACACAGCTTTTATAAAGACAGCGGGAGGGCCACCTATGTGGCCGTTACCGACGCACAGGCGCTGGAAGGTTTCAAGCTGCTTAGCGAGACCGAGGGCATTATCCCGGCGCTGGAGCCGTCCCACGCGATATATTATGTCGCCAAAATGGCCAAGGAACTGGCGAAAGAGCAGTTAATCATCGTCAATCTTTCGGGGCGGGGAGATAAAGACCTGGAAATAGCCGTTAAAGCCATGGGGATGGAGACATGAGCCGGATTCAATCGGTATTCAAACCGGGGCACAAGGCGCTGATAGCCTACATTACGGTGGGCTATCCCGATATTGAGTCCACGGCGGAGATAGCCGTAGCGCTGGCCGAAAACGGCTGCGATATCATCGAGCTGGGCATACCGTTCTCCGACCCGCTGGCGGACGGCGCCACCATCCAGAAATCAAGCTACCAGGCACTGCTGAACGGAACAACACCGCAGTCCTGTCTGGAGGCGGCCGCAGAGATAAGGAAGAGGATAGACACGCCGCTGGCTTTTATGACCTATTACAATCCGGTACTTAACTACGGGCTGGAAGCCTTCTGCCAGAGTTGCACCGAGGCGGGCGTACATGGTTTAATAGTCCCTGATTTACCCCCGGAAGAGGGAGGGGAGCTGGAAGAAACCACGCGAAAGCATGACCTCGACCTTATCTACCTGCTGGCGCC
>DAOUDZ010000097.1:0-1800 GCA_034430575.1 Dehalococcoidales bacterium
AAAGGAGGTGCAAATACAAACGATTAATCGCCGCAGAGACTACAACCGGGGCCTCAGGGAGCTTGTTAATGCCGCCTGATCATGCCCAAGTGTTCGGTTTAAAAAGTGTCCCATTTCGCTGATTGACAACAGGAAATTGGTTAACTCAGCAAGTTTTTTAATCCCCCGTATTGTTTTATTTCTTGGAAGGCCTTGTATGGCAGATGTTTTTTTGCAAATTCATCCAAGCCCTCGTTTTTGTATGATTTAAATTGTCTCTCCCCCCCGATTACCCATACCAAATGGTAGCCATTCTCATTAAGGTAACGATCCAATAAGTCTTTACGTAAGAATAATAGTTTGTGTCCCGTATGCCAAATATCACCCCATTGAATTGTAATAGATGCCCGTCGACCATCTTTATCATACAAATCAAAGGTTTGTGGTTGTGAGCAGAGGTCAAGGAATTCAGCTATTTCCTTTGATGGGTGGACGCACCGCCGAAAAAGTGAGCCATTCGCCGCTCAGAAATTGAGCCACTCCTTGAAGTCCGGTAATCTACTGGGAAACCAACGATTACCGGAGGAAAGGAATGCTGCGAATGGACAAGGTCTATGTAATACGCCACAAGGTGCTCGTGGAGCGCCAAAGTATTCGTTCTGTTGCCCGTGAACTGGGTGTAAGCCGTAATACGGTATCAAAATATCTTCAGACGTCCGAGCCTGTCCGTAAGCCAGGTGCTACCCCACGGCCACGGCCGGTGACGGACAAAATCGCACCGCGCATCGATGAGATCTTGAGCGAGTGGGCCGGGCGTCTTACGCCAAAGCAGCGGATCACCGGCACCCGTATCCACCGCCAATTGCTCAAAGATGGCTACCAGACCGGTATCACCGTCGTTCGGGACTATCTCCGTGAAAAACGCCGCCGGACGGCGGAGGTATTTATCCCCCTGGTCCACCATCCCGGCGAAGAAGGGCAGTTCGATTTCTTCGATGTAGACGTGGAAGAAGAAGGTGTCTTCCGTAAGGCCTGGAAGCTGGTGCTGCATCTGCCCTATTCGGGGCGTGACTTCGTTGGGCTTTACGACTCCTGCGACCAGCTGTCTTTCCTGGACGGTCATGTGCGGGCGGCGGCGCATTTCAATGGTCTGCCGCAACGGATAGTATACGATAACCTTTCGGCGGCGGTGAAACGCCGGGTGGGACTTGCCCCAGAGCTCACCGAGCGTTTCAAGGCGCTGGTCAGCCATTACCTGTTCGAGCCCTGTTTCACGAGAATCGGCGAGGGGCACGACAAGGGAAGCGTGGAAGCCCGCAGCAAGGGGCTGAGACTCCAGCACCTGACTCCCGTACCCCGTGGCCACAGCCTGGCGGAGATGTCCTCCGCACTGCTTAACGAAGTTGAAATGGTCTGGCGGGAGCGGGTCCGGCAGGACGGCCGCCGATGCTGGGACCTGTGGCAAGAGGAACAAGAGAGATTATTGCCTTTACCGCAGAGGCCATTTGAAGCGCGGAAGACGGTGCTGGTGTCGGTATCCAGCAAGTCGACGGTGCAGATAGAGGGAGCCACCTATTTGGTTAGGGGTCTGGCCACCAATCTGAAGCTGGTCGGAGTCTGGCACTGGGGCGATACCTTCATACTCAATAACCATGAACCAGCGGTACCAGAGGACTCGTTTCTTCAAGCCTACGAGTTAGCTGTCAAGAAAGACAAGCCGAAGGGAAGGGCCGTGCACTTTGCCCCAATGGAATGGGACGGATTACTGCAGTGCATGAATGGTCCCGAACCCCGGCACATATCCGCTCATAGTGCGGAAGG
>DAOUDZ010000098.1:0-8128 GCA_034430575.1 Dehalococcoidales bacterium
CATCAAGCGAGAGGTGAACCAGCTACCCTATGAGCTACCCAGCCAACTTGAGAGGGCAATCGCCGACTTTGTCGACTACTACAACTATCGCCGTTACCACAAGGCCCTCGGCAACGTGACACCAGCTGATGTCTTATATGGCAGGAGAGAGCAGATCCTGGAGCATCGAAAGGAGGTGCAAATACAAACAATCAATCGTCGTAGAGACTACAACCAGGGCCTCAGGGAGCTTGTTGATGCCGCCTGATCATACCAAAGTGTTCGGTTTAAAAAGTGTCCCATTTCGCTGATTGACAACATTGTGGCCGTAATGAGTGGACATATTCACCGGATGGTGATCTACTGTGTCCGTGTGGCACATCATTAAAGGGTGGTGAACAATGATGATCCAATGCCCAAACTGCGGCCAAGATATAGTGGTTAATGGTTTTGGTCGCAGACCGCTAAACATTACTGTCAATAACGTTTATGACGCTTTAGAGAAGCACCATAACGTAGCGGTGGCAGCCAATGAGCTTGGTTGTAGCCGGGCTTACATTTACAAGGTTCTAAAGGAAAATGGGCTATCTCTCAAGGACTTCTCGGACCCGGCAGGGCAGAGAAAGTCTAGTACGAAACATAATTGATGATTTTGTTGAATTATAGGGGCAGAAACAGAATGTCGGAGGATAAGGCCAACGTGTTACCAATATCCGGGAAAGGGCTATTACTCAACATAAATTGTAAGGCGTTCGGGAAATTATTCGGAAATTCGGCCAGAAAGGTATGGACTTCTTCCCCCGTTTCGATTATTGTGTGTGCTTGCATGAAGAACGAAGGAGATTCTGGGGAGACATTAATAAATGACGAACTCAAAAGACGGGGATTTTCACTATCCCACCCAGATGACGATATCGTCCTGCTCATGCATGAGGGTGAGCAGGTGGCGGTATTCAGCCAGACAGGAGCAACGAGGGAAAGCATAGAGGCGGAGTGTGAAAAGCACCTGTCAGAAGAACATAACCAGTAAATCTGATTAGCTTTGGGGCCGGGATGAAGAACGCAGCCATATATTGCCGAGTCAGCACAGATAATCAAGAATCCGAAGGCACGAGCCTGCAGACTCAGCTTGAAGCATGCCTTGATTACGTGGTAAGAAAAGAATATCAGGTAGCCTATCGGTTCAGCGAATCATATTCCGGTCTAACTATTGACCGGCCAAGGCTAAATGAGCTCATGGATTTGATAAGGGCCGGTGAAGTAGACATCCTTGTAGTATATTGTCTCGACCGGCTATCGCGTAATGCAACGCACGGCGTCATACTTAGAGACGAACTGGATAAATACCACGTTGTGCTTGAATCTGTCACTGAGGATATAGACAAAACACCGTTGGGCGAAGCGATTACATATCTCAGAGGCACATTCTCACAGATAGAAGTCGAGAAAATAAAGGAACGAACCATGCGTGGTAAAAGGGCTAGGCTGAAGGAAGGTCGGCTACCGCAGGGCACGGGTGTAGGCATCTATGGCTACGATTGGGATGAAGAAGCCAAAAGACGAGTCATTAATGAGCCTGAGGCCGTTGTGGTCAGTAGAATATTCACCATGGTTGTGGACGGTTTCTCCTGCTTTCGTATAGCCCGGGAACTGAACAGGGAAGGTATCCTCACGAAGACAGGTAAACCATGGCATCCACTGACTATCCGCAGGATGGTTATGAATCCTGCCTATTATGGAAATACCATTTTCAATCAGACGAGAAGGATAGGCACTAAAACTGAAAAGAGACCAGAAAGCGAATGGGTCACATTACCGGATGTAACACCGCCGATAATTGACCGTGAATTATTCGACAGGGCACAGGAGGCATTGAAACAGAGACGGTCAGTTCCGGGGAAGGCTTTGGTTGAATACTTGCTCAGAGGACATGCCTACTGCCCTGTATGCTGCAGCAGAATAACTGGCACGATGCTGAATGGAAAGTATCGCTATTATAGATGTGCCGGCACCAAGCCAACGTCAGCACGTAAAGCTATTTGCTGTGAGGCATATATCAAGGCTGATTGGCTAGAGCAGTTGGTCTGGGATGCTGTAAGCGAAGCAATTAAGAATCCCGAAGTAATGATAGCTGCCTTGAAAGAACAGATTGAAGACCAGAAAGGTAGCTTGGTTAAAGAAACGGAGCTCGATATCGAAGTGAAGAAGCTAGGCCGGAAGATAAAAGCCTATGACGGTCAGCAAAAGCGACTGGTCAAGCTGTTCCGGCTTGGCGTAATCAATGAGAATGCAATACTTGATGAGCTGAACCAGGTCAAGGTCGATAGAAATACTGACCAGGAACGTCTGGCCGAACTTGAAAAGTCCAGGAAGACCCTCGCAGGCTTACAGCAGGCGGAGATTAAGCTAAATGACTTCTGCGAGGCAATCCGCCAGCAGATAGATTGCTCCTCCTACGAGACGAAACGCCTGGCTCTGGATGCCCTTGATGTAAAGGTCTACGCTACACGGGGCAGCGTGAATATCCAGGGCATAATCCCGGTGGATTTAGTCACCATTGCACAAACATCGGCATGACAACATGGGTATAGTTGTCCGTGCCCACCGGGCGGATGAGGCCGGGACTGGAGGGATTGGTAGTTTCCAGGGCTACCTGCGCTTCGTGGAGGATGCTTAGGACATCGGTCAGATACTTGCCGTTAAAGGCAATCTTGGCATCGTCGCCTTCAACCGTGGCGTCTATCTCACCAACGTCGTCGCCAATCTCCTCGGAGCGGGCGGAAACGGAAATCTTACCGGGATTTTTCTCGCTCCCGGGTGTTATTACCAGGCGTACGATGCCGCTGCCGTCGCGGGCAAAAATAGAGGCGGTCTTGGTCGCCCGCAGGAAATCGGCAACGCTGACGATTACCCGGGTATTGTAGCTCTGGGGAATAAGCTGCGAGTAATTGGGGAAGGTACCCTGAACAAGCTGGGAGACCAGTTCTATGTTCTTCAACCGGAAAAGCACCTGGCTCTTGTTGGGGTTAAGGGTGATATCGACGGCTTCCTCCTGTTCGGCAGAAAGCCGATTAAGCTCCGCAAGGGTCCGTGCCGGTATAATGACCTCTGTCTTCTCACCGACCGGGTTGGCTACGGGTAACTTATTGACGGCCAGTCTGAAACCGTCCGCCGCCGCCAGTGTCAGCGTTTCGCCTTCGAACTGGGTGCAGACACCGGTGAGCACCGGCCGCGATTCCTCGGTAGCGGCGGCAAAGACAACCTGGTTAATACCCTGGCGCAAGGCCTCTACTTCCACACTGGTAGCGATGCCGTCGTCAACGGTGGGTATGGGTGGGAATTCCTTGGCATCAACCCCGCTGATACGGGCTTCGAAGCGGGCGCACTTCAACCCGAGGGTCTTGGTTTGCGGAGAAAGTTGTATATGTACC
The DNA here is from genome assembly GCA_034430575.1 of Dehalococcoidales bacterium. Taxonomy (GTDB): domain Bacteria; phylum Chloroflexota; class Dehalococcoidia; order Dehalococcoidales; family RBG-16-60-22; genus JAFGPF01. The sequence goes on from DAOUDZ010000098.1 coordinate 3,411, forward strand.
TTTTCAGAGTCTTTATTAACCGTTTCACTGGGAAGAGAGGCAACGAATTCAGTCAGGAGCCGAGCCGGTACGGTTATAGAGCCTTCTTCTTCAATATCGGCGCCAATCCAGCAGCTGATGGCCATCTCGAGGTTGGTAGCCACGAGTTTCAGGCGGCCCTCGTCGGTAGCGAGGAGGACGTTATTGGTTATTGGTAACGTTGTCCGGGTGGCTACGGCCCTCCCTACGATATTAAGTCCGCGGTTTAAATTTTCCCGAAGACATGACAACTTCATAGCGCACCCCCAAAAAATACCAGTGGTGGATTAGTATACAACATAATCTGGCACTATTCAAGCTCTATCGTGCCGCTCTTGCCGCCGCTTTTTTTCAACAGGCGGATATTTTCTATCTTCATGCCGCGGTCAACGGCCTTGCACATGTCGTATATCGTCAGGGCGGCCACGGCCGTAGCCGTCAGCGCCTCCATCTCCACGCCGGTCTTGCCGGTGCTCTCGACGGTGGTGGTAATCTCCACGGTGCTATTCTTCTCATTGAGAGTGAACTCGATATTGACGTTTCCGATAAGAATTGGGTGGCATAGCGGTATCAGGTCAGGCGTTCGTTTGGCGGCCATAATGCCGGCGAGCTGGGCAGCCGAGAGTACATCGCCCTTGGCGGCTTTACCCTGCTTGATTATCCGAAAGGTGGCGGGCAGCATACTGACCCTGCCCCCGGCTACAGCCACGCGGTCGGTATCTGCCTTACCGGTAACATCTACCATCCTGGGACGGCCGTCATCATCCATGTGGGTCAGCTTGGCCATTTTAACCTCCCACTTGAGAGAAAGGCCTGCCGTTTCTTTTCTTACCCTCGGCCAGATGATGGCCCTTAGGCTTGCTGGCGATTGCCTTTTCAATCAGATTTTTCAGTTCTATGACCGATGCGCCGCTCCGCAGGGGTTCCTTCAGGTCTATCTCCTCCTCGCTCAAGAGGCAGGGACGGAGCTTGCCGTCGGCGGTGAGGCGAAGTCGATTGCACCGGTAGCAGAAATGCTCCGTGACCGGCGTTATGAAGCCGATGGTGCCAGTGGCGCCGGGCAGCCGGTAATATTTGGCCGGCCCGTTACCCACCTCAACCTCACTGGGCTCCAGTTTCCCCATTGCTTCGATGCATTTTCTCATTTCGCTGACGGGGACGAGCTTTATATGGCTGGAATCGTCACCGTTCAGGGGCATAAGCTCGATAAACCGCACGTGCCAGCCATCGCTGACTGTTTTGGCGGCAAAATCGGTAAGCTCGTCATCGTTAACACCGGCCATGACTACCACGTTGATTTTTACGGGGGTAAGTCCAACCGTCCTGGCGGCTTCTATGCCTTCCAAGGTTTTTTCAAGACTGCCGCACCGCGTAATCTGCCGGAACCTTGCGGGTTTGAGGGAGTCCAGGCTGACATTTACCCTATGCAGTCCGGCCTCTTTGAGGCCGGCGGCGTGCTGTGCCAGCAGGATGCCGTTGGTCGTCAGGGAAATATCGTCAATAGCATCGATACCCGCCAGCATCCTTACCAAATCATAAAGTCCCGTCCGTACCAGGGGCTCGCCACCGGTGAGCCTGACCTTGTTGATGCCCATCTCCGCGGCGGCTTTGACCACGGTGTTGATTTCTTCGTAGGTGAGGATTTCATAGTGCGACATCAGGTCGACGCCTTCCGCCGGCATGCAGTAAACGCAGCGCAGGTTGCAGCGGTCGGTCACCGAGATGCGCAGATAGTTAATAGGGCGTTGAAAAGAATCAGATAATCCGGTCATGATAGCAGCCTCTACGGATATTATACATGAAAGCGTTATTATAACGCTATATCGATGATCAATTATGTTTCATCAGCGCTTCCCGCGCCTTTTCCGTCGCCTTTGCCCGGTGGCTGATTTTGTTCTTTTCCTCCGGCGTCAGCTCCGCCATTGTTTTGCCCAGCTCCGGCACGTAGAAAATAGGGTCGTAGCCGAATCCGTTATTACCCCTCGGTTCTGTGGCGATAACCCCCTGGCACTCACCGGAGCAGGTTTCAACCGTACCGTCAGGCGCGGCTATGGCAATCACGCACCGGAAGCGGGCGGTACGTTTCTCCCCGGGCACATCCTTGAGGCGTGCCAGCAGGTAATTGATTCTATCGATATCCGAAGCGCCCTCTCCGGCGTAACGGGCCGATAAATGCCCCGGCTCGCCCCCCAGGGCGTCCACCTCAAGTCCGGAGTCGTCCGCCAGAGACAACAGTCCGCTTTCCTTAGCCAGGGCGGTTGCTTTGAGCCTGGCATTTTCCTCAAAGCTGGCTCCGGTTTCATCAACCTCGGTAGTGATACCAAGCTCCGACGGTGTCACTATTTCAAAAGGAATTCCCCGGAGCAGGCTTTTATACTCGCGGACTTTACCTTTGTTGTTGGTAGCTAACAGGAGCTTTTTATCGCGCAATAGAACTCCCCTATCTCATTGTGTTAGAGAAGCCGCGGCAGTCACCGCGGCTTCATTTAATTGTTTAAAATTTTAAGCGACCTGGTTCAATCAAGGTCTTCAAATCTACCCTGAAGCTTCTCCATGACCTCTGGCATGGTGGTGTATTCCATCTCGTCGAGGGGCAGGCGGTGGGGTTCGAATGGCCCGTGGCGCCGCATCATGTCGGCCATCTCGTTGGCCTGGTGACGCGCCAGGTTGAACGCTTTATCGGCAAGCATGTCCCGCGGACCTAACAGCTTGCCTTCGTTTAACTGGTAACCCAGGCATATCACTCTGGGCGGGCCGTCAAAGCGTGAAGGTGTGCTGTCCCCTACGGAAACCGGCATCAGCGGGCCCATGTGGGAGCCGCGCATCCATCCCTCCACCAGCACCGGTGATGCAAACGGTTCCAGTATTTCGCCGACCGCCGGGAAAATGCCCTGCGCCCTGACGATGCATACCGGGTCGTCCTTGCCGACGTACTTGCCGGCCAGCAGCGAAAGGCGCTCTGTCGAGGAGGCTGACGCTATTTCTCCGGTCTCCTTATGGTAGACGTACTTAACGGCGTATCTCGCCGGCGCTCCGATGAACACCAGCATGTCATATATTTCTTCGGGTGAGCTAAAGCGTATTTTCTTGTGTTCTTTGACATCATGAACCTCGAAGGTATAGCCGGTGTGCATACTGGGGGCGATGACCAGCCCGATAGTGTTGAAGGGGTCGGCGAACATCTTGTAGAGAGGCATGTTCCAGGCGCCGGCGGAGGTCTTATCCGCCATGAAAATAAGCACCGGCTCCGAAGTCCTTTCTTCAAATTCCATCTCGGCGAGGCCCGGGCCCATGCCCTTGACATTGCCGGCAAAGGCGTCGGTTAAAAGGTCCTGTCCGGCACCGTAAAGCTTCATCTTTTTAGCCAGCTCGGTACCGGTAACAAAGGTGTCCCAGGCCAGTTTATGGATTTCATAGTTGCCTACACCTTTCTGATGCGTCATGATGAGCTGCAGGTCGTCGCCGCACTTGGTCACCTGGCAATCAATTAGCTTCCCTTCTTTTTTCGCTTTGTTCAAACATTCCTGGGCTTTAGCAAGAATAGCGGGGTGTGATTCGGAGTGCCCTACGTAGCCGCCGATGTCAGCCTTAATGACGCTCAGTGTAACCTTCATAATTACCTCCGTTTATTTAGTATTCGATTCCTTTTCTGGCTTTTATACCCTTATCAAAGGGATGCTTTACCTTTACCATCTCGGTTACCAGGTCGGCCTTATCAATCAGTTCGTTATCGGCGTAGCGACCGGTAAGGATGAGTTCAACGCGGGGAGGTTTGTCTTCGATGAGTTTAATGACTTCGTCAAGTTCGATGAGGTGATATTCCAGGGCGACATTCACTTCGTCCAGCACCACCAGGTCATAGCTGCCACTGAGTGTGGCTTTTCTTGCCGCCGCCAGGGCTGATTCCGCTTGCTCTTTTTCCTCCGGCTTGATATTGAGAGGGTCAGTGAATTGCCGGAAGCCGGATTTGAGAACCTTAACATTGGGGAGTTTCGGCAGGGTGCTGAATTCGCCGTACTCATAGTCGCCCTTCATGAAGAAAACAATGAATACTTTTAAGCCGTGACCGGCAGCCCTCAAAATAGTGCCCAGAGCAGCGGTCGTCTTGCCCTTGCCGTTACCGGTAAAGATCTGGACCAGACCCTTTCCGTTTTTGTTGGTCAATGAAGCCCCTTATCGTACAGGAACTCTGATATTTACACTATCGGCGCTGCGTAATTCTGTTTTTTATCCAGTTAAACCCGGTGGCAAACTCCGTACAGCCTTAAGGCATCATAGCCTTGCGTCTGCTTATTAAGTTTAACAATACGAGCTGTTATTGTCAATCGGCAGGGGCGTTTTCAGGCCTCTCGTATGGCCTTCGGCCTTGTCCTGAGGTAGGTTGTAATTCCCGTCAGGGCGGGTAGTGCTATGCCGTAAACGACAAGCACGCCCGGGACTTTCAGCCACCAGTCTACGAGCGGCAGTGCGATAAAGAGGAAAGCCATAGCCGGGGTGACATTCCTTTTGATGATAAGGATTAATAGTGTGGGTACGGCCAGTATGAGCATCGGTAGAGTTACCAGAACCAGCAGAATGCCGATAGTGGTACTTACCCCCCGGCCACCCCGGAAGCCGAGGAAGACGGGCCAGTTATGACCGATAACAGCCGCCAGGCCGGTAAATAAGACGACAATCTGGGACATATCGGCTGCCTGGGC
>DAOUDZ010000099.1:0-38694 GCA_034430575.1 Dehalococcoidales bacterium
GAAAATCGTCATGGCCCCCGGTTTGCTCCTGCAATCACTAACGACCGGGGAGCCCGATGGCAGTCAGCTGGAAGTGGCGATAGCCGCCATAAACAAAGCGGTGGAGGTTGACCAGGCGGAGGAAGCGGCGCAGTCTGCTTCCTGAAATTCCTACAAATCGGCTTCTTTCAACTCCTGGAAGAAGCAGGTTTTGTTACCGGTATGGCACGTTGGTCCGGTGGGATGTGCCTTTACCAGGATAGTATCGTTATCGCAGTCCCGCCACAGCTCTCGTACCAGGAGTTTATTCCCGGAGGTCGCCCCCTTATGCCAGAGTTCCTGCCGACTGCGACTGAAAAACCAGACCTCGTTGCTCTCTAAAGTCCGGCGGATAGATTCCTCGTTCATGTAGCCCAGCATCAGCACGTCTCCGGTATCGGCGTCCTGGACTATAGCCGGGATAAGCCCTTTATCATTGAATTTTAGATTACTCACCGATATTCACCCTTCTCTTTATTTCATCCTGGCAGCTCGCCGATTTCAGAAATAGCCTGCTTCAGGTTAATATCCCCGGTATACAGGGCCTTGCCTACGATGGCGCCTTCGGCGCCGAGTTTGCTCAACATTTTCAGGTGGTTAATTGAGGCGATACCGCCGGCGGCGATAACGGGCATCCGGACGGACTCTATCATCTCGGTAATCGCCGAGAAATTGGGTTCCGTAAGAGTGCCGTCCCGGCTGATATCCGTATAGATAAAGCGTCTGGCGCCCGCCTGTACCATGGCATTAGCCAGCGCTACGGCCGTTTGTTCCGTATCTTTAATCCAGCCGCGTGTAGCGACGTAACCCTCGCGGGCGTCAATGCCGACTGTTACGGAGTCGCGGAAGCGGCGGCAAGCTTCGCTAACCAGTCGGGGGTCTTCGACCGCCGCCGTGCCCAGTATTACGCGTTCTATGCCTGCCTTAAGCAGGGTTTCAATAGTAACGATATCGCGTATACCACCCCCGAGCTGTACGGGTATCAACATAGCTCTGGCGATATCCCTGATAATATCCAGGTTGCGAATTTCACCGGAGGCTGCCCCGTCAAGGTCAACGATGTGAAGTCGCGGCGCACCCATGGACTGCCATTTCAGGGCTGCATCCAGAGGGTCTTCGGAGAAGACCGTTTCCTGACTATAATCGCCCTGATACAGGCGGACACACCTGCCGTCGCGTAAGTCTATGGCCGGTATTATCTCTATTCTAAACCTCTTTCCATCAGGGATTATGTGAAAATTATAGCACCTGGATTATATATAAGACAATTTATAATATTATTTAACCTGTCCGAGTATTGACAAGGCCCTAAATATAAGATAAAATAACAATTGCCATCGACCGTTATGGCGGTGAGTTCAGAGCTGATACCTTAACAGAAGAAGTCGCTTGGATCGGATACGACCGAGACGGCAAAGAATTAAACTCAAGGAGTTTTGCCCTCTCTGTATGTATGAGAGGGTTTTTGTTTAAGGGGGATAATGCTCAAAATAGGTTTTATCGGAGCTGGAACCGTGGGTACTGCCCTGGCCGTATTATTAAGCAGCAAGGGCTACCGGTTCGTTGGCGCATCCAGACGCCGGACTTCTACCGAGAATCCAGGCAAGGTAGTCAGCAACCTGCGCATACTGGATAGCAACCAGGAAGTAGCCGATAATGCCGACCTCGTTTTCATCACCACTCCCGATGCCGCTATAGCCGAAGTTGCTAAAGAAGTAAACTGGCGCGGCGGGCAGAGCGTCGTCCACTGCAGCGGCGCCGATTCCATAGACGTTCTGGAACCTGCCGGGAAATCCGGCGCCATGGTAGGCGGTTTCCATCCCCTGCAGACCTTCGCCGGCATCGGACAGGCTATCGAAAATATTCCCGGCTCCACGTTCGGTATCGAGGCCGAGGAACCGCTTTTAACCACACTTAAGGAAATAGCCGTGGTCCTGGGCGGACAATGGATAAAGCTGGAAGCCGGTGATAAGGTGGCCTATCATGCCGCCGCCGTGTTCGCCTGCAACTACCTGGTGACGCTGGTAAAAATGGCTACCGACCTCTGGAAGACATTCTCCGTTCCCGGCGAACAGGCTACAAAAGCCCTCCTCCCCTTAATCAGGGGCACTCTCCACAATATCGAGACCATCGGCATACCGCAATGCCTCACCGGGCCTGTTGCCCGCGGTGATACCGGAACGGTAAATAAACACCTCAAAACTTTGCGTGAAAAGGCTCCGTCCCTCCTCTTTGCTTATAAGGAACTCGGATTGCAGACTATTCCCATTTCGCTGGCCAAGGGAAAAATCAATAAAAAACAGGCCGACGAACTGGAGAACATATTAAAAAATAAATAATTTAATATCTTCAGGGGGCAGTAAAATGAGAACTATGCTGAAAAGTAAAATCCACCGGGCTACCGTTACCGATGCTAATATCGATTACGAAGGCAGTATCACCATCGATAAGAAGCTCATGGCGGCGGCAGATATGCTTCCCTACGAGCAGGTCCACGTGCTTAATATCAATAACGGCGCTCGCTTTACCACCTATACCATAGAGGGGGAAGAAGGCAGCGGTGAAATATGCCTTAACGGAGCCGCCGCCCGATTGGCCGTTAAGGGCGACCTCGTCATCATCCTGACCTATTGTAATGTCCCTGAAGAAGAATTTAAAAACTACCGACCGAAGTTAGTATATGTCGATAAGAAAAACGCCATCGTTACGAAATTGGATGAAAAGATTTTCGCTTGAGGAGCTGCCATCAGCGTTACGATTAGCCAGATAAGAGAGATGAAGCGTAAGGGTGAGAAGATTTCCATGCTCACCGCTTACGATTACGTAACCGCCAAGATAGTCGACGAAGCAGGTGTGCCGCTGATTCTGGTCGGGGATAGCCTGGGCATGGTAGTCCTCGGTTACAACTCTACAATTCCGGTTACCCTGGAGGTCATGCTGCATCATACCAAGGCAGTCGTCAGGGGTGTTAAAAACGCCCTCGTCGTGGGCGATATGCCGTTTATGACCTACACGGTAAACATGGAAGAAGCCCTGCGTAACGCGGCGCGCTTTCTTCAGGAGACCGGCTGCCAGGCGGTAAAACTTGAAGGAGGAGTCACCGTCGCCGACAAAGTGAAGAGAATCGTAGAATGCGGCATTCCGGTCATGGGGCATATCGGCCTGACTCCCCAGTCCATTCATCAGTTCGGCGGCCATAAAATCCAGGGAAAGACGCCGGAAGCGGCAAAAAGACTCCTGGAAGATGCCATGGCTTTAGAACAGGCCGGGGCTTTCGCCGTCGTGCTGGAGACCGTACCTGCTCCCCTCGCTACCCTGATTACTAAAAAGATTAACATCCCGACTATTGGAATCGGCGCTGGCGCCGGTTGCGACGGCCAGGTGCAGGTCATCAACGATATCCTCGGTTCTTACACGGACTTTGTTCCCAAGCATGCCAAGCAGTACGCCAGGATTGCCGATATTATGTCTGACGCCATATCTACTTACCACCAGGAGGTGAAGGCCGGAACGTTCCCAACCGAAGCCCAGAGCTTTACCATGGACGAAAGCATACTAAAGGAACTGGATAAGTAAACTACCGAAAATTACGGAGATGTTCGAGAGGGGGCAACGCCCCCTCTTTTATATATTCCCCTCCCCTTTGACACGGGCTATGGAGAGGGGGATAATGGGAATGAGGCAGAGAGAATGAGAGTCGTGGAAACAATAGCCGAGATGCGGCAGGCGCGTAAAGGACTTGAAGAGCCGGTGGGTTTCGTTCTGACGATGGGCGCTCTCCACGAAGGCCACCTGTCGCTGGTAAGGCAAGCTAGAGAAGAAAACGCCTCGGTGGTGGTCAGCATCTTCGTCAATCCCACCCAGTTCGGTCCCAAGGAGGACTTTAAGAGTTATCCCCGCGACACCAAACGAGACCTGGAGATGCTGGAGCCTGATACAGATATCGTTTTTATGCCGTCCGGCGCGGAGATGTACCCGGATAATTATGAATCCTGGGTGGAGGTCGGCACGATTACGGAGAAGCTGGAAGGCTCTTCCCGACCCGGCCACTTTCGCGGCGTGAGCACCGTCGTTGCCAAGCTGTTCAACATCGTCCAGCCCACTAAAGCCTACTTCGGGCAGAAGGACGCCCAGCAGCTGCTGGTTATCAAAAAGATGGTGGCCGACCTCGATATGAATCTTGAGGTGGTGGCCTGCCCCACGGTACGCGAGCCCGACGGCCTGGCGATGAGCAGTCGCAACATCTATCTCAAAGGTCAGCATCGCCAGGCGGCTAACGTACTTTACCGGGCGCTCAATCTGGCGGAAAAGCGCTGGGACCAGGAGGAAAACGATGCGGGGGCGATACGTCTGGAAATGACCGAGCTTATCAAAATGGAGCCGCTGGCGAAGATAGATTATGTCAGCATTGCCGACGTAGAGACTCTAAAAGAGGTGTTCCACAGGGTTAAGCCTCCGGTGCTGGTGTCCCTGGCGGTGAAAATCGGCAAAACGCGACTTATCGATAACACGGTACTGGAATAGCGTTCTGTTACAAGATTATCCTTTTTGTTTCAACGGTGTGGCCAGCACGATAAGCGTAATAACAGCGGCAATAACGGCCACCGACCAGAAATCGCCGCCTGTGCCGCCGGTCCTGACAAAGTCCACTGTAGCCCCGAGAATCGGGGCTATTATCATTGTTGAGACAGACTTGGCCTGACTTTCAATAGAAAGTACCGTAGCGCCCTGCGTTTCGGTAGCATAAGCGTCAAAGCGGCTGATGAGCATCGGCCTCCAGAAGTTCTGAATCAGAGAAAGAATGATAAAGCCGGCTATAGCCGCGTAATAATACTGGAAATACAGCAGCGGTATAAGCGCCAGGTAGAGAACAAAAACCACCTTCCAGAGCAGGCGGCTGCCTTTCTCCTCCCCGCCGGCGAAACTCGAAAGACGGTGAGCGTTGCGGCTGGCGTAGGCGGAGACCAGGTAGATGATAACATAGACGGCACCTACCAGAATGGCGCTGCGGCGTGCATCGCTCATAATTACGAAAATGGGCAGCATCAGCGCCAGACTCTTGACGACGGGCTGCAGGTAGTCCTCTACCGCTTTATAGACCCCCTCGAAGCCCATCGACTCCGCCAGGAGGCGGCGCAGCTGCCTCATGCGCAGCGAAGCACGCAGGCATTGCCAGAGGTGGCGCAGCACGCTGCGAACATCCGCCCCCTCCTCCGGCTGCCCCTCCAGTTCCCCAGGATAGCCAAGGAAATTTATCAGTCCCGCCAGGTAAGGCACGATGGCGAAGAAAAAGACATAGGCATAATCATTGGTCCACAGGACGAAGACGGCAGCTAGGACCACCGATACCGCCGAGCCTATCTTTGACCAGGAACGGGTGTAGCCGTAGACCCGGGTCTTTTCATCGGTGCGGTCCTGGATGCGGAGCCAGGTAAATATCATGGCTTTATGGGTGCCGGTGCGGAAGGCCTCGCCGATAGCGAAGAAGAACATGGCGATAAACATGTGCCAGTAGTCCTGGCTGAAGCCGAAGACCGCAAACGAGATAATATAAGACACGAAGGACAGAATCATACTGCGGCGGCGACCAAATAAATCGGCGACGGCGCCACTGGGGATTTCCATGAGGTTGATAATAAGCTCCCGGAAGGCTATGAGGAAGCCTATCTGGGTGAAGGAAAGCCCTCTGTCCAGAAAGAACAGGATAATAAACGGCTCGAAATACCGCTGGTTCTTGAGGAAGCCGTATAATGAAAAGCGCGCTAACATCCTAGTCCTTGAGATATATTATAGCACCTAGTTTTTATTTATAGGAAATGACATGGCAGCGGACTGAAAATCGGAAAGACGCGGCTTATCGATAACGTAGTGCTGGAGTAGTAGACTGGACTATACCAAGTGGGGTTAACGGGCGGCTTTTTTCGATTCGTTATTCGTTTTTTAAAATAATTTTGTTTTTTCCGTAGCTAATCAGCTTCGATTATTCGTTTTTCGTTATATGTTAAGTTAGCCTCATTTTTGGGGTATTCGTTTTTCATTATATGTTAAGTTGCTAATGGTGCGGCGTACGGGTTACATGGAGCGGGGAGTAAAAATCTTCACCATTATTTAGTTTAAACCAAATACTAATTATCGGCAAGGGGATTTTGTCGCGGGGAGGGAAAATCCCTCTCTAACTCTCCCCTTGCGAAGGGGAGAGGATGACTGTGCAAACCGTATGATTACAGTTCTGTGACAATCTGTTTCCATAATTTGAAAAAGGGGGTATCCGGTTGTTATCTATTCCCACCCAGGCCGCCCAGTGGGCATTGGAGGGTTAGTACGTGCGTTTGTGCCCTACTACTCCTAAATGTGGGAGCATATGGGAGAGGGGGGCTACGCCCCTGTTAAAATTACTTTCCCCTAAAGGGCTTTCTTTTTATGGTAAATTATGGTAAAACATGCATAAATAGAAGTTGGGAGGTGATATAAAATGAGTAATCAAAGTGAGGGAGGCTTAGACGCGCTTGTAGCCACTTTTATCAGTGGATATTTAGGATATGTTGCAGGGTCAAAAAAGTTCGCTGGATGGGAACCAATAATAAAGAATTATGGAACTAGGATGTCTCACTTAGCATATTTTAAGGTATTAAGGCCTGTAACCTTCCTCAATGAAATTCCAACGGCAACAGTAATATTTACTGAAGCTATTCTTGCATTTTTATTTGGATTGCCAAATGCATCTGTTCCCACGACATTACGTTGCTTTGAGGTTGGGCTTAAGGTTAAATATGTACAAGATACTGGTGAAAAAGCACCTGATAAGCTTTATAGTCTAATAGAATGGGCTGAAAAATACTTGGGTAATAGGAGAGATATTGCGCACGGATTCAGAATACTACGTAACTTAGTTCATAGTCCTACAATCATGACTGAACAAAGTGCGCTTGAAGCAATATCACACGTAACTACAATAATAAATCTTCTCTATCCTCTACTGACAGTGAGTATCAGTACTACTTATAATTGTAGAAATTGTGGAGTAGGATTGCAGGTAGATGTACCTGTACAAGATAATTACTTGGGTAATATCTTAACTTATAATTGTGTGCATTGCCATCAACCTACATCAATTCTTATTCTCGGATATATAAGTTAGGATATCGGGCTAGTAATATAAGCAATATACCTAATATTCTTGACTGTAAGCTCAATCTCAAGTAAAATATAGCTGTTTGCCGAGGTAGCTCAGTTGGTAGAGCAGCGGACTGAAAATCCGCGTGTCGTCAGTTCGATTCTGACCCTCGGCACCACAATAAGAGCGGGCGGAAGTAGTTCAGTGGCTAGAACGTCTCCTTGCCAAGGAGAAGGTCGCGAGTTCGAATCTCGTCTTCCGCTCCATTTTTTATTATGGGGAGTTTAAGAGGGGCGAAAACTCATCTTTCTTTTATTCCCCCTCCCACCTCTCTATTTCCACCAGGCAGGAGTTCGGCGCCATGCCGGGAACGTTCTTTGATAGCGTACGGTCGGGCGTGAGGATGTTCACGCAGCCGCCCCTGTCGACGCTGTTTGGATTACCCGGCTCCAGTGGGTCGTACTTGCCGGAGCCGTAATAGGAGTGAGCTACCCCCGTTCTCATCCTCTCGGTAACCTCGGCGATGCACAGCACGGCGCCGCGGTCGTTATATATCCTGACGATGTCGCCGCTATTGATGCCCCGGGAGGTGGCGTCCGAGGGGTTAAGGCGTACCGGTCGCCAGTGGTACCCGTTCTTAAGAATACGGTGACCCGGAATTTCTCCCAGCCACGATGAATTGGAGTCATAATGCGTGTGGAAGGAGTACCTGGGGTGGGGGGTTATAAGCTGCAACGGGTATTTATGCGCCAGTTCCGAGTCGTAGCCTTCCCAGCTGGGGATGTAGCGGGGCAGCGGCGGTCTTTCCTCGTCGTCGGGTAAATGCTTCAGCAGGCTCTGGGAGACAAATTCTATCTTGCCGCTGTATGTTCCCAGTTCCTTCCCCTTGTCAGTATTGCGCTTGGGGTTAAAGTGGTCGGGGGTATCGCAATCGCGTCCCTCGTAGAACCAGCGCAGGCCGGGCGTGGGACGGTAGTCCTCCGGCATGGGAACGATGAAGTACCCCTTCCGCTTAAATTCCTCGAACGATATGTATTCAGGCAGGTCGGAGTGGTTGAAGACCTTCTCTATCCAGTCCTCGTCCGTGTTGCCCTCGGTAAATTTCTCTTCAATCCCCAGTTTTCCGGCGAGCTCGGTGAATATCTGGTAGTCGGACTTAGATTCGTACAGCGGCTCGATGCACTTATGCTGGTAGACGATAACCCTGTGGTTGCAGGCATTGGAGCCGTGGTGCGTATAGCCGCCGGTATTGGCCCACTCGCCGATATCGTACCGCTCGAAGTTGGTGCAGGCCGGCAGAATGATATCCGCCAGCCCGGTCTCGGTGCACCACCAGCAGTCCTGGTTGACGACGAATTCCAGCTTAGGGCTCTGGTACATTTTCACCCAGCGGCTGGTGCCGGTCATCGTACCGAGGAACGAGCCGCCGTAGCGGTAGAACATCTTTACCTCGGAGCAACCGGGGGCCGGGTAGGTAAACGGGATGAACTGCTGCTCCAGCGACTGACCACAGAACGTTTCCCCCAGCCAGCTGATGGGAGGATTGAGGATGGCCTCCGGCACGAGCAGACGGTAGATGCGCTGTTTTACCGGGTTCTCTGCCTTGTTTTTAGCGAATTCGTTCAGGAAGTTCGGACCGAAGGAGCTGTAGCCCGGAAAATCGAAGTCGGCGTTATAAGGCGACCCCATGGTGGTGCCCCAGATATTAACGCCCGGCTTGCCCAGTCCCTGCATTGCCTGTAAAAGTACCATCAGGCGCGCCCATTCCGTGCCGTAGGCCTGGCGGCAGGCACCGGACTCGCCGCCGCGGGAACCGGCCGCGAGCATGGTACGACTTGCCGCCCATTCCCTTGCCAGGCTTTTTATGGTGTAGGTGGGCACGTCGCAGATATCCGCCGCACGTTCCGGCGTTTTAGGTATGCCGTCGTCCTCGCCCAGTATGCGTTTTTTAAAATCCTCGAAGCCCACCGTACGCGTGGTCACGTAATCTCTATCGTAGGTGCCTTCAGTGAGCCAGGTATAAGCGATAGCCTCGGCCATGGCGGCGTCGGTGCCAGGGCGGGGGGCAATCCATTTATCGCCGAGAATCGTAGCCGTGTAATTGCAAAAGGGGTCGATGAAAATCTGCTTCTTCCCAAGCTCTCTCAACCAGAGTCGCCACATCGCCGATTCCTGTCCGCCGTAGATACCGCGTGTAGAATCGGGGTCGTTGCCCCAGTGAACCACGAGGTCGGTATTTTTAAGGGCGTCCTCCAGGAGGTCGTATTGCTCCGGCATGCCGAGTCGCCAGAAGAAGCCGTAGGCGTGCGTCGCCCCCCAGTGCCATCCTTCCCAGCTATCCGGGTTGTCAAGGATATCGGTAAATCCAATCATGTTGAAAAAACGCGCCCACGTCGAGGTGCGGTAGCCGATGTTGCCCCAATTGTGGTGCGAGGATGCGCGGGACATAACGGCCTCTGGCCCGTAGGTCTCCCGGATTCTCTTCATCTCCCCGGCGACGATATCAAGGGCTTTATCCCAGCTGATGCGCTTGTAGCCGGATTTCCCCCGGTTTCCCGGATTGCGTTGCCCGTCGGGATTAAAGTCCTCTCTTATCAGCGGGTACTTAATTCGCAAATCGGAGTATATGCGTGCCTTTTCGACGGCGGTAAACGGGGAAACGCAGGCCTTCCTTAGCGGTGTGAAATTACTGCCGCCGGCATTTATGGTCCACGAAGCCGCATCGTTATCGGTCAAAACAAGGGGGCGGACGCGGACTATTTTACCGTCCCTGACATACACCTGTACCGGGCCGCCGTTGGTAAGATTGGTAAATACTTTATCCAAGATGTATTATCACCCTTCTAAAAATTGTGTTATGCTATATTAAAAGTATAATCAATACGCAGGGCCATATCAAACTGGGTATAGAACATGAAAGAAACGAAGCTTTTTAGCTGGAATGTCAACGGCATCAGAGCTATCAAAGGGAAAGGCTTTCTGGACTGGCTTGATAGAGAATCTCCTGATATCCTTTGCCTGCAGGAGACCAAGGCCCGGCCCGAGCAGCTCGATGCCGACCTTAAAGAGCCGCCCGGCTATAAAGTTTACTGGAATTACCCGGAGAGAAAAGGCTACAGCGGCGTGGCCGTCTACTCGAAAGAGGAACCGGTGGATGTTCGGTACGACTTCGGCGAAGGCGGTCTTGACATTGAGGGAAGAGTAATTTTAGCCGAATACCCCGGGTTTACCCTCTTTAATGTATATTTCCCCAACGGCAAGGCAGGCCCGGAGCGTCTTAACTATAAAATGGCCTTTTATGATACCTTCCTGCAATATGCCGATTCTCTTAAGGATGCCGGTAAAAAGCCGGTGATTTGCGGCGATGTTAATACCGCCCATAAGGAAATCGACCTCGCCCGCCCCAGGGAAAACAGCAGGGTGTCCGGCTTTCTTCCCGAGGAACGGGCTTGGATTGATAAGTTAATCTCTCACGGCTACGTGGATACCTTCCGCCACTTCAATAAAGAGCCGAATCAGTATACCTGGTGGGATTTGAAGTCCGGAGCGCGGGCAAGGAATGTAGGCTGGAGGATAGACTACTTTTTCGTCAGCGGGAACCTGATGCCGTCATTGGCTGATGCCTTTATCATGCCGGAAGTGATGGGTTCCGACCACTGCCCGATAGGCATCGTTCTGAAAACGGACTAAGCCAGTGCTGTACTTTCCAGCCCCTTGATAACGTCGTAGAAGTCGTTAAAAGGGGTGCAGGCAAGGTCCTCTTCGCGGCATTTTGCCAGTAGTTCGCCGGTCGCAAAGACCTTTATCGCCCGTCTTGACGGAAATATGTCCGATACACCGTTGCCTATATAGATAACGTCATAGCCCTTTTTCTGTAATAGCTCGGTATAGGCTTCCTTATAGCCTGCTTCCATTTCGGTGTCGTCGGGGCCTACATACCTGACTGTCATACCGTCGGGGGAGAACTCGTTTTCCGCGGCATAAATATCGATTCCGTCAATGCCCAGTCGGTACAGGATGGCCTCTATATAGAAAATCAGCCCGTTGCTGACGATGACGGTCTTATAATCTTTTTGAGAGCAGTAGTTTATAAGCTCGCGGAAGCCGGGGCGTATTTTCACCCGCTCGCTTTTCAGGACAAGGTCGGTCATGGCCTGCTGGTCGGCTTTCATCATGCCGAAGACCTTTTTATTAAAGGCGCCGACTGGTATTTTGCCTGACATGTACTCCTTTAGATGCTCGCGCCACTGGCTGCCTACGTACGTATCCAGCAAAAGGAAGCTTACGTCTTCCTCGGTTATGGTGCCATCAAAGTCACATTGAAGGGCGATTTTCATGAACGGGGGGATTCCTTTTCCGGAGTTATTATATATTTAATGATATCCGATTGTGCCTGAAACGGTCAAGCTGAAAAATTCTGGAAAAAGAGGAGAGCCGATGCTAGAATGAATCCGGGAGGCTGTTAAGAAATTGACGCGGTATTTTATCGGGACTTCCGGCTGGCACTATGATGACTGGCGCGGCCAGTTCTACCCGGAGAAGTTGCCTAAAGCGAAATGGCTGGAATATTACGCCCGTCATTTCACCGCGCTGGAGCTTAATAACTCCTTTTACCGTTTGCCCTCGGAGGAAGCGTTCAATCGGTGGTATGCTTCATCCCCGCCCAATTTTACATTCGCGGTTAAGGTGAGCCGGTATATCACTCACATCAAGCGACTCAAAGGCTGTGACGAAGCCCTGAACAACTTTATGTCAAGAGCTGTTCTATTGAAAGAGAAGTTGGGGCCCCTGCTCTATCAGCTGCCGCCCGGCCTGCATCGCGACGATGACCTGTTGACGGCTTTTCTGGAGAAACTGCCGGGTGGGTTCAGGCACGTTATCGAGTTCCGGCATAAATCGTGGCTGGTGGAGGAAGTCTTCGATATATTGCGGCGGTATCACGCGGGCTTCTGCGTCTTCGATATGCCGAAGCTGGCCTCTCCCCTGCTGGCCACGGCGGACTTTGCCTATATCCGTTTTCACGGTAGCGACAGCCTTTACTCAAGCTGTTATACTGATGAGGAACTGGCTCAATGGGCTGGAAAGATAACCGAATTATCGAAAACCTTGGACTCGGTCTATATCTATTTCAATAACGATATAGATGGCTATGCCCTGAAGAACTCCGCGACGGTTCGCGGGTATCTGGAGAAAGGAAAGCGAACGTGAAATCCGGAAAATACAAGCTGCTGGTGGTGGATATAGACGGCACCCTGATAAACAGGGAAGGTAATGTCTCGGCGGAGAACCGGGAAGCCCTGGCTATGGTGATGGATTCGGGTATGCATGTCTCGCTGTGCACCGGGCGCTCGGTAAAATCCTCCCTGCCCTATATCGACCTGATATCGCCGGATAGCGCTCATGTGTTTTTCGACGGCGCCCTGGTGAGCCGCGCCGACCTCGACGAGCCGGTCTATATGCAGACAATCGATAATGCGATGGTTAAGCAGATGGTTGAATACGCCCGCAGGATTGAAGTCGACCTTGAATTTTCCACGCTGACTCAATTTTTCTCCGAGCGTGAAACGTGGTCGACCGATATTAAACGTCGGTATTTTAAAATTGAAACTATCATAGGTGATTTGACGGGGCTCTGGGAGCGGGAGAGGATAATCAGGGCCGACCTTTGTATTACCAGCACGCAGCCGGAAGAAAAGGCGGCGTTATTCGTTGACCGCTTTGCCGGTAAGCTCCAGTTTTCGCAGGGGCATACGCCGCGGTTCCCCGATGTTACTTTTATCAACGTGACGGCTCCGGATATGTCCAAGGGGAAAGCCCTGGGGGCGCTGGCCTCCCACCTGGGGATAACGCTTGAGGAGGTGGCGGCGGTGGGCGACTGGGTGAACGATATACCGCTGCTTGAGGCGGCGGGACTGGGTATTGCCATGGGGAACGCCCACGATGACCTGAAGAAGGTAGCCGACCATGTGACGCTTGATGTAGAAGAGAACGGACTGGCGGCGGCAATCAGGGAGTTTCTATTCTAATTATCACGCGTGCAGCTCGATGATATCCCCGTCCTGCAGGACGTGGTCGCGTTTGGCCATAACCCCGTCGAACTTGCCGGAGCCCCAGATTCGGGCGTACTTCATCTTCTTGCCGAAGTCCTTGTGCACGGAGGTGGCGGCATCCTCCAGCGTGCCTCCATTTTCCAGAATGATGGGGTCGGTCATGTCTGCCTTGCTGCCGGGGGCCTTGGTATAAACACGGATAATGTCCAGTATCTGGAAAATCTTCTGCCTTAATTCGTCAAGACCTTGCCCGGTAGCGGAGACGGCGATAACGGGCACCTGCTGGCCGTGCCGGTTCTCTAGGGCGCGGTAATTTACACCATCGTTATCCAGGTCCGCTTTATTGCCGATAATTAAAGCTTTTTTATAGTTCACGGGGGCGTCTTCATTGGTGACATCCGGTTTCGGCTCGCCAAGCACTATTCTCTTTTCGTTCAGCCTGGCAACCAGCGCTTCCGTCTGGGCAACCGGGTCCTGGGTGAGGTCGACCACCAGCAGCAGGCCGTCGGCCCGCCTGATGATATTCATTAGCCACCACTCCGGGGGCTGCTCGCCGAGGGGTGGGGTATCGATGAGCTGTACCTGGATATTCTCGAAGGTCATCATCCCGGGCGTGGCGCTCTGGGTGGTGAATGGGTAAGCGGCCACGGCAGGTGCGGCCTTGGTAAGGCTGACCACGATTTGCGACTTTCCCGTATTGGGCGGGCCGATTACCGCCACCTGGCCGGCGCCTGTCTTTTCAATCATCATGGACGCACGCGCAGTAGCCGTCTTCTTGTCCAGCGACTGCGTCAGCTTGGCGATTTTCGTTCGCAGGTCGGCGCGGAGGTGGTCCGTACCCTTGTGCTTGGGCATGACGGAAAGCATTTCCTCCAGGCAGGCTATCTTTTCCAGCGTGGTTTTCGCCATGCGGAAGTTCTTCTCGGCGTTGATGTATTCCGGTGTCAGGTTAGCCGGCATAACTACAGGTACTCCTTTATCCTTTTCGCCTGCTCCTGTGTCATCCCCGTGGCGGCGGTAAGCTCATCCAGAGAGGCATCCCTGATTCTCTGGATAGAACCGAACTGCCTAAGTAAAGCGCTCTTGCGCCGGGGCCCGATGCCGGGGATACCGTCCAGGGCGGATGTAAAGGTTTTACGGCGGTGCACGGTGCCAAAGTAGCTTATGGCGAAGCGGTGCGCTTCGTCCCGGAGACGCTGCAGCAGTTGGAGTCCCGGGGAGGACTTTGCCAGGACTACCGGCTCTTTGCGGCGGGGGAGGAAAATCTCCTCGTTTTCCTTGGCCAGGCTGGCCACCGGGATATCGCTCCCCGTTTCCTTAAGCGTAGCCAGCGCCGCGTTAAGTTGCCCCTTGCCCCCGTCGATGAGAACGAGGTCGGGCATCATAGCCCAGGTGTCCGGAGTGGAAGCGCCGCTTTTGGAACTGTGCTTGAAGCGTCGCTGCAGGACCTCCTGGAGCATGGCGTAGTCGTTAGCGCCGGCTACCGTCTTTATCTTGAACCGCCGGTAGTGCGCCGGCCTGGGCTTGCCTTTCTCGAAGACGACCATGCTGCCCACCGCCGAAATGCCCTGGATATTGGAGATATCGTAAGCCTCCATGCGCAGCGGCGGACTCTTTAATTTCAGCTCCCTCTCAATCTCGGCCAGAGCGTCATCCAGCGACGTGGACGCGGTTATCTCTTTAATCTTGAGCTGTTCCAGGCCCTGCCGGGCGTTTTCCGCGGCGATATCAATGAGTTGTTTTTTCACGCCGCGGCGCGGCACCTGTATTTCCACCCCGGCGCCCCGCCTACCTTTCAGCCATTCCTTGATAATCGGTCTGTCTTCCACCGGGTACTGCAGTAGCAACAGCGGCGGAATCTGGGGACAGGACGAGTAATACTGCTTGATGAAGCTGGTCATTATTTGCACGGGTTCTTCCTGTCGTGTCCCCTGGAGGAGGAAGCTCTCCCGCCCGGTCATTTTATTACTGCGTATGAACAGCACCTGCACATAAGCCTGGTCTCCGTTCTGGACAAAGGCGATAACATCCTGCTCTCCCCTGATAACGGCGGCAACCTTCTCGCCCTCGATGACTTCCTGTATCGCCTGAATCTGGTCTCTCATCTGGGCTGCTTTTTCATAGTCCATGTTCCGGGCAGCCTGTTTCATCCTGGCTTTAAGGTCACGCGCCACCTTTTCACGTTTACCTTCCAGGAAAAGAATGACCTCCTCGATTACCCGGGCATACTCCTCGCGGCTGACGGCACCGGTGCATGGCGCCAGGCAGTGTCCCAGGTGGAATTCGAGGCAGGGACGGGTTGCCTTGCCGGTGATGGTCTTGGAACAGATACGGAAAGGAAAGATATTTTGCAGCACGCGGAGGGCCTGTTTTACCGACCTTGAATTGGAGAACGGGCCGAAGTAACGCCCGCCGTCCTCTTCGTAGCGGCGTGTTACGTACACCCTCGGCCATTCTTCGTTGGTGGCTACCTTCAGATAGGGAAATGTCTTATCGTCCTTGAGGCTGACGTTGTAGCGGGGATGGTATTGCTTGATGAAGTTCAGCTCCGTGATAAGAGCTTCTTGCTCCGAGGTAGCGACGAAGAAGTCGATATCGGCCACGCGTGATACCATTTTTTGTATCTTGGGCGTCAGTTTCTGAGTGGACTGAAAGTATGACCTGACGCGGTTGTAAAGGCTGGTAGCTTTGCCCACGTAGAGTATTGTCCCACTGGCATCTCTCATAAGATAGACACCGGGACTACGTGGTAATCGCTTGAGCTGCTCCTCTATAAGGTTGCTGGCCACCTTTACTCCTTCAGTTTTACCTGTAATTATTCTAGCACAGGTATATTAATGAGCAAAGGGTGCGGATGGTTCGCAGCTATGAACATCGGGGGAAACGGCAAATTGAACTATAACCCGGGTAATACTTAATGCCGGGGACGCCGATAATTATGAGGATATTATTTAACTAATCTTTATCAAGCCTTGCTTTATCGCGACGACTACCGCTTCCGTGCGGGCATTGGCGTTAAGTTTTCGCAGGATGGACGTAACGTGGTTCTTAATGGTCTGCTCGCTGATGCCGAGTTCGGCGGCAATTTGCTTGTTAAGATAACCCTGGGCAATGTACTGTAATATTTCAATTTCCCTAGGGGTGAGGGGCGATATATAGGCCTCGGACTCCCTCCGTGTGGTAAGTTCCTGGAACTGCTGTAATACGTGCTCGGCCACTTTGGGCCGGGTGGTCAGGCTTTCGTTTATCGGGTGTTCTCCTTTGGATACGCGCCTGACGGTCTCAATCAACTGTTCAGCGGTAACTTCTTTGCTTAAATAGGCTACCGCCTGCGCCTTGAGCGCTTGGAATAACTGGTTGTCTTCCGGGTTGGAGGTAAGCATAACTACCCCGATGTTGGGCGAACGCTGTTTTATCTTACGACCCAGTTCCAGTCCGCTGTCCGATGGGCCGTCGAGGTCCAGCAAAGTAACATCCGGCGGGAGATTATCAATGGCTTTGAGCACATCGCTATTTACGCTGGTAGTGCCGATGATGACTATATCCTCGGTATCCGCGAACGTGGCCTCTACCGCCTGCTGAAATAGCGATTGTTGACTGATTACAAATACCTGGATTTTGTTGTTCTTATTGTTGGTGTTCATAGCTCCTGCTTCGTTTCAGGTCTATCTGGAATAGCCCGAATCGGTTTTACCTCCTCGCCTTTTTTCTCGCGCCGTTCATGTTCCTTTCATAAGTGGATATGAACTGCTGAACCAGATAAGGGTCAAACTGCTTGCCGTTATATCGATTGAGTTCTTCTATAGCCTGTTCATGAGACAGAGTCTCGGAGTAAGGCCTTTCAGAAGTCATGGCGGCCACGGCATCCGCGATAGCCAGTATGCGCGCTTCCAGTGGTATATCTTCGCCTTTCAAACCATCGGGATAACCGCTCCCATCAAACCACTCATGGTGGTGCAAAATACCTTCTGCGCAGAGAGATAACTGCGGTATCCTGCTGGCGATTGTAGCCCCCAGCTGCGGATGAGTTTTTACTATCTCCCACTCTTTCGCGTTCAGTTTACCCGGCTTATTCAATATTGTATCACTTATTGCAATTTTGCCAATATCATGCAGCAAAGCACTGGCCTCAAGCCTGGCCATTTCGGCGGTATCCATCTTGAGGGCATTAGCGATAATCATGGAGTAATCGGTTACTCTCTTTGAGTGATTATGACTGAAATAGCTTCTGGAGTCCACTGTTTCTGATAGCGCATGTATAACGCCTAATATTTTACTGTCAATGTGATTCTCCGTATCTGTAATCGATTCCGTCAGCTGTAAAGGCGTCAGGGCGCCGGACGCGTAGTAACTGTGGTTACCGCCGTCCCGTTTTGCCCGGTAGAGAGTAACATCGGCGGCGGCGATAATGTCGGTATGGCTTATGCCATCATCCGGCCAGCTTGCCAGGCCGATGCTCGCAGTAACGGGAATTTTATTGGTGTTGACCCCTTCGGCTATTTTCTTGCGGACACGTTCGGTAACCTGGAGGGCAGCTTCGACCGTGGTCTGCGGCAGCAGGATGGCAAATTCGTCGCCGCCGTAGCGGAAAGCGTGGTCGGCGTTCCTGATTGCCCCTTTGATAATATAGCCTATTTGCCGCAGGAGTTTATCGCCGGAAGGGTGACCGTAGTTATCGTTGTACGCTTTGAAGGAATCGAGGTCGACAATGGCTAATGAGAAGGCGCCACCGTAACGGGAGTGACGGCTGATTTCGCTGTCAATCATCTCGTCCAGAGAACGTCGATTCAGCAGTCCGGTAAGCTCGTCAATGCGAGCTTTGTGTTCGGCTTGTGCATAGAGTTTAGCGTTCTCAAGTGGCATGGAAATTTGAGAAGCAAGCTGCTCTAAAAGTCTAACATGCCACGGGCTGTAGGCGTGAGGCTCTTGACTGGCCACGATGAAACTGCCGATGACTTTACCTTTGGCTAACAGTGGCAGGTATGCCATGGTACGTAATCCTTGCTTATGAAAATTCTCTCCTGTCTGGAAATACCTTTCCTTTTCCAGGTCCGGCTCTACAAATGCCTTCTTCTGGGTGATTACCCATCCTGTGCCGCTTCCCTTCATTGGTATCCTTTCACCCACCTGATAGGCCGAGCCTTCTAACGAAGATAACGCTACACATAAAAGGTTAGAGTCTTCAATAATAACGATTGATGCCCAGTGAATGTCAATCACTTTCTTTATTTCTTCAATAAAGCTGCCGAATATTCCCTGAATATCAAGACTTGAAGATAAAATAGCGGTGGATTTATTGATTACGGATAACTCCTCTTCACGTTCCCTTAGCTGCTCGCGGAGATATTCCTTCTCCAGGCTCACCGCTACCCGGCTGGTGGCATCTTCTACTATGTTGAGGTCCTCGAGAGAATACCGGCCGGACTGCTTTTTCCCCAAGACCAGAATGGCTATCAACCGGTCACGGCTGATTAGCGGCATGAAGAGTTCTATCTCTTTTGAGGCTATCTCTTCCTTTTCCTGCGGCCACAGCCCCAGAAAAGCGGGAAGTATCATAAGGTTCTCTTTGGGCAATGATTTTTGTTCTCGTTCCAGATACGAAATAATAGGATTGCCTGCCCGGAATCTAAGATTGGCTAAATGGCTATTCTTATCTTTAGGCTCGACAAACTGGGTAGTGAAATCCTCGGTGCCGGCTTCAGGGAAAAGCAGGCATGCCTGTTTGATATTAATTGCTTTAATGAGTAATGCCAGCAATTCACGCCCCTGCTCCTTCAGACTAAAAACGTTGTGTATTTTATTGGTGAATTCATTAAGTTTCTTATGGTAATCATAGCTCGAACCCTGGAAGGCCCGGTTCATGAATTCAAAGAAATACCCGCGTACTCTGTAAATGAAAATAGCGACGGTAAGGCCAGCCAGAGTAGCGACAAACGAAGCTATCAGGTCCAGCTCAAAATCAAACACGGCGTGCATTACCACGAGCAAGAGCCAGAAGCTGACTATGCCGATAATACCCAGGCCTAACCAGGCCGAGCCCTGACGCAGGACAAGTTTGATATCGACCAGGCGATGCCTGATAACCGCGTAACTAAGAATGAAGGCATTGATGATGTTGCCGATATGGGCAATCGGGTACTCTCTACCCCACGGCAGGAAACTAACGACGGTAAAAATGGTCAAGGCCCCAACGCCGAGTAATATGGATATGATTTGATTATAAAGTACCGGGTTTTCTAGTGTCCTTAATCGCCTTGACAGTATATATACACCCCGTATGGTCAGGAGAAAAATGGGTATTCCTATAATAAAAACTGCTTTCCCATAATCAAGATATAGTTTGTCTCCGTTTGCAACAACACCTTCAGGAAAGACCCTCAGTATTACTAGAATAATAGTAACTGCTAGGGTACCATAAGCGAACGGTATCCAGTGTCCCCGCCCCGGGTCATAGAAGGTAGAAGCAAAGCAATGGAACTGTATTGCAGTAAGGACAAAAGTAATTATAATTAATTGTAATAAAAGGAAACTATATTGAGGGAAATAATTGCTACGAAGAAATATATCAGTGATGCTCCATAGTATTGCTGAAATCAGAAATAGTAAAAAAAGCGTATGGCGTTTATGCCAGGGACGGCTGCCCGCTGTCGTAAGTAATAAAGGAATATACGCAATTATAGCGATTAAGGGAAATAAAGCATAAACATTCATATATGGGAATTATCAGTCCAATCGTGGTTACTGTCAAGAGGTAACTAAAGTAGGCAAACCAAGGTAAGGGAAACTAAAGTACTATGAAATCTGGCGTAGTTATGCCGTTACTTCTTCGGTTTCGGTCTCTGGTTCGGACACTACCTCGGCTTTTTCCGGTTTGGTTACCAGGAGTGTAAGTGTCTCCTCATTGGGGTTGACATGGGGTGGCTTGAGATGAGCCAGGTCTGCCCCTTCGGCTTGCTTCAAAGCGGTATAGCTGGCAAAAGAACCACGAGGTAGTAAAGTGGTTTCAACTCTGAAATTTATCATTGTGGCGTATTCTTCGGGAATAAGAGATTCCGTGCCAGCGTCCGCCTTCGTAATACATCGATAAATAGCTTTATTTATAGTATCTGCATTGACTTGGGAATCATCTTTAAGCTCAACAAAAATGCAAAGTACTGCTTCTCCCTCCTTTTTATAAGCTATCCAATCTTCATAGGGAATGCCAGTACTTTCTATTGCCTCCCAGATTGTCTTTTCAGTCAACCTTACGAAAACAAAATCGAGGAGGCCATCAACGCGTCGCTCGAAGACCATCTGCGGTAGCTCTATACCCAGCCTGTCATTACGCAGTGAGGTTATCCTGACCATATCTCCCGGACGGTATCTTGTCATGGCCCCGCCGTGAAAGTTGGTGATGACTATCTCATAGTTCTCTCCCGCCTCGACTTCATCAAGCAGCAGTGTTCGGGGTCGGTAAGTACGGTCCATCTCCAGCTTTATTTGTTCTTCCTCCGGTATGAACTCCAGGAAGTTGAGATTAGGAACAAATGTCATGCTGTCATAGTCCCATGTCTGGGTGGCCACGATACCAAATTCGGTACTGGAATATACATCCAGCGGATACCTGCCCCATAGTTCTTTTATTTTATCCCGGTATACCCAGCTATCCAGACCCCCGCTGATGATTCCTTTTACGCTCCAAAGGTCTCTGGGCAATATGGGGCGTCCGGCTAACTTGCTTTTTATCATGCCCCTGGCAAGCCGGAAGGCCGATTTTGGCTGCTTTAAGTAAGGGCGTATGGAGGTTTTATTGGAAGCATCGCTGAACTTCTCACCAACCTTAACCAGAACCAGTGACAGTCCACAGAAACCATCGAGACCTTGGGATAAAGCCTGCTTGAAACCGAGTTGTATTCTTTCTTGAAAAGATAAATCGTCCATGGTATCCAGCGGCGGCATGAAATTGAAGGGGGATTGATAGTCCATCATTTTAGCCATCGCCCCGGACATGTAAGGCCTGGGAGCCACGGCATTGACAATCCTGGGGCACTCGACGACCCTTGAAGTATCACCCCAGTCTTTGGAGGTGGATATTACTGCCAGTCCGAAGGCAATCTCGCTCATTGCTTGCAGGAATTCCGGTGTTAACGGTACCCACTTGCAGGGATATTCCCCGGACCTGCCCGAGGTATGCACCCATTCCTCCACTCCGGCTGGCAGAATACCTTCGTTTTTCTCAAGGAGGTCCGGGCAATAATCTTTATAAGTAGTTAACGGAACCAACTGCCTGAATTCTTCGACAGTTTCAGGCCTTACCCCACCCATGATTTTCTTCCCGAGGGGGCAGTTATTGAGCAGTTCCAATTGCTTTAAAAGTAAGCGTTCCTGGATATCCATAAATTCGCTGGTATTTAAGCTAAGGAAGCCGCAGCACATTTGCCACAACTCTTCATGCTTTCCCTGGCGTATAAGGTCGATTGCTTTCGGCACGAGACACCTCCCAAGCGTTCACTTCGTTCTGGGTGAATTAGACACTACAGGGAAAGCCTAAGGTATAACGGGTAGCTTGGGAAGTGATTATGTTCTAGAACATAGTTCTATTACATTGGGGGATAGTGATAAGCAGGTAGGACTTGGTTGAAAGTCGGTTCTTTAGAGGGGACTAAGATTCTCTGGGTTCTTCTTCGTTGTTATAGAAGGATTCTAATTGCTCGGTAAGCGACTGTATATCTGTATTCTCCTGTCCCCCGCCCATGGCCATGCCGTAACTGACGAAGAACTGGAGGAAATTATTGAGCATTGTCACCATCTGTTGGGTAAAAGACTGGAACTCTTCTTTAGATATATATTTTTTTTGATTATCCTCTTCTTTTAACTGGCATTGAATAAGATAATTGACGAATTCGGTGCGATTCATCTCGCCGCGGTTATTGTCTATCTGCTTGACGACATCCTCTTTAACTACCATGATTAAATCGTCTTCATCTAATGACAGAGTTCTTTTCATAGATATCTAAAATCCTCATCAAAGGCTTCTATAAAACCTGTTTCTATTCTTATTATCATTGTTAGTGTATCACCGGGTCATAAAAATACGTATAAAAGTAATAAATTATTCATAAAAATTTGCTTAAGGTTTCATTAAGCCGGAGAGTAAAATGAATTTGTGAGTAAGCAGGTTATGAAAATAAATGAACCCGGAGATTCAGCATATCCCCGGGTTATTTCACAGAAATTATCGGCTTGATGCGATATTAAATTTCGCTGCCGGTGGACTCCAGCATCCCCATCAGGGTATCGATGGCTCTAAGCAGTTTGAGACCGCTGTCAGTTACCTGATACGCAACCATGGTATTATCCATATTTACCTTATTAACAAATCCCTGATTGACAAGGTATTCAAGGTATTTTTGTATCTGGCTGTAGCTCATGTTGGCGGTATACATTATTTCCGTCTTGCCGGCGCCGTTCTCGCCGACCCTCAACATATCGGCAATTATCTCAATGTTGGAACGGCGCTGACCCACGCCCGCCCGCTGGGCGGCATCGCTACGCAGAGTCTGTTTACCGTTTAGTTCCAATTTCATACAGGACTATTGTACTGCCATGCCGCAGTACTGTCAATAAGCAGGAGATAATTGCGGGTGATGGTTTGCAAAAAGTCTATCCACCAAAATTGAGGTACCAGCGGAGGATTTCCTGGTCAAACAGCATGGCTATAATGGGGCCGATACCCAGGAAAGCGCCGTAAGGGATAACGTCTTTACGGCCTTTTTTCTTAAACGCCAGCAAGTATATGGCTACCAGACCGCCGATAACGATTCCAATCAACATTGAAAAGACGACCAGAGGGAAACCGCTGACCAGGCCGATGAGCACCACCAGCTTGGCGTCTCCCATGCCCATTGACCCCGGTCTGATGATAATTATTATTATGAAAATAATTAACAGTATAACTCCGCTGATGAGGCCGCTTAGAATGCTTAGTTCCGGAACAAACAAGCGCCCGGGAAAAAGGCTTACTCCCGGGATGAAAGAATCTACCGCCAGTAT
This sequence comes from Dehalococcoidales bacterium, assembly GCA_034430575.1. GTDB lineage: Bacteria > Chloroflexota > Dehalococcoidia > Dehalococcoidales > RBG-16-60-22 > JAFGPF01. Next base: position 23,215 of record DAOUDZ010000099.1, read on the forward strand.
GACGAGGGCCACCGCGGCCATCGGGTAAGTTACCCTATTTAATATTAATTGCTGTTCCCAATCGATGAAAATTATCACCAGGAACACGCAGCCCCAGAAAGCCGTGATGGCAAACTGGAAGCTCAAGCCGAACTGCCAGAAAGTGGCCAGAAACAGGATTCCGCTTATCAGTTCTAAAAGGAAAACGCGGATGGGGATCCTCGCCCCGCAGTAGCGGCAGCGACCGCGCAGCCATAAATAGCTGAATAACGGAATCAGGTCCTTCCAGGAAAGGCGTTGCCGGCAGGCGTCGCAATGAGAAGGAGGGTAGACCAGCGACTGGCGTGCCGGCAGACGGTCGATGCATACATTCAGGAAGCTGCCTGTAGCAATACCGAACAGGGTGATAATAACGGTGAACAGGATTGTCATATCGTTATTCCTCTCTGTCATTCTCTGGCTTGACCCGAGAATCCAGGCCCCTTTTCCCCCGGCTGGATTCCCGTTTTTACGGGAATGACGACTGTTTTATTTTGACGTGTTTTTACGGGTGAGTCAACAATAGCCTCCTGTTAACGGTATTGCAGGCAGGCCCCTCATTAAAGTGGGGGTTTACCTCCATTGGATTTGGGGGAAAGTATTATCGTCATATTCACTGTAAATGAATAAGCTATATATGTCTGTAATGTTTTTAACGGTTGAAACGGTCTTTACATTTATAGGACTTAATTCCCATGCGTAATCGGGACTAATACCTTATTGAACTTTATGCGTGCTGTGTTAATCTTTAAATATAGGCAAAAGCCATAAAAAACACAAGGAAACAGGAGGTACTAAAATGAAAAGGTTTTTAAGGAGTTTCCGCTACGGAGAGAAAGGTTTCACCCTCATCGAACTGCTGGTCGTGGTAGCCATTCTCGGTGTTCTGGCCGCGGTAGCCGTACCTAACGTCAGTAAGTTCATCGGCAAGGGTAAAACCGAGGCCAAAGCGACCGAGCTTTCCAACGTGGTAACGGCCGTAACGGCAGCCATGGCCGATGCGGTGAGCGAAAACGTCAGCGGCGGTAGTACAACGAAAAACTTCGGCAACACGGGTGAAACAAAGACATCCAAACCGTACACTGGTACCGACTGTATTGTCTCCGGTAACTATACAGTAGGTTCTTATTTGGTCGGTGGTGCCGCAAATGTAGCCGGCTCGTACATTATCGCTACCGATGGCACGGTTAGCCAGCCCTGGTACCTGGGTTATTAGTAAAGTCAGTAAGCCTTAAAACGTAAAAAGCAATAGTAATAACGAAAAGCCTATCAGCGATGATTCCCCTGCCCCGGGATGTTGCTGATAGGCTTTTTATGTCTTTTCTAAAGTGATTGTCAGTCTCGTGCTTGCCCCGGGGAATGACATTTAGTTGTGCGGGAGTGGCAAGATGATAATGCGGGGATGACCTTTTGATTGCGACAGGCGCGGGCTTTTTAACTAAAACTGATTGGGATAGGCCATGCTCGGTTCCTTTTGGAGACCGGGCTCTTTTTCGCCGGTTAGCTTGGTTATTTCTTCCCTATCGTTACAGAAATCAAAGATGCTCTCGCGGCTGATGATGCCGCTGCTAAATAGCTTGACCAGGGCATGGTCGAGAAGTGCCATGCCGTGCTGCGCGTTCATGCGAATAGTGTTGGGGAGCTGGTAAGTCTTGCCTTCCCGGACAAGGTTTCTCACGGCCGAGTTAGCCAGCATAATCTCAATTGCCGCCACCCTGCCCGAACCATCCACTTTAGGTACGAGCGCCTGGCAAAGGATACCGAGAAGCAATGACGCCAGACGTTCCTGGGCCAGATGACGCTCGTGTGGCGGGAACATATTTGCTATTCTCTCAATTGCCTGGGCGGCGCTGGGGGCATGGCCGGTGGTTAATACCAGGTGGCCGGTTTCAGCAACGGTAAGCGCCGCAGAGGCTGTTTCAAGGTCTCTCATCTCGCCTACCAGTATCACGTCCGGGTCCTGCCTTAAAACGTGCCTTAAAGCTTCAGAAAACGAATGTGTATCCTCGCCGAGTTCGCGCTGGGTGATGGTGCACTTTTTGTTCTCATACGTGTACTCGACAGGGTCCTCGATGGTGATCACGCTGCGGCTTTCGTTCTGGTTTAAATATTCAATCATGGATGCCAGTGTTGTTGATTTGCCGCTGCCGGTAGGTCCGCTGATCACTATCAGGCCCCGCGGACGCTGGATGAGCTCTTTACAGACATCGGGTAAGCCCAGAGTCTCGGGTGATGGAATGTCCGGCGGCAGCAGGCGAATCACCAGGCTGACGGTACCACGTTGTTTGGCGGCATTCAAACGGACTCTACCGACTTCTGGAACACTGCGCCCAAAATCTAGTTCAAGGCAGCGCTCGAATTCAGCCCTGTCCTCTTCTGTCGTTAGTTGGCGTAACGCCTGTTCAATGTCCTCGTTAGTTAATTCAGACTGGTCTTCAGCCGGCAGCAGGCTGCCGTGAATGCGGAATAACGGACTTCTTGACACGACCATGTGCACATCGGAAGCGTTCTTCGAATTGGCAAATTGAAGCAATTTAATGATATCCATCTTCTTTACCCTTTTAATTTAATATTTAGCAAATACTGCATAATAGCTTCATCCTCTGCACCCGTGTTTCTAGAGAGATTGCTTATGGTTATTTCATTAAACCTGCCGGTGCCGTAAATCTTGCGGACGTATTCCAGGACCTCTTGCTCGCTATCCGCCCATCCGTTAACGGTCAGGTGGGTGCCGGAGTGAGATATGGCATTGATTACAAACTCATCTATCTGATTATCCAGGATTGCTTTCAGGTCTTTATTTATTTTTTGACCATTTGCGTTGAACTTGTTCAATATAGAGGTAAAATTTTCGCGGGCTGCTTCAAAACTGACCAATTTTTGCTCTGCGGCTGCTATTTCTTCCGTCAGCTTGTTTTTCTGGGCCTGTTTTTTCTCAATAATAAAGTTATTGGAAGCCAGTTGATTTTGCGCCGATTCAATGCTGCCGCCGGCATTCTGAATTGTCACTGTCAGCAATATAATTAGACTTATGGCGGAAACAGCCGCCGGTATAGCCATTATTCGATTAAGAGAGATAGGCTTGGGCAGATATGGCGCCGGTAAAGTATTGAAGTTAGGAAGCAATGGGCCGGCTTCCCTGGAGAACTCTTTAAGGGCAAGCCCTACATTTACCAGGTGATGTGAAGGGTCGAGCTGTTTCAGGCATTTTAACGGTGACGTAAGCGGTGATACCTGATACCCCAGTTCCTGGGCCAGGAGTTCATACAGTTCCGGTTCGTCGGCCAGTTCTCCGGAGACGAGTAAAGGCGCGTTAAGGTGGATGAGAGTCTCCAGATTATTAACATTGTGAAACTCGATAGTACGTTTAAGTTCATCTTTTACTATTTGTATTTTCTCATTTAACGATAGGGATTCCTCGGGGAAAGCTACGGTGCGGATGGGCTGGGGAGTCCTGTTAACCATGACAATAATATCGAACTCCTTTTGCTGGACATCAAGGATAATGGCGGTGTCTTCTCTGGCCAGCCTTGCCAGAGCCATCGGTTTTATATCCATGAGATATGGCTTGCACCCCGCCTTGTTAAGCACTCTTATAAGGGTATCGGCAATCTGTTTGGGTATGGCCACCATGAAGGCCTTTATCTTTCCCTCGGAGGCCGAGACGGTCTGCCATGAGATGTACAACTGCTCTAGTGGAACCGGCATAACCCTCGCGGCTTCTCTTGTTATCGCCTCATCCAGCATAGCTCTAGGTAATTCGGGCAGAGAAACAGGTCGTGTTAAACAGTGAAGTCCGCTTATGCCGAGGATAATTTTCTTCGCGCTTATCTTATTGCTTTTAAAGAGTTGCTTGAGCCTGGCGACGAGTTCTGCTTCTTTCCCCTCGGTGTTAATATCGCTCAAGCCCGCATCCAGGGGTACGTCGGCCAGCTTGGTAATGCGTTTGCCGCGAGTTACCATCAGGCGGATGCTGGTATCGTTAATATATAGGCTGGTGGTGTTTTTAGCCATAATTATTTACCTTCATAGGAATGCACAATCATCTGAATAGTTGCGGTTGCAGATGTATTATTGTCACTGGATTCACCGCCGGTGCTAATCTGGGCCGATTGAACGTAGCCGGTGGTATAACCATCGTTCAGGCTGATTATAAAGTCGGTAATGTCGGAAATGTCTCCGGATATACTGGCGCCGATGGATATCGTGGCGCAATTGACGCCATTGACCTTTTGTAATGATAGTTGCGAATTGCTTAGCGTGTTTATTTGCACATTGCTGTACCCGGCGATTGCAAAAAATTTATCGGTAACATCAACGCTGTCTATCATCTGGTTAAGTCTTGCTGCCGCTTCATTGTGCTGACTTTCAGCTTCATCTAGTCTGCTTTCAAGCTCATCTAACTGCGGGCGCATGTCCGTCATATCTATTTTCTCTACTCTTAACGTGGATACACTTAGCTCTTCTTCCAGCCTGTTTTGTTCCTTTAGTTGCCCGGAGCGAGTAACTCCCAGGCTGACCAGGATGACCAAGAAGATGCCCGCCGAGAGAATCAGCCAGCTTGTTTTACTTAACTTCAAACCTTTCATATAAACGTACGATAACTCCCCGGGTTTTAAAATGCCTGCCCGTAGATAGAATACATGGCCGAAACCATCGATAGAGCAATTAGTCCGACGACGCCGGCTATTACGAGCGTCATAACCGGTTGAATCATACCTATAAGGGTTTTGGTCTTGTCCTGGGCTTCGGATTCGTAGTTTTGGGCCACAGCCAGCAGGGAGGTGTCAAGATTACCCGTTTCCTCACCCACCTTGACCATTTGTACCATCATAGGAAGGAATAAGGGATTTTGTGCCATCGGCTTGGAAAGCCCTTCGCCTTTAAGCATATCTGTTTGGACGTTATATAACCCCTGCGCCATCACCCTGTTATTGCATCCCTGGATAACGAGGGGCATAATTTCTGTCAAAGGCAAGCCGGCCGTGAAAAGCAGCGAGATACTTCGACAGCAGCGTGCCAGCTCATTAAGATGCTTTACCCTCCCGAGGGTCGGAATACGCAGCATCAAAGCATCGTATTTATATTTGCCGTCCGGCGTTCTGAAATAAATCACGCCAAGACCTATGATAATAAATATTCCCAGGAAGATATGGAGAGCATAACTGCGCAGAAGCACCGATAAACTCATCATCATTCTTGTTAGAGTGGGTAACTCGGCGCCAAGCGACCCGTAAAGGCTGGCGAAGGCCGGTAAAACGAAGAACATTAATACGCCAACTACTCCTATGGCCACAACGGCGGCTATTAACGGGTACATCAGGGCACCCTTGATTCCTTTACGGGTAACGATTTCCTTTTCTATATAATCGGCTATCTGCCTAAGCATCGTCTCCAGGCCGCCGGTCTGCTCACCGATGCTCAACGTACGGCAAGCCATGGGAGAGAATATCTGCGGATGCCGGCTCATAGCTGTCGAAAGCTGGTCGCCGTTGCGTATATCGTTAATGACATCGGAAATTACTTTATTCAGTGAGCGATTGGATATCTGTTCCTGTAATAACTCCAGGGCGGTAACTATATTGATGCCGGATTCGAGAAGCAAGGCCAGTTGACGATAGAGCAATATTATATCGTTTTGCTTTACCGGGAACAGCTGTGCTTCCAACTTTCCAACGCTGAAAAACGCAACGTATGGTCTAAGGTTAATCAGGCGGTAACCGGCATAACCGAGCATTTCGGCGATAGCATCTTCGTTAGTTGCTGATATTTTACCTTTTACAATAGCTCCTGATTCACCGCAGGCTATGTATTGATAAATCATTAAATTCCCGCTCCGATATTTATCACCTCAAGCAGTATTTTTAATATTTTTAACTCATTGAATAAGCATTACGTATGACTTCAGCCGGGGTCGTAATATTTTCCTTTACTTTAAGCATCCCGTCATGTAAGAGCGTAACCATTCCCTCTTCTATTGCCTGCCTGCGTAATTCATTTGCTGTTGCTCCTTTGAGCAATAACGTTTTTATTTCATCACTGGAGCAGAATATCTCGAATATGCCCGTCCGTCCCCGGTAGCCGCTGCTAGCGCATGATTTACAGCCGCTGCCCTGAAGAAACTCTCTTCGTTCTTCGCCAATTTCCTGCTGGTATATCATGTTCTCTTCCGGGGTTGCTTCTGCCGAACGGCCGCAGTGTGGACAAACGCGACGTACCATGCGCTGGGCGATTACGCCAATGAGGGCCGAGGAGACCAGGAAGGGTTCCACGCCGAGGTCAATAAGGCGTAAAACGACTCCTACGGCATCGTTAGCGTGGATTGAAGAAAGTACCAGGTGCCCGGTGAGAGCCGATTGAACGGCGATATTGGCGGTTTCAGCGTCGCGTATCTCCCCGATTAATATCACATCGGGGTCAAGACGCAGTATGGACCGCAGGCCGCTGGCGAAAGTGATGCCGGCGCGGGGATTTACCTGTATCTGGTTGATATTCGAGAATCGGTATTCAACCGGGTCTTCTACGGTGATTATATTACGTTCTACCTGGTCGAGTGAATTTAAGGAGGCATATAACGTGGTGGTTTTGCCGGCGCCGGTGGGCCCGCTTGCCAGTATCATGCCGTAAGGTACTTTTAACATTCTTTCGTATTTCGCCAGACTACCGGAGAGAAATCCCAGGTCTGATAGTGTCAGGGTGGCGCGGGTCTTATCCAGAAGCCGCAACACCGCCATCTCGCCGTAAACAGTAGCGATGATACCTACCCTGATATCTATTAACCGGCCTTTGGTTTTCATGGAAAATTGGCCGTCCTGTGGGCGGTGATGGTCCGCGATATTCAGGTTGGACAGTATCTTGATTCTGGAGATAATCGGCGTTACTGTTTTCAGCGGGAGTGAAAACATATTATGAAGCGTGCCGTCAATGCGGAAACGCACCCTTAGCTTATCTTCTCCCGGTTCAAGGTGAACATCGGAAGCCCTGGCCTTTACGGCTTCATCGATAATCAATCTTAAGGCCTGGGCAACCGGAGCCTCCGTGGCTGTATCAATAATCAGTTTTTCATCTAATTTATTGACATCGGTTAATGAGATGTTGGATATTTGTTTTTCTATCTCATCGTAGGCCTTGTAATTAAAGTCGATAGCTTCAAGCACTTCTTCCTGGGTGGAAGCCTCGGGCTCTATACGCATCTGGCTCCAGCTGGCCAGGGCCTCGAGGGCGAAGATATCGGAAGGGTTCGCCATAGCCACGCGCAGGACATTACCATCGATGCTTAGTGGTATGGCGTTGTACTTGCGTGCCATAGCCTCGGGAATAAGTTGCAGGGCTTCTGGTTCAGGTGAATTATCGCGCAAGATATTTTTGGCTTCTTCAACAGATTCCGACATAATCAGGGCTTCCCCTATTTATTATTAATGTAACTTAGTATTAGCTATACAAAAATCTTATATGCCTTTCGTCCCATTTACAATAGCTCTTTGGTCATAGTCAATTTGAGGGGGTATAGTACCCTTATGGTGGATTTTATGGAGTCAGCAAGCTCTTTTCTATGGTATAATATTATGTTAAAATGATTATGTAATTCTTAATAGCCTGACCGGTATATTTATCAAACCGCGAGGAGATGTAATGATAGAGCTAATTGAAAGTTACTTGAATTACCTGGCAGTTGAGAAAGGTTATTCCGAACACACTATAGCTGCCTATCGTAATGATTTAACGGGGCTCACGGACTTTGCTAAAAGACAAAACATTACTACCTGGGATGATTTCAGTCGGCAGAACATGTTGGGCCATTTACTGGACCTTAAAGAGAGAGGCTATGTTGCCACTACCGTGGCGCGTAAAGTAGCGGCAGCGAGGTCTTTTTTCGGTTTTCTCGTATCGGAAGGCAATATTAAAACCGACCCCACCGCAAACATGAGCTCGCCCAGCGTGGGGAAAGCGTTACCCAAGCCCATACCTATTAACCAGGTACGGTTGCTGCTGGAACAGCCGGCTAAATTATCCACAGCCGAGGCAAAGAGAGACAAGGCTATGCTGGAGCTGTTATACGCCAGCGGTATGAGAATAAGCGAGCTGGTGGCTTTAAATCTGGGTGATGTCAATACAGAAGGCGATTACTTCGTGCGCTGTTTCGGCAAGGGACGCAAAGAACGCATTATTCCCCTTTATGAACAGATAGCCCTTGTCGTAAAGAAATACGTCGAGGAAGACCGTCCCAAATTGGCCCACGGCAAAAAGGAAGATGCCATGTTCCTTAACGCCCGAGGGGAAAGACTTACCCGGCAGGGTTTCTGGCAGAAACTAAAGGAGTACGCTAAATCGGCCGGATTGGGCGATAAGATAAGCCCCCATACCCTTAGACACAGTTTTGCTACTCATATGCTAAGCGGCGGGGCCGACTTAAGGTCGGTTCAGGAACTCCTCGGACATGCCAATATATCTACCACGCAGGTATATACTCACCTTACTACCGAGCACGTCCGCCGCAGCTATGATAAATCGCATCCCAGGGCTAAAGAGTAATTTTCAGGAGGGAAAGGATGCCAGATAAATCGCGACACGGCAAGGGTAAGCATCCTCGTCATAGTAAAAAGAGCAAAGCCTTAATACGGCAGGTAAATGCGCCTTTACAGCAGCAGCAGACTGACGTAACACCGAAGCCGGCAGCGCCTGTCGAAGTCGAACCTGCCCCGAAGACAGCGGCACCACCAGAGGCAGCAATTATGCTCCGATACCCTTATGTTGTCGGAGAATTGAAAAGAATCGGCATTCTGGCGGGGATAGTTATAGTCGCTCTTATCGTGCTGTCAATCGTTCTAGGTTAGTTCTTCGCTGGCGGTCATGATGAACTATATAGCAGCAAGGGCTAAGTTAATTAAGAATCTCGGTTCCGAGATTGAGGACAAGCGGGTTTTAGCCGCTATCTCTCGTATACCCCGTGAAGAATTTGTTCCCCTGGAATATCGCCACCAGGCTTATGAAGACAAGCCGTTGCCGATTGGCTGGGAGCAGACTATTTCCCAGCCTTATATAATCGCTCTCATGACGGAGGCGCTGGAAATCACCGGAAGCGAAAAGGTGCTTGAGCTCGGCACCGGCAGCGGCTATCAGACGGCTATTCTTGCCGAGTTGGCCAACCGGGTGATAACCGTGGAGCGTGTGAAGCCTCTGGCCGAGTCTGCCCGGAAAGTGCTGGACAGCTTGGGGTACACGAATATTGAGATACATCTCGCCGGGGAAACCCTCGGCTGGAAACAGGGGGTGCCATATGACGCTATTATGGTTACCGCCGGTGCTCCCGGTGTCCCGGACGAACTCATGTCGCAGCTGTCTTTCGGTGGTTGTATGGTAATCCCGGTAGGTTCCCGCTACACGCAGGAACTGTGCAAGATAACAAAACGAAAAGATAAAAACGTGGTTCAAAAGCTGTGCGGCTGCCGCTTCGTGTCACTGATTGGGAAAGAAGCCTGGGAGAACTAAATCACTGGCAGATAAGGAGGATAACTATGGACGTCATTGAAGCTATCAAGAACAGGAGAAGCATTCGACAATATAAAAGCGACCCGGTGGATGATAAGGCCGTAAACACCGTGCTGGAAGCGGCGCACTGGGCGCCCTCCTGGGGTAATATACAGTGCTGGCGGTTTATCGTGGTGCGCGACTCTAAAACAAAAAGTGAGCTGGCTGATTCCCTGTTGAAGGTGAAGGTCGATAACGAGTGGGTGGAAAACGCCGCCGCCAGGGCCATCAATCAGGCGCCGGTGGTAATCGTGCTCTGCGCCGAACTGGGCAAGGCGGGGTTCCGCTCCGATGGTTCGCCTGGCATCGATAAGAGAGAATACTGGTTTATGTTTGATGTCGCTCTGGCCATGGAGAACCTGGTGCTGGCGGCGCACTCGCTGGGACTGGGCACGGTAATTATCGGCGGGTTTGATGCTAACAAGGTGGCTCAAATCCTTGACGTGCCTTCCGAGCTAACGGTTGTCACCATGACGCCCCTCGGCTTCCCCGACCATAAAGGACAGGTCTCTCCCCGTAAAGACCTGTCGGAGGTCATATGCAAAGAGAAATATGGCAAGTAAGAAGTAGCTCTAACAGGAGGATTAACGTGGAATTATTTGAAGCAATTAAAACTAGGCGGAGCATCCGTAAGTATACCTCCGACCCTGTTGACGACAAAAAGGTCGAAGCGATTCTGGAAGCCGGCCGCTGGGCGCCTTCCTGGGCTAATACGCAGTGCTGGCGCTTTATCGTGGTACGCGAGCCACGGGTGAAGACGGAATTAGCCGGGGCGCTGCTGCCGTTCAAGCTGCCCGACAAGGTGATAGACAACCCGGCAATCAATATCATTAATGAGGCGCCTGTGGTAATCGTCGTCTGTGCGGCGATGGGCAAATCCGGCGGGCCTCCCGGGCAACCGGACGGCGGCGAATTCATTACAGATAAAGGCGACTGGTTCATGTTCGATACCGCCCTGGCGGTGCAGAATATGGTGCTGGCGGCCCATGACATGGGACTCGGCACGGTGATTATCGGCACGTTCGATGCCGCTAAAGCGGAGAAAGCGCTGGGTGTGCCGGAAGGCTATCGCGTGGTAACGCTGTTCCCTGTGGGCGTCCCCGCCCGGGAAGGAAAAACGCCCCCCAGAAAAGAGCTATCGGAGATAACTGCCAGAGACAGGTGGAATAAGTAGCTCGGGCACTTTTTGACATGCGTTTCAGGTTCTGGGTCTTAATTTCCGGCGGACTGTTCATTATCGGTATAATAGCTGGAATAATCTTCAGTCATACTATTTCAGCCGGTATCTCCTCCCTTTTTTACGATCAGGCGTCAGCCCTCGAAGACCTCGTGGTAGGTTTAGACCCTTACCAGCCTACGACGGCAGTCTTTATCTATCTGAAGAATGCCTTAGCCCTGGTTGTTAGTTTCCTGTTCAGTCCCTTTTTATGCATCCTGCCGGTATTCGCGCTGCTATTCAACAGTGCGTTCCTGTCCTATTTTTCTGTATTGGTTGTTCAGGAAGAGTCGCTGGGGTTTTTACTGGCCGGGATACTGCCTCACGGCATTATTGAAATACCCGCCCTGATAATCGGGGAGGCGGCGGCTCTCGGCTTCGGAGTTTCGCTGATAATCGCTCTTTTTACGGGAAATAGAAGCAAGATGCTCCTGCCCGCATTTAAAACGAACCTGAAATACCTTATAGTAGCCCTCGCCCTGCTCGTGCCCGCCGCTATTATAGAAACGTTTATTACGCCGCTCTTCTTATCGTAGGGGGGGCAGATGCTTGTGGTATGCGCACGACTGCGAGTATAATAGTATCGGATATTTTAAATAGCGGGTGATTAGATGCAGAAATACGGACTTGATAAAATTTGCAATACAGTTTTATTATCGCACGGAGGCGCCGGCAAGACGTCTCTGGCGGAAGCAATGCTATTTAATACGGGAGCCGTCACCCGGCTGGGTAAGGTTGATGACGGTTCCTCTGTGTCGGACTATGACCAGGATGAAGTAAAACGTAAAATCAGCATTAACCTGTCCCTGCTGCCCTGTGAGTGGCAAAATGCCAAGGTAAATGTTATCGATGCGCCGGGCTATACGGACTTCGTCGGGGAGGTCAAGGCGGGCATGCGTGTTAGTGAAGGGGCTGTTATAGTCGTCTGCGCCGCCTCCGGTGTAGAGGTCGGCACGGAGATGGTCTGGGAATATTGTGAAGAGGCGAAGCTGCCTCGTCTGGTTTTCGTTAACAAGATGGACCGTGAGAACGCCGACTTTTTAAAAATTGTGGAAGAAGTAAGAGCGAAACTCGGACCGAAATGCTGGCCGCTGCAGGTGGCTATCGGCACGCATACGGGCTTTAAGGGAGTAGTCGACCTGCTGACCATGAAAGCGTATACCGGTACCGAATCCACCGAGGGGGATATCCCGGAAGATTTGAAAGCGCAGGTAGATAATTATCGCGAGAAGCTGTTGGAGACTATTGCCGAGGTTGACGACGCTCTTATTGAGAAATACCTGGGCGGTGAAGAAATAACCCCTGAAGAGCTCACCGGGGCATTACGCCAGGCAGTCGTAAGCGGTCGTATTGTACCCATATTGGCCGGCGCAGCAATACAAAATGTGGCCGTTAACCGCTTGATGGATGCCATCTGTGCCTACCTGCCCGTAGCCGGGGAGCAACAGATATCCTTCAGCGATGGCTCCTCCGCAGAGCCGAATGAGAAATCACCGCTGGCCGCCCTGGTGTTTAAAACCACCGCCGACCCTTATGTCGGGAAATTGACCTACTTCCGCGTTTATAACGGTGTTATCAGCAGTAACTCCCAGGTATATAACGCCAATCAGAAGGCCGCTGAGAGAGTCGGGCAGTTGTTCATGATGAGAGGCAAGACACAGGAGCCGGTAAATGAGGTCAGCGCCGGTGATATCGGCGCTGTGGCCAAGTTGAACGTGACCGGTACCGGGGATACGCTCTGCGTACAGGATAAACCCGCCGTGCTAACACCCATCGTGTTCCCCAATCCGACATTCCGGGAGGCCGTGTATCCCAAGACCAAGACCGATGTGGATAAGATGGGGACGGCTCTTTCCCGCCTGGCTGAAGAAGACCCCACTTTAACGGTGCACCGCGAGTTGGGCACCGGCGAGACAATTCTCTCCGGCATGGGTGATACCCATCTTGCCGTTGCCGCGGATAAAATGCAGAGCAAGTTCGGGGTAAATGTAGAACTGGCTATCCCCAAAGTACCTTACCGGGAGACAATTACAGTGGCTTCCAAGGCCGAATATAAGCATAAGAAACAGTCCGGCGGTCACGGGCAGTACGGGCATGTCCTGCTGTCGATGGAACCATTACCGGAGCGTGGTGACAATGAGTTCGGCGACAAGATTGTCGGCGGTTCGGTGCCGAAAAATTATATACCGGCGGTGGAAAAAGGAGTCCACGAGGCATACCAGGAGGGCGCGCTGGCTGGTTATCCGGTAGTCGGCATCAAGACTACTCTCTACGACGGGAGCTTCCACCCGGTAGACTCCTCGGAAATATGCTTCAAGATAGCCGGGGCCGGAGCGTTTAAAAAAGGAATGGCCGATGGCCAGCCGATTTTGCTGGAGCCGATTATGAATCTCAAAGTGACCGTACCCAACGACCTTACCGGGGATATCATCGGCGACCTTAATACCAAGCGGGCCCGCGTGCTTGGCATGAACCCCGAAGGCGGCAGCAACGTCATCGAAGCCCAGGTGCCAATGGCCGAAGTCCAGCGATATGCTATCGATTTGAAGTCGATGACGCAGGGACGGGCGGCCTATACCATGGAGTTCGACCACTATGAAGAGGTGCCGGCTCAAATCACGCAGAAAATAGTCGCCCAGAAACAATCGGAAAAAGAATAACAACCGGTCATACCGGTGTTTGAACAAGCTGTGGCGCTCTATCGATGATGGGGCGTTACTCTTTTTATGTAGCTCTGATTTCCTGCTTCATGAAGATGATATAGCTGATGCCGAAGCAGATGGCGCTCAAACTCACCAGGCTGACTATGTGGGGCCAGATGGCCAGCAGGCTCTGCCCGAGGCTAAGGGGATTGGCCAGCATATAAGATAAATCGCTGTACGTTATGGCGCCTATGCCTTTCCATATTGGGATAAGCAGCACCAGATACGCTTCCTGGAAAAGGAAGCTGGGAGAGAGACTTCTTATGGTCTGCTGCATTCCCGCCTGTTGAATCTGGGTTGCGATATCGCTTTCGGCGCTTATGGGAGCAACGGCGTTGGCGATGGCCTGACCAAAGCCTAAAAATACCCAGAAAAAGTAAATGATAAGAAAGATAACAATCGGAATCAGCAAAGAACCTGCGGCCCGGCGGAAGATAACGGAAAACAACATTGCCAGCCCCATCCAGAATGCCCCGTATACAACGGTAAGGAGCCCGTAAATAAAGAGCCTGATTATTTCATCGGAGGTGGGTGGTACCCCTATCATCCTTAGTCCGAAACCGGCTACAAGTAACAATGTTGTGCCTACCATAAGGGACATAGATATAATACCGGCCAGGAACTTGCCGTTGATAACGCTGTCCCGGTAGACGGGTTGGGCCAGGAGACGACTCAACGTGCCGCCGGAGCGCTCGCTGTTGATGGCATCAAAACCCAAAACGATGCCGGTGATCGGAATGATAATGGCGATAATCATGGTGAAGACCGGTATGCCGCCCCAGGAAGATGTGAACAAGGCCAGGAAAATAAAGCCGCCCTGGGTAACTGCGTCGCTCTCTTGCAGGGCCGTACGAATGCCATGGCTGGCTGCGTAAAGACCGCCGCCGCCGGCCACCAGTAACAGAAGGAAAAGTACCAGAAATCTGACGCTGTTGAAATAATCTGCCAGTTCCTTGCGTATTATGGCTATCATTATGTAATCCTAATTCTCCTTAAAGTACTTCATATAAATATCATCCAGAGAGAATTCATGGGCCTTCATCTGCACAAGTAAGGCGCCTTTATCGATTACCGCCTTGGATATTTGCGAACGTAAATCGGAATCGGTGCTGATTTTAAGAGTCGTGCCATCGGATTCGACTTTTTCTACGCCCTTGATTTTCTGGATAATATCAACAAGTTCAGAATTTGGTTCGGCTGTTTCAACCTCTATTATGTAACGGCCGCCCGCCATTGCCTCCCTGCCGAGTTCGTCAATAGTCCCTTCGATTACCATCTTGCCCCTGGAAAGTATGCCGACACTGTGACATACTCTCTGGACCTGGTACAGCTGGTGTGAAGACAGTAAAACGGTGGTTCCCATCTTGGGCAGGCCGGCAATGATATCGAGGAGCTGGTTGATTCCAGCCGGGTCGAGACCGGAGGTGGGCTCGTCCAGTATCACCAGTTTCGGTTGTTTGATAAGGACGTCGGCAATGCCCAGGCGCTGTCTCATGCCGCGTGAGAATTTGCCGGTTACCATGTCCCTCTCTTCGGTCAGGCCCATCATTTCCAGAACTTCGTCAATGCGGCGCTCGGTCTCCGGGGCACTGATATTGTTCAGGTCGGCGATGAATCTCAAATTTTCCCTGGCGGTAAGGTCGTCGTAGAAGCCGACCGCCTCGGGGAGATAACCCACTATTCGCTTGATTTTAAGGGGCTCACGGGACGGGTTAAAGTCGCACACCCGTATCGTGCCCGATGCCGGTTCAGTTAGTCCCAGCAGCATCAGAATAGTGGTTGTCTTTCCGGCGCCATTGGGTCCCAGCAGGCCGAACACCTCGTTATCCCTGACATGGAAATTAAGGTGGTCAACCACCGTGACCTTACCGTAGTTCTTGGTGAGGTCTTTGGTATCTATAGCCAATGTATCAGTCATATACTATCGCCGGCCGAATCTCATAAAGATTACAATCAGGCCGATAATGACGACGGCAATAATAGCCACGCCGACCCATCCCCAGATAGTGGGTGTTT
>DAOUDZ010000100.1:0-19763 GCA_034430575.1 Dehalococcoidales bacterium
ACGGGTAGAAAGAGCAGCGGGAACCTTCCAGGACAGACTGGTGGCTGAACTCCGCCTGGCAGGGGCCTGCACCATGGCTGAGGCCAACCGCGTTCTCGTGGATTTCTTGCCTCGCTATAGCGAGCGATTCGGCGTACCGCCAGCACCGAGCAGTGGGCTGATACTTCTCAACTCCTGCACCACCTCGGCCAGTGTCTGAACCACGGCATCGACATCTTCCATAGTGTTGTAACGCCGCGGAAGATAGTCATCAGCGCGACATCTTTAGCCACGCCGGCCGTAACATAGACATTGATGCCCACCGGCGGCGTGACCAGGCCGATATTCAGCATTACCACCATAACCACGCCGAACCATATCCCATCGAAGCCCAGGTCTATAATCAGCGGGTAGAGAATGGGTATAGTCAGCACCAGGAGAGCGATGCCCTCCATGAGCATTCCATGATAAGCAGCAGGAGTAGGATCAGCGCCATGATGACATATCGGGATACGCCAAGTCCGGCGATGAAGGCGGAGAGTTCAAAATGAGGATGAGAAAAAGCCGGGCTGCTCCTGTCTTTAACCTTCAGGTTCGCTAATACCGCCGACTGAATATTATTCTGACCGGCCCCAGCCTTTTTATAAGAACCTCGTAAACGCTGCGCCGGGCCTTTAAAATTACCGCTTCCTCGAAAAGTCCCGGTTTTCCTTTCCTGCGACCGAATCGGTTTTCCGCATAGGTTCTCACTATTTCATTGAAGACTGCGGCCTGAGTGGGGAATTCCGCCGCCAGCCCGGCGGCAAATTCATACGGCGTCTGCTGCGGCCTGGGCTCCAGTCCCGCCATGGAAGCAAGTCTGCACATTTTGGAATATATACCTGACGCCAGGTGCTCTCTATCCACTCGCCAGAGCCAGCGGAAAAACACCGACCGTAAAACCAGAAGTACAGTTGCCATGAACAGGCTGATAACTGCGACTATCAGGAAAATAAACATGGCCTGTTTCAGCTCTTCGGCGAAAGGCAGGCGGTTCCTGTAAATCGACGGTTTTAGTTCCGGTGCGTCCCGGCTGATGCCGTATATCTGGTACCAGTATGGTAATGTCTGCCACGGCTGCAGGATATCCCGCTGCGGTTGTTCGGGTGGGGGGCCGGCGGCTGCCCACGGTGTCTCGATTGATATCCGGCTGCCCGCGCTGCCGGGAGTCGCTTCCAGGTCAACCCACCCGTAGCCGGTGAAATACGCCTGCGGCCAGGCATGATAGTGTTTATTGCGCAGGATATATTCTCCTTCGTTCTCGCCGGGTTCGCCGGGAACGTACCCGACGGCAAGTCTCGCGGGCACATCGACCGAACGCAGCATAACCGTCATCGCCGAGGCAAAGTAAAGGCAAAAGCCGGATTTCTGATTAAACAGGAAATGTCGCATGCCGTCGACGCCCGCCGGCGGAGCCTCGATTTCTGCTTCATACGAAAACCGGGACAGGTAGTTATCTATTGCTATCACCTTTTGATAGGGTGTTTCGGCACCGCTGGTGATATTTTCGCTCAACAGCTTTATATCGTCGGGGAAATCGGCGGGTAACCGCAGGTACTGATACGAGATTGACGATGGATAATCTCCATCTACCCGGGATAAAGCCCCGGGTGACAGGGAAGGGATGTCGGAGGTTACGGTATAGTGTTCTCCGGGGCCGAGTACGCGGGGTGTCGTCACTGATATAACGTCCCCGTAGCTGACGCCTACCATGGCGTCTGTGTCGGAAGACACATAGCTTCCGGACATCAGCAGGGCGTCTGTTTTTATATTGGTGGTTACCGTATAGGTTATCCTATCATAGTTGACGGAAGCTCCGAAATCATCCCAGGACACTTCTTCTTCCGGTAAATATGCGGTAATCGGGCGGTTTTTCCAGCCTTGGGACGTGTAGGTATCATATATTTTCACACGCCAGTAAGAAGGTTGCGGGGAACGCACCACGAACTCAATCTGCTCCTTCTGCTTCCAGGTCTTGCCGAACTTCAGGTCCTGGCGCGTCATGCTCGTATTCAACGGCTGCTTCGCGGGCACCTTGGCGAATAAATTAAAAAATGAGTCCTCCATGTCAAGTCCCCGGAGCATCCTGGTAGCTATGAATGTCTGTATCTGGGGAAGACGCGCCTCCGGTACTATTCGGGCGACGGAGACTGCCGCTATGATGACGCACAGTAACAGAGTAATCATGTAGAACGCGCCTCGCGCGGGAGAGTGAGCCGAGCGTTTTAGAACATAATTCCGTTTGACCATGCGTGTCCAGGTGATAAGTAAGATAGCCGCGATAAGGTAGAGGCCGAAGAAATAATAATAATCATCCGGGAGGTTGCTTAAATTCGCCAGGATAACCAGTGCGCCCAGGCAGACGGCTACCCAGGCGTTCTTCCGTCGTGTAATAAACCATGTCGAGAAATAGCCCGTTAACCATACCAGAAGGGAGAGAAAAACGGCAAAGGCTACCGTCTCTGTTGCGGCCAGACGATAAGTCTGCCAGGCCGTTATCCCGCCACCGATGCCCAGCGCGGCGATATGCGCCAGTATACCGGGGAGTCGACTCCTTATAAGCAGACCGGCCGCCAGCATCGATAGGACGAGTATCAGTGATAATGCGGGTTGGGGGGTAATCCACCGGGCTAGTTCTAGAGAGAGTACAGAGATTTCCAGGACGAGGAAAAGCAGGATGATGCTTACCCACGCCTGCCGGTTTTTTGACCAGGATTTTATAAATGTCCTCTTTAAATCGTTGTTACTCACTGCTACGTTTTTCCTCTGATATACTGGACCCGTGAGGAGTGCAGCTGGCTGTCCAGCGCTCGCGATATATTCATTCCCTGCCTCACCACGTAGACGTTAACGCCGCTGGAGTTGAGTTTGCGGGCGTTATTGGCCGGAGTATCCACGCCGCCGAAGCTGAAAGAATCCAGGAGTATGGCGGTAACCCTGGCGCGGCGTTCGATGACAGGACGCAGCGGCGCGGCTATCCCCGGATTTACGGAAGGCATGATTACAATAACGATGGAGCCCGCCCCGAAATGTTCCGCTCTTGAAGCCAGCAGGTTATCGATTGGCACCTCGCCGGTAGCCTTCAGCAGGGCTAAAGAGTGCAGTATATGCTGCAGGCGCTCCTCTCCGGCTTCCGGTGATAGCAGAAAAGAACGGTCGCCCGCCGCTATCAGCCCCACCTTTTTCCCCGCAGACAGGTATTTGTTAGCCAGCGAAGCGGCTATAATAACGCCGTATTCCTCGGTGGTCTCGTTGCCTTCCCCCAGCTGGGAGGTGCGGCGCATATCCAGGACAATCCAGATTTCGTTGTAACCGTATCTGGTGCGGTCGGGGTCGAACTCCCTGACCATGAGATTTCCGGTATGAGCCGTGGTTTGCCAGTGGATGTGGCGGAGGCTGTCGCCGCTGACATATTCACGCACGCTGGAAGCGTTGGGACTGGCCTCGCTATCAAGCCACCGGCCCGAGCCGACTCCGGTGCCCTGCCGGGGAGTCCTCTCGAATAAAGGCACTTCGAGCGTCGCCGGGTAAACGGTGATTTCCTGGTGCTTACCGATACGCCGCTCCACGGGGAAAAAGCCGAGAGGGTCGGTTACCCTTATCGTAAGTGTGCCTGCGCCGTACCGCCCTCGCTTTCGACAGTAGACTTCGGTTCGCCATGTATAAGAACTCCGTGAAGGGAGACTGATGCTTATTTCGTTCCGGTAACCCGGTAAATCGGTGTCCTCCCGCACTTCAATCAAAGGGGTGGGTATCATGCTTCGATTGGTCAGGGTGAATTCCCCCTCGAAGCGCTCTCCGACCTGGAAAAAACGGGGTAATTTTTCAACGCGGCAGTGAATGCCGCGGGCGGTCATACGCGACCATAAATAACTCACCGGCAGCGCTACCACGAAGAATATAAAGAAACGCCAGAGGAAGGTAGCAACTCCGGCTAGAGCCGCTATCAGGATGAGAAGGAGAATAATAATTAGAACCCAACGACTTTTCATACCTTTTCAACTTGGGGTGGCAGGCCTTATAGCTTCACCCCCGGAAGCGTCACTGCTACCGCTCGGGGATTGTGCCCGGCACGGGCACTGTTTCCAGTATCTCGGTGATTATCGACTGGCTGTCTTTGCCCGGCGTCTGGCCGCTGGCAGAAAGTAAAGAACGGTGGGCCAGGGCAGGACCGGCCAGGGCTTTGACATCGTCGGGCAGCGCGTAATCGCGTCTCTGGAGCAGGGCCCTCGCTTGAGCCGTACGGAAAAGCGCCAGCGAGCCGCGGGGAGAAGCCCCGAGAAATATCGAGGGGTGCTGGCGGGTTGCCTCCACCAGTGATATGATGTATTGCTTGACCGTGTCATCCACGTATATATTTTTTACGGTTTCTTGAATCGTTAAAACATCGGAAGCATCCACTACGTATTCGATTTGCTCGATGGGATGGATATACTGCTGGCTTTCTACTATGTCTATTTCTTCGGACGGAGTGGGGTAGCCGAGGTTTATCCGAAGCAGAAACCTGTCCAGCTGCGCTTCGGGGAGGGGGAAGGTTCCTTCGAATTCTATAGGATTCTGGGTGGCCAGAACGTGAAAAGGCGAGGGCATTTTTCGGGTAACGCCGTCCACGGTAATCTGCTTCTCGCCCATGGCTTCCAGCAGGGCGGACTGTACTTTAGGCGTGGCCCGGTTGATTTCATCCGCCAGTAATACCTGGGTCATTATCGGGCCGGGACGGAACTCGAAATCGCTGGTTTTCTGGTTGTATACCGTAACGCCGGTTATATCGCTGGGGAGCATATCGGGCGTGAACTGAATCCTCTGGAAGCCGCCGTTTATCGATTTTGCCAGGCTCCGGGCCAGCATTGTCTTGCCGACACCGGGGATATCCTCGATAAGCAGGTGTCCCTCGCTGATTAACGCTATCACCGCCAGGTCTACCGCTTCCGTCTTGCCGACCATCACCTTTTCCATGTTTTGTACTATTTTCTCGGCCAATTGTTGAGCTTTGGTTATGCTACTGTCCATATCTACCGTCCGGGGGTCTCGCCTGATATTAAGTTTATACTATATATACCCCTGCTTCGAGTATATCATAAGGGAAAAATTAGTAACAAAAATTCGCCGGATAATATGTTGTTGTATCTCCTCTCTTGCGTGCTTTGCCGCGCAGCTTGTTTTGACTTTTCCTGTAAAAACTCATTATCATAATTAAGCGTGTATCTGATTAAAGGAGATTTAGGTATATGGTCGTTGATAACAAATTCGAGAAGCTGCTGGAACCCGGTCGAATAGGGTCGGTAAAAACCAGGAACCGCATTATAAAGACGGGCGCCGGGATGATGATGTGGCACGAAGACGAACTCCACATGAACGAGGCGGTTAAAGCCTTCTACGAGGGTATAGCCAGGGGCGGTGTGGGTCTGCTGATTGTGGAATCCCCCACCGTCGATTACCCCCTGGGCGCGCGCTGGAGACCGCGTTACCGTCTTGACGATGATAAATACATCAAGGGCATCAGCGAGCTGGTCCAGGTTATCCGCAAGCACGACTGCCCTACCTTTATGCAGATGAACCATGATGGCCCGTGGCAGCGGATAATCTTCGAGCCGACGGCTCTTTCCCCCGGCCCGCCGATTGCGGCCTCGCCGGTGAGCGTGAGTTCGGATAACGACTTTCATAACGAGGTGCCCCGGGAGCTCACCGTTGAGGAAATAGAAGAAATTGTCGATAAGTTCGCCAGCGCGGCGGTGCGGGCGGAAAAAGCGGGCTTTCAGGGAGTGGACGTCAATGCCGCCAGCAGCCACCTGGGACATAATTTTCTCTCTCCGTTCTGGAACAGGCGACAGGATAAATACGGCGGGAGCCTGGAAAACCGGGCGCGGTTCGTGGTGGAAATCATACAGCAAATTAAAAAGCGCCTGGGGCAGGACTTCCCCGTCTCCGTTTGCATCAACGGTATGGAAATCGGTCGAATCGTAGGCGTTGATGATGATAAATGCATGACGCCTGAATACAGCCGCGGAATAGCCCGCGTATTACAGGAAGCCGGCGCCGATAACATTCATGTCAGGAGCCACTGGCTGGGACGTCATGTTGCCGCCTATCTCCCTGAACTGTTTTGTTATCCCGAACCCCCCGTGCCTTTAAAGGATTTCCCCAAAGAATACGATAGGAGCCGGCGCGGGGCGGGCGCTAATATCCTCCTGTCGGAGGGGATAAAAAAAGCGGTGTCCGTTCCGGTTATGGTTATCGGCCGGCTCGACCCCGTGCTCGGGGAGGAAGTCCTGCAAAAGGGCATGGCGGACTTTATCGGCATGACCCGGCGTTTAATCGCCGACCCCGAGCTTCCCAATAAGGTGGCCGCGGGGAGGCTGGACGATATCGCCCCCTGCACCGCCTGCGATAACTGCCTGGGGAGCCGGCGCTGCCGCATAAACGCCAACGTGGGAACGGAGTATAATACCTACGAGAAAGCGGCGAAGAAGAAAAAGGTCGTGGTCGTCGGCGGCGGGCCGGCCGGACTGGAGGTGGCCAGGGTGGCGGCTTTAAGAGGGCATGATGTAGCCCTCTACGAGAAATCAAGCAAGCTCGGCGGTCTGCTGCCCATGGCGGCCATGGTAAAAGGGACCGAAATCGAAGACCTGCCCGCCTTCGTTCGTTATTTTAAACGCCAGATTACCGGACTCGGCGTGAAGATAAACCTCGGCGAGGAAGTCACCCCGCCGACGATAGAAGAGCTTAAACCCGATGCGGTTATCCTGGCTACGGGAGGTATGGCCGTTATTCCGGGAATACCGGGTGTCTACGGGCGCAACGTGGTCAACGGCGCCGTCCTGCACCAGCGACTGAAGATGTTTTTAAAATTTTTCCCGCCGGAAACTTTAAGATGGTTGACTCATTTCTACCTGCCTGTCGGAAAAAGAGTGATTGTCATCGGCGGCGGTATTCAGGGCTGTGAGGTGGGTGAATTTTTCACCAAGCGGGGCAGAAAAGTGACCATCGTGGAAAAAGCCGATAATCTTGGAGAAGGCATGGTGGATGTCGCTTTAGGCTACCTCCTTACCTGGTTCAAGGAAAAGGGCGTGGCCACGATATCCGGTGTTAAGGAGTACGTGGAGATAACGGGTAAAGGACTGACCATCGTTACCAGAGAAGGAGAAAGAAAGACCATCGAGGCCGATACCATCGTGACGGCCCTGCCTTTGATGAAAAATACCGACCTTCTGGAGAAGCTCCAGGGAAAGGTGCCCGAACTTTATGCCGTCGGCGATTGTCGGGAGCCACTCCTGATAGCGGACGCCGTTGCCGATGGCTCGCGCACAGCCCGCGCTATCTAGCTTCGTGTAAATACTGCCGTATCCTTGACAGTCGTGCCGGGTGCGGATATCATTCAACCGACATGACCGTGCTGGTATTTGTTAAAGACCTCATCATCGCCACGTTAAGCCAGATGGCCTCCCTGTTCGCGGGTGTCTTTATTTTCGGCCTGCTGATTCATTTCATCTCGCAGCTTACCTTCAGGTCGCTGGAAAGGGCTTTCGGGAGCAAAGGGGTATATTTCGTGGCCTGGCTGGGCACACCGATTCATGAACTGGGACACGCCCTTTTCTGCGTTATATTTCTTCACAGGATTGTGGATATCAGATTCTTCAAGCCGGACCCGGTTACGGGGACGCTGGGGTACGTTTCTCATACATGGAATAAAGGGAACCCTTGGGCGGTGCTGGGAAATTTTTTCATCGGCATCGGGCCGGTACTGCTCGGCTGTACGGTGCTGTTCGCCACTTTTTATTTCCTGGTTCCGAACAGTGCGCAGGTGTGGGACTCAATCATTTTCGAAGTCGGTGAAATCGGCGAAAGCAACTCGATGGGCGGCTACTGGGCGGTTTTCCAGAGTTCGTCGCTGGCCCTGGTTAAAATAATATTCACCCTCTCCAATCTAGCCGACTGGCAGTTCTGGGTCTTTGTCTATCTTTCTATCTGCGTCGCTTCAAATATCAGGCTAAGTTTATCCGACGTTAAAGGTTCTTTATCGGGGCTGGGCTGTATCGTTCTGATATTTCTCCTGATAAATTTCCTGGGGCTTATTACCGGTTTCGGCAGCGAGAAATTCTTCCCGCTCACGGCCTCGTCGCTCGGCGTGGTCTACAGCCTGTTCATTCTGGCCTTAATCATGGTGTTGCTGGGATTCGTCGTCATTTATCCCGTATCGGCTGTCGTTTACAGGTTGAAATATAAGACCCCGTTGAATCCCTTTTAACGTATTCTATGGGATGACAGGGGAAAATGAAGGAACTGGGGCTGGACTTCGCGCTCAAAGATATAGCGTGAAATATCAAGTATGTTATAATGCAGAGTTGAAAAGGTGTTCCGGTTATGCAAGCAGTTGAAGTCAGTCACGTAGTCAAATCGTTCGCGGATAAAGTCGCGGTTGATGACCTGTCTTTCTCTGTCGCTGAAGGCGAGTTATTCGGACTCATCGGCCCTAACGGCGCGGGTAAGACTACCACTATCAGGATGATGATGGACATCATCAAGCCGGATTCCGGCGAGGTGACCATCTTCGGCGAAAAGTTTGGTGAAACTGCCCGGAATAAACTTGGCTACCTGCCCGAGGAAAGAGGACTCTACAAAAAGCTGCGGGTAATCGATACTATTATCTACCTTGCCTCGCTCAAGGGTATGGACCGGCGTCGGGTGGAGGAAAAAGCCGGCGAGTTGCTCGAAAAAACAGGTATGTCATACGTTAAGAGTAAGAAAATCGAGGAAATGAGCAGGGGCATGGGGCAGATTATTCAGTTCATCGTTACTATCGCCCACGACCCGCAGCTGGTTATCCTGGACGAACCCTTTTCCGGCCTCGACCCTGTCAATACCGAGCTGTTGAAAGAGATGTGTCTCGACTTAAAGAATCAGGGTAAAGCCTTAATCTTGAGCGCCCATCAGATGAACCAGGTGGAGGAGCTCTGCGACCGTATCCTGATGGTTAACAACGGACGCGCCGTCCTTTACGGAGACCTGGCTGAAATCAAATCGAGGTATCAGAGCAATGCAGTCCTTCTGGATTTTAAGGGAGAGTTGGGGGATGTACCGGGGATTGCCGAGAAGCACCAGCACCGGGACTATGTTGAATTGTTGCTGGACGGAAAGACGACCCCGCAGCAGCTCCTGGAGCAACTGGTAAGCCGGGGCATAGTTATCAAGCGTTTTGAAATGGCCACTCCTTCGCTTAACGAGATATTCCTGAAAGAGGTGGGTAAAAATAAAAAATAAGACGCTGCTGATATTCAGACACGAATTCCTGCATACGGTTAAGCGGACCGGATTTATCGTGATGACCCTTATCATGCCGGTTTTGGGCCTCCTGGCTATAGGCGTCGTCCAGCTGGTATCGGCAATCATCGAGCCGCCGGAAGTAGAAACGACCACCATCGGGTATGTTGATGAGGTCGGCGGGTTTAACCAGTATACGACTCAAGGGCCTATCGAGCTGGTTCGCTATGATACGCAGGATGACGCGACGGCCGCCATGCTCAAGGCCGATGTTTCGGAATATTTCGTTATTTCGACACCTTACACGTCAATGGGGGTAATTAATCGGTATACCCTGGAAAAGCAGCTGGAAACGCCGCCTGGCACTTCAGCCGCTATCAAGAGGTTCCTCACGAGTAATGTCTTATCGGGTAGAGTGCCTCAAGAGACTATTGACCTCGTCGAAGCCCCATTGCGCCTGATGACTATCAGGCTTACCGAAACCGGCGCCGTAGCTACCGAGCAGGGCGGGTTTGGGAATCTCCTTGTTCCCGGTATTTTCAGTCTGCTGCTGGCCCTATCCCTGAATTTCTTTGCCAGTTATATGGTACAGGGATTGGGAGAGGAGAAAGAGAGTCGGCTTATTGAGGTATTGTTGTCCTCCGTTACTACCCGGCAGCTACTCGTCGGCAAGGTCCTGGGACTGGGTGTCGCCGGTCTGGTGCAGGTGGCCGTCTGGCTTGTCTCATTGCCGCTCCTGCTGAACCTGGCCTCATCCACTTTCGGCGGCTTTTTCAGCACAATACAGATACCGGGTAACTTCATCTTTCTGGGGATTATCTATTTCGTCCTTGGGTATTTATTGTTCGCTGCGCTTTCGGCGGGTGTCGGCGCCATCAGCCCCAATGCCCGTGAAGGACAGCAGCTGTCTCTGATTTATTCAATGTTTGCCATTGTACCCCTCTGGTTCTCATCTTTACTGATGCTGTTCCCTAAAAGTCCAATCTGGACAGTCCTGACCATTTTCCCTGTTACGGCTCCCGTGGAAGCGATGCTGCGACTGGGTGTAAGCGATATTCCTGCCTGGGAACTGGCTACCAGCATCGTGGTGCTGGTGCTCTCCATCATCGGCGTGCTGTTCTTATCCATCAAGGTTTTCAGGATTTACCTCCTGATGTATGGTAAAAGACCGGGCTGGGGAGAAATCATCCGCAACATCAGGGCTGGATAGCCCGCGCAGGCCGAAAGCCAGCTCGAACATCGCGGTGCTACCTGTCATACTGTATCAGTCCCGTATAGTTGTAATAGCTCGCTGGTTTTGCTATTGTTTTTAAGTGTAGAGATGTAATCAAGGGGAGAGCCATAAGATGCACGATATGCATGAGAAGCACAGCATATCCGAACGACTGATAGAGAAAGGGTACCGGCTGACGCCGCAGCGTATGATGATTCTCTCGGCGATGGAGAGCAGCCACGACCATATCAGCGCCGAGGAAATTTACGCCCAGGTAGCGGCTAAATATCCCAATGTCAATATCTCGACTGTCTATCGCACCCTGGAGCTCTTAAAGAAGCTCGGCCTCGTCTATGAGATTAACCTGGGGGAGGGACGCATCCGCTATCACGCCGAGGGCAGCGGGCACCATCATCACCTGGTCTGCCAGGGCTGTGGCGCTATTATTGATATCGATGAATCGGCCCTGTCTTCTCTCAAGGACGTAATACTGCGCGATTATAATTTCCAGGCGGAATTGAGGCACGTGGGTATCTTCGGATACTGTGAGAAATGCCGCCGCAAGCGTTCCGGAGGGGGTGGTAAAAAGTAATGCCCGGCAAACGCAGGGAGAAGTGGCAAAAGGATGTCCTGGAGCCGGCCTTAAAACGTTTCCCGGAACGGCAGCCCGATTTCACCCTCACCTCCGGCATTGAAATTCAGTCCCTGTATACCCCTGACGACCTTGCCGGGATTGACCTTGAAGAGTCTATCGGCTATCCCGGGGAGTATCCCTTCGGGCGGGGCATCCAGCCCACCATGTACCGGGGCCGACTCTGGACGATGCGGCAGTACTCCGGCTTTGCCTCGGCGGAAGAATCCAACCGCCGCTACCGTTACCTGCTGGAGCAGGGGCAGACCGGACTAAGCGTTGCCTTCGATTTGCCAACCCAGATTGGCTACGACTCCGATAGTCCCCTGGCGCGCGGCGAGGTGGGTAAAGTGGGCGTGCCCGTCGATACCCTGCGTGACATGGAAATCCTCTTCAAAGACATACCGCTGGATAAGGTAAGTACCTCCATGACTATTAACGCCACCGCCCCCGTCCTGCTGGCGATGTATATCGCCGTCGCCCGAAAGCAGGGCATCGACCCAAAGCAGCTCGACGGGACTATCCAGAATGACATCCTTAAAGAATATATCGCCCGGGGCACCTATATTTTCCCTCCCGCCCCCTCCATGAGACTCACCACCGATATTTTCAAATATTGCAGTGAAAATCTGCCCCGCTGGAACACCATCAGCATCAGCGGCTACCATATCCGCGAGGCCGGTTCGACGGCCGTGCAGGAAATCGCCTTTACCCTGGCCGACGGCATCGCTTACGTGCAGGCGGCTATCGATAGAGGTCTGGACGTGGACGACTTTGCCGGGCGGCTTTCCTTTTTCTTCGATGCTCATAACAACCTGCTGGAAGAAGTGGCCAAGTTCCGCGCGGCGCGGATTCTCTGGGCCGGGATAATGAAGGAGAGGTTCGGCGCGAAGAACCCGCGCAGCTGCATGCTCCGCTTTCATACGCAAACGGCCGGCTGCTCTCTCACCGCCCAGCAGCCCCTGAACAATATCGTCAGGGTGGCCGTCCAGGCGCTGGCGGCCGTACTCGGCGGAACGCAGTCGCTCCACACCAACTCCTACGACGAGGCTTACGCCACCCCCTCCGAGGATGCCGTCACTACGGCTTTACGCACGCAGCAGATTCTGGCTGGCGAGAGCGGCGTAGCCGATTCGGTAGACCCGCTCGGCGGGGCATGGCTCGTGGAGAAACTTACCCGGGATATGGTCGCGGCGGCGGCGGAATATATTGGTAAAATCGATTCTCTCGGCGGGGCGCTGGCGGCCATCGGTAAAGGTTACCCGCAGCGGGAAATACAGGAAAGCTCTTACCGCTACCAGAAGGAAGTGGAAGCGGAAGAAAGGGCCGTCGTGGGAGTGAATAAATTCGCTTCGCCTTATTCAAAGATTAAAGGCCTCCTCCGCGTCGACCCCGTCGAAGCCGAAAAGCAGGTGGCGCGTTTGAATAAAGTGAAAAAAGAACGCAACGCCGCCGAAGTAACGGCCTCTCTGGAAAACCTTAAAAAAGTCGCCCGCGGCTCGGAAAACACCATGCCCGCCTTTCTCCGGTGCGTGGAAGCCGACGCCACCGTGGGAGAAATCTGCGACGCCCTCCGCGAGGTATTCGGCGTGCAGAGGGAATTTTATATCTTTTAATATAATTGTCATTCCCGCGAAGGCGGGAATCCAGTGGTGGGGAACTGGGCTGAATTAATACACTATTTGAAGTTTATAGCGGAGAAGAACGGAAGATGATTAAAAAAGTCCATCATATCGGTATCGCCGTTAATAATCTGAAAGAAAGCGCGGCCATCTTCGAACGTCTGCTGGGGATTAAGGCGCATATCGAAGGGGCCCCCTGCCAGAGGGTTACCGAGGCTATTTTTCAGGTCGGCGAAGGGGTGGAAATCGACCTCCTGGAGCCGGCCGGACCGGAGAGCACCGTGGCTAAATTTCTGGAAAAGCGCGGCGAAGGACTTCATCACATCGCCCTGGAGGTGGATGATATCGATGCAGATTTAAAGGAAATGGAGGGGAAGGGAGTACGGCTTATCGATAAAGAAGGTAGGGAAGGCGTCGCCGGGAAAATCGCTTTCCTCCACCCGAAGTCGGTCAGCGGGGTGCTTATCGAGCTTGTCCAGCCGCGGGGAGAAGAGAAATAATAAGTTATTATTTAATGTCATTCCCGCGAAAGCGGGAATCCAGTGGGGGATAAGGGGTGTGGATTCTGGCCTTCGCCAGAATGACGGAGTACTTTAGTGGAAAAATGGGGAGTGGCTATTAATGAGTCGTAAAAAGATACGGGTGCTGGTAGCCAAGCCGGGACTTGACGGCCATGACCGCGGTGCCAAGGTGGTGGCGCGCGCCCTCCGCGACGCCGGCATGGAGGTTATCTATACCGGCATCCGCCAGACGCCGGAGATGATTGTCCAGACGGCCCTCCAGGAAGACGTGGACATCGTCGGATTGAGCTGTCTCTCCGGCGCTCACCTGGAGCTGTTCTCGGAGGTCGTGAAAGGGCTTAAACAAAAGGACATGGATAATGTTATCGTCGTGGCCGGCGGCATCATCCCCGAGGACGATATCCCCGCCCTTGAGAAAGCTGGCGTCAAAGCCGTCTTCGGGCCGGGCACGCTGACCTCTAATATTGTCGAAGTCATTAAAAAGCTGGTGGAGTAATCAAGAGAGATACGAGGTACATTAATGAACGCTCAATCCTTACCATCGAACCACAGCATTGAGTGTTATTACAGGGGGTTGACAAAGAAATTGTTCTTTGTTAGATTGATACTTGAGGAAGCTGGAAGATAACCAGCTTTTTTTAATAATAAAATATTGTTATCTTCACGTGTTCCCACTCCTGAACGCGTTGTCTCAAACATGCTTTTTAATAATACTCACCTCGTTTCCACGGGTAATTAAGGTCGCCGGAATATTAAAAGGATGACTGGAATGGAAATACAGTATGGAATGTCCGTAACGGATAAAAACAACAAATCCCTCGGCAAGGTTGACCATATCGTTATGGATGCATGGTCGGGAGAGCCGCGTAAATATATGGTGCGTCTGGACGATGATGTCAGTGCAATTTACTTCACGCCTGAAAATGTGGCCGAAGTTACAAAAAAAACCGTCAGGTTAAACCTTGCCGCCGAAGAGATAGAGCGGACTTAGTCAACCGGGGCTTCTGCAGGTAACCGAGCATGATTGAGATAGAATGTCCCAACTGTAAGTCAATTGGAAAAATGTCTCTGGTTCAGCAGATATTCGAAGGGCCGTATCGCTGCTGGAAGTGCCGCAGCCTTTTTAAGATAGTCATAGCCAATAAGAGATTGCAGTCCTGTCAGCCGCTTAGCGAGGAAGAGTTCCAAAAATGGCAGGAAGAGCAGGAAACTTTAAAGAGACAGTCGGAAGAGTGACTAAAGCAGATTGTCCTGCATATTAACCTAAATGACGTAAGGCCCCGCCCGTCTATTCAGTCCCCATCAATTTCCCCCCCGGATGATAAAAACCTAAGCACAAATACTTAATTCAAGACGCTTTTCTTGCGTATATACCGTATGGTCTGCCGGTTATAATTTCAGCGTTTACTACCATCTTGAATAGGTATCAAGGCGGAAGCGGTTTTCTACAGCGGGGTGGTAAGCTGATAGTGGAAATAAAAAGAAGGAGGTGACCAAGATGCAGATTGAGTTGATTGTAGCGCTGGTGATAGCCATCCCGGTAGTCCTCTTCCCGGCGGCCTTCGTCTGGTACCTCAATATCGGTGGCATTGTCCAGGCGGTCCGCCAGGCTAGAGAAGCCAGAGTAAAGGAAGTCACTGCCGGAAAAAACGCCTGAAAGATACCCGGCACAGTCCATGGGAAGGAGGTAAGCCGCTGAAATCAGGCAGAAATAAAATCAGAAACTCAAGCTAAGGCTGGATATCCCGAAAAGAGTATCCGGCCTTGGTGTTTTTCATTCCTTTTTGCACTAAGTAAAATATATTTTATATCCTCCTTTTATAGACATACCTGGCGTTACCGTCTATAATCTCACTAGACATGGATTCTCAAACCAGGTTGCACCGTCTTTTTACGCGTGCCGAGATAGAGTCCGCCGTTAATCGGCTGGCTTCTGAAATTACCGGCGACTACCGTGATAAAAATCCCCTGATAATTGGTATTCTCAAGGGGTCTTTCGTTTTTCTGGCCGACCTCGTCCGTAAGCTGGATTTTCCGCTGGAAATAGAGTTTGTTCGTTTGTCCAGTTATGGCAGCGGCCGGCAGACCTCGGGCAAGGTGAAAGTGGTGCAGGGTCTTCGCGCGGCGGTCAGGGACAGGCATGTGCTGGTGGCGGAGGATATCGTGGATACCGGCATCACGGTGGCTTATTTACTGGATTACCTCAAGAAGAAAAAAGCGGCGTCGCTCCGACTCTGCGCCCTGACCGATAAGCCGTCCCGGCGGCGCGTTCCGGTAACTATAGATTATCTGGGACTGACCGTGCCGGATAAATTCCTGGTCGGCTACGGGCTGGACAGCGACGAAAAGTACCGCAATCTGCCCGATATCTGTTATCTGGAGGAGTAATTTTGAGTCGGTTAAATCGCTTAATCTCCGTGGCTAAAGGCGAATCCCCCGCCGATTTGATTCTGGCTAATGCTAAAATAATCAACACCTTTAACGGCGAGATTGAGACGGGCAATGTGGCTGTTTGCGGGGACAGGATAGCCGGGGTGGGGGACTATTCAAAGGCGAAAGAGACTATCGACTTAAAAGGAAAATACCTGGCGCCCGGTCTTATTAACGGGCATACCCACCTGGAGAGTTCTATGCTGGACGTCGGCCAGTACGCGCGGGCGGTGGTGCCGCACGGCACGTTGGCCATCGTCACCGACCTCCACGAAATAGCCAACGTCTGCGGCATGGACGGCATAAAGTACGTGCTGGAATGCGCCCGTCATTTGCCGCTGGAACTTTTCCTGATGGCCCCTTCCTGCGTTCCGGCAACCCACCTGGAGACTTCAGGGGCCGCGCTCGGCCCGGAGGACATACGGCGGATTTTGCGATTTAAGGAATGCATAGGCCTGGGCGAGGTGATGAACTATCCCGGGGTACTTTTCGGCGATGCCGCCATGCTCCGTAAAATAAAGTCGGCCAGAGGCAAAATCGTCGACGGCCATGCACCGGGTGTTTCCGGCAAAGACCTCAATGCTTATATCAGCGCCGGCATTTATTCCGACCATGAGTCGGTCACGCTGGCCGAGGCGGAGGAGAAGCTGCGGCGGGGCATGTACGTCATGATAAGAGAGGGTTCCACGGAGAAGAACCTGGAAGCTTTGCTGCCACTGGTCACCGATATGACCTACAATCGGTGCCTCTTCGTGGTCGACGACCGTCACGGCGTTGACATCCTCCGTGACGGCGATATCGATGCCGTGGTGCGCAAGGCCATCCGTCTGGGGCTGGAGCCGGTAAGGGCCATTCAGCTGGCCACCATTAACACCGCCGTGTATTTTCGTCTGGATGGGCTGGGAGCTATAGCCCCGGGCTATTTCGCCAATCTCGTCGTGCTTGATGATTTGCATGATTTTAAAATCGAGATGGTCTTCTATCGGGGCAAGATGGTGGCCCGGGGAGGAAAAGCGCTATTTCCCTCGTATCAGCCGGAAGGCGGCAGGTTGACTGATACAGTAAATATTAAACCGTTTGCCTTAGATACGCTGAAGCTAAAAGCGTCCGGTAAAGACCTGCCGGTCATTGAGGTTGTCCCCGGCCAGATAATTACAAGAAAGAAGCAAATGAAGAACAGCGTTAAAGACGGACTGCTCGTGCCCGATACCGGGCGGGACATTTTAAAATTGGTGGTGGTGGAAAGGCACCGGGCCACGGGCAATATCGGCATCGGGCTGGTGACCGGCTTCGGCCTGAAAAGGGGAGCTTTAGCCTCCTCCACCGCCCATGATTCGCATAATATCGTCGTCGTCGGCACCAATGACGAAGATATATTAACCGCCGTCAGGGAGATAGAGCGTTTACGGGGCGGGCAGGCAGTGGCGGCAGGAGGGAAAGTGATGGGCAGTATCGCCACGCCCATTGCCGGCCTGCTCTCCGACGAGTCGCTGGAGACGGTGGTCGCCGGACTAGAAAGGCTGGAGCAGGCGGCTCAAAATTTGGGCTGTATTCTGCCGGCGCCGTTTGCCGCATTATCTTTCCTGGCGTTGCCGGTAATCCCCGAGCTAAGGTTGACCGACCTCGGTCTGGTGGACGTGAACGAGTTCAAGCTGATAGAATAACTTTACGGGTAGAACGGAGGGCAGTTATATGCGCCATTCCACTGTTGAGCCTGTCTTTGAGAACCGCTATGACGCCGGACGCAAGCTCGCCGAAAAACTTACCGAATATACCGGAAAACAGGTGATGGTGCTGGGCATCCCCAACGGTGGCGTCGCCGTGGCGTTGAGTGTCGCTCTATCGCTGAATGCCGACCTCGACCTTGTTATTTCCCGCAAGATTCCGCTGCCATTAAGCCCGGAAGGCGGTTTCGGTTCCGTGACCGATGACGGCACCACCATTCTCAATGAGGAAGTCGTCAAGCAGGCCGGTTTGACCAGACAGCAGATTAATTACCAGGTAGGTAAAGTAAGATCTGATATCCGCAGTCGCAGCCTGCTGTATCACGGAGAAAGACCGCCGCTGTCCATCAGCGGACGTACGGTGATAGTCGTTGATGACGGTCTGGCTTCGGGCTATACCATGAGGGCGGCTATCGAATCGCTCCGCCATCGCAAGCCGGAGGGGATAATTGCCGCCGTGCCGGTGGGGCCGGAACGCGTGGTGGAGGAAATACGCAGGGTCGCCGATAGGGTAGTGACCTGCACCGTCAGCACCGAGCCGAGGTTCTACGTATCGGACTACTACCGTTACTGGCACGATATAACCGATGGGGAAGTGCTCCACTGCCTCAAGGAATGGCGGACGCGCCGTTACAGTATCAAGATTGATATGCCGGAGAAGAAGCAAGAAACACCCTAACCCCCCGCCATACCGCCATCCACGTTAGAGACGTGTACGCCTAACCCCCCGCCATACCGCCATCCACGTTGAGTACCTGCCCGGTGATATACCTTGCTTCTTCGGAGGCCAGGAAAGCCACGGCCTCGGCCACATCCTGCGGGGTGCCGATGCTTCCCAGGGGGATATGTTCCAGGAGCGCCTGCCGCTGTTTTTCGTCGAGTTGCTCCGTCATCCTGCTTTCGATAAAGCCGGGAGCGATAGCGTTGGCGGTGATGCCTCTGGAGCCGACCTCCTTGGCGATGGACTTGGTCAGGCCGATAATACCCGCCTTGGCCGAAGCATAGTTGGCCTGGCCGGCGTTACCTATAATACCGACGACGCTGGCAATGCTGATAATCCTGCCCCAGCGCTGCCGGAGCATATGCCGCAGCACCGCGCGGGTGCAGAGGAAGGCGCTCTTAAGGTCGATATTAAGCACGGTATCCCATTCCTCGTCGGACATGCGCATTATCAACTGGTCGCGGGTAACCCCGGCGTTATTTACCAGGATATCGATTCTGCCGAAGTTGCCGGCGGCTGTCTCGATGAGACGGGCGACATCTTCCGGGGAGCTTACGTCGGCGGTAACCGCTAGCGCTTGCCGTCCCAGCACCCTGATTTCCTCGGCTGTTTTTTCCAGAGAATCAGCCGCGACGGCGATATCGTTGACCACGATATTGGCGCCGACCCCGGCCAGCTTCAGGGCGATAGCCCGACCGATGCCCCTCGCGCTGCCGGTAACTATGGCTACTTTATTTGAGAGGTCCATGGTATCCTGCACCCCCTTTGACTATTCTTATCTACCTCACCCCCTGTATCCCCCTCTCCTTACAAGGTATCAAAGGAGAGGGGGAAGTAAAGAAAGAGGGGCTGGCGCCCCTCTTAGACGCCCCGTTTTATCAAAGTATAGGAGAGATTCGAGAGGGGTGCAACCCCTCTCATCTAATTTTCCCCTTCCCTTCACCAATACCCAAGGGAAGGGGGTTAGGGGGATGGGTTACCTAAATTTCTGACCGCTTCCAGGTCGCCGATGTTCTGTGTGGCGACTTCCTTGTTGATGCGCCTGATGAGCCCGGTAAGCACTTTGCCCGGCCCTATCTCGATAAAGGTGGAGACACCTTCATTCACCATGTATTCGATGGTGCGCTGCCATTGCACGGGGTTGGTCAGCTGGTTGCGCAACTCCGTTTTCACCGCTTCGGCGGTGGTCATGGGTTCGGCGGTGGTGTTACCGATAACGGGGATAGACGGCGTCTCAAAGGTGGTGGCGTCGAGATATTCGGTCATTCCTTCGACCGCCGGCTGCATCAACGCTGAATGGAAGGCGCCGCTTACCTGGAGCGGGATGGCTCGGCTGGCCCCGGCGGCGGTGGCCATTTCCATGGCTTTGGTAATATTCTCCGCGGCGCCGCTGATAACAATCTGCCCCGGACAGTTGATATTGGCAATGACGGTATCTGACTCCCGGCAGACCTCGGCCACCTTGTCTTCATCCAGTGCGATGATGGCGGCCATAGCGCCCGCACGTTTCTGTCCGGCCTCATGCATCAGCCGGCCTCTCTCGCGGGCGAGTCGCACGGCTGTGGCGAAATCGAAAACTCCGGCTACCGCCAGCGCCGTGTATTCTCCCAGGCTGTGGCCGGCCA